>NZ_CP101508.1:1355134-1655367 GCF_024380015.1 Photobacterium atrarenae
CAGGTTCAGCGCGTGCCACATTGGGTTAGAGCCCGCGCCCATCTCATCACCGGCGGCATTTTTGTCATGCCAGAGGTTATCCAGTCCCGTGGCACCATTGCCGCAGTTATTTTTTTCGCCTTCACCGGTGCCCGGTGCGCATTGGGTTTGATCCGGCAGTGCTGCCCGTCCCCAGAGGCCGTTTTCGCCACCCGTCACCCCTTGCCAGCCACGCGTATAGTAAGGGACGCCAATGTTGATCCGCCCTGCGGGCATGGAACCGCGGAAATAGTGGTAGGCCCAGTCGGTGTTGAGATAACCGATCCCACCGTAGGCGGCGGTGTCGTAAACGTTCCACATCGCCAGCTCTGAATCTTTACCGGTATCGAAAAGAGCGGCATTGTGGCCGACATGTTCATTCCAGGCGCCATGGAGGTCATAGGACATGATGTTGACGTAGTCCAGGTATTGGGTGACCGCCATGGTTTCCATGCCTCGCAGCAGGTAGCCGGAAGATGGCGCGGCGATGGTGAGCATATAGTGAATGCCGTCTTCGGCACTGGCACGGTCGAGCTTTTCACGTAGCACGCGCATCAGCTCATGATAGGACTTCATCAGATGCGGGCGACGCGGCTCTGCGAATGCTTTGTCATCGGGATTCCCCGCACCTGACATACTGGTTGGATATTCATAGTCGATATCCAGGCCATCAAATTTGTACTGACGCATCATGGCCACAGCGGAGTCGGCAAAGGTTTCGATCCCGGCATGGTTGATACTGCCGTCGGCATTGGTGGTCATGGTATAGAAGCCGCCATCGGCAATCCGCTGACCATCGGCACCAAAGTGGCCGCCGGTTTCAGCCCAGCCCCCGATGGAGATCAGGGTTTTGACGTCATGCTTCACTTTGGCAGTGGCCAGCGCACCAAAATGCCCTTTGAAGCCGAGCGCCGGATCAATGTCGACCCCGTCCCATTCCAGGCCGACTGCCGGGTTGGACGGGTCGTTCACATCGCCAATATTGACCTTGCCATCTGAGCCGATGCTGACAAAAGCATAGTTTATATGAGTCAACTGCTCCCAGGGGATGTCGTTGACCAGGTAGGAAGTTTGTGGGTCATTGCCGGCACGCCAGCTGGTAAAGTACCCAATCACCCGGCGCGGATGATCGGCGCCCATGATTTCCCGGCCTTCACTGTCGTAGATGGTACAGTAAGGCACATTCACCCCTTCAGTCTGGTACAGCCCGTCAGGGCGACAGGTGTTGGCCACCGTGCCGGTAATTGTCAGCTGCGCGGCAGCAGAGTCGGTTGTGGCCCCCTGGCTATCGGTGGCACGGGCAACAACCGCGAATGTACCCGGTTGGTTGGCGGTGTAGCTGAAGGTATAAGGTGCAGAGGCGACGGTGCCAACCAGGTTGCCGCCCACCAGGAAATCAACTTTCTCGACGGTGCCATCACTGTCAGCTGCCTGGGCGGTGAAGGTGACGACAGCACCAGGTTCAACCGTTGCCGCTGAAAGTGCCACATCGACGGTCGGCGGCGTGTTGCCGGTGGTGGCACAATCATCAATAAAGTGCCATTCCTGGCTTGGTCCGGAGTGGGTTGTCGGGTTGTTACCCTGGGTCCACCATTTGGCCTCAAAGACTTTGTTGCTTTCCTGAACCTGAGCGCCGCCGGAGTAGGCTGTACTGCTGTTCCAGGCTTCGATCGAGGTGCAGTCCATCGCGGCCTGGGCATTGAATGCCAGCAGGCACGAAATGGTCAGCGCACTGAGTCTGAAGCTGGCCTTCAGCACGGCTCCATGCATTGAGTGAGTCATTGTTTCATCCTTAAGTCGTTGCGTATTATTGGTTAACCTATCGATTACGGCATGTTATTACTTTATGTTTGCCGTGAAGGAACTATAGGAAACTTGCCAAAAATGAAGCAGATTGCCGGATTGATTTACACGATGACTCGCAAAAATAGGTGATGTCAGGTGACTTTTTTGCGCTTAATTTGCCCAGGAAATCAAATTAGATTGGGTTTCGATGAGCTGTGATGCTGAGGGTGAGGACTGAATACGGGAAATGCGACGCTCGCCGGCGCTTTGCAAGCGCCGGCGAGAGTAAGGGTCACTGAGCCGTCGTTGGTTGATTAATCCGGGCTTTAAAGCGCTCGCGGGTTGCTTCATCAGCCTGCTCGTACCAGTACAACAGCATGTTTTCCGCCACATTCTGCCCCTGGGCCGGCACTGCTGCTTTGCTTGTGGCCGGAGCGGCGGCAAGCTGCGGTGCCGGTGTCGCAGCGAGTGCCGGCAGCGCGGCCGGGGCATTGGTGAGGTTATAGGCCTCGATTTCTTTTTCGTAATCGCGGCCAAACTGCAGCCCATGCTTCACCAGTTTGTCCTGGGTAAATTCGATGGCCTTACCCTGAGGATCCGTTATGTTGACTGTCGGGGCCTTGTCATAGCGACGCACATCCCGCGCAGTGTGCAGCTTCGGCAGTTCTAGCCGGTAGGTGGTGTCCTGGCCGGCAAATTTCACGATAATGACTTCGGATTTATACAACTTATAATCGCCGTTCTCACGATAGTTATCCTGATAACGCAGGGCAATCTGGTGTTCACCGTTGGCCAGGATTAACGCATCATTGCCTGTTGCTTCCTTGCCATTGACCAGGACCAGCTCACTGCTGTAGGGCAGTTCGACTTTGACGTCGGCGAGAGCAGAGGCACTGAGCCCGCAGGCAGCAAGCGTAAGTACGGCAGTATGAAGTTTCATGTCTGTTCCTTGATAATTCGGATATTCCGGCAGTGTCGCGCTAAAGCGCTGAATATAACCTGAATACGCTAGTCGGTGCGACAGAGAATAATGTATAACTATGAAGATGTTAAATCGGGAGTTTGATTTTATATGGATATTTCGCTGCTTCAGATCCTGTTGCTGCTGGGAACTGGTTTTCTGGCCGGGATCATTAATACACTGGCCGGGGGCGGTTCAAACCTGACGCTACCGGCGTTAATGGTGATGGGGATGCCGGCGGAAGTGGCCAATGCAACAAATCGGGTTGGAGTGTTGATCCAGGGGATGACGGCCGTTTCAGGCTTTCGCCATCACGGCAAGCTGGAAACGGATGATACGGTGCCGATCCTGATCCCTTCGGTGATTGGCGGGTTGCTCGGCGCTGCGGGTGCGGCTTATGCCCCGGCAACCTGGATCAAACCCCTGCTGCTGGGTACCATGCTGACCATGGCGCTGGTGATTTTGCTGCGCCCGGCCATTATCGCGCCTGAGCCCGGCACCCCATCGCGCAAAGTGCGGCAAACCCCAAGTTCCTGGTTGGGACTGGGGCTGGCTGGTTTTTACGGTGGGTTTGTTCAGGCCGGGGTCGGTTTCGTGTTACTGGCCGCACTGGCCGGGACATTGCGGTACGATTTGGTGCGTGCCAACGCGCTGAAAATGCTCTGTACCGTGGTATTTACCCTGGTCGCGCTGATCTTATTTATCGCTGAAGATTTGGTGCTGTGGGGACCGGGGCTGATCCTGGCATTCGGCACCATGTTTGGTGCGCATCTGGCAGTGAAAATGGCGATAAAGGCCAAGCCGGAAACCCTGAAATGGTTTTTGTTTATCATGACGCTGTGCGGTTGTGTTGCTGCCATGGCCACTGACTAGGTTGCGTGGCTGAGGAGATTTGCCTGGCAAGGTTTATCCGGCCGAACTGGGGCGGCCGGATAAAAGGCGGTTACTTGACGTAACAGGCGAAGCCTTTCAGGTAAAACCCTTCCGGATACGCACTATCGAGCGGGTGATCGGCCGCCTGGCTGAAGCGTTCGATAAACTGCACTTCACGCTGGGCATCCAGCGCGGCGTCGGCAATGATTTTCTGGAACAATGGGTTGTCCATCAGGCCTGAGCAGGAATAGGTCAGCAGGGTACCGCCTGGCTTCAGGATCTGCATTGCAAGCATGTTGATGTCTTTGTAGCCGCGGCAGGCGCCGGTCAGTTGTGATTTGGACTCGGCAAATTTCGGCGGATCCATAATCACCACATCAAACAGCTCTCCGCGATCGCGATACTCACGCAGCAGCTTGAATACATCAGCGTTGAGGAACTCGGCATTCTCCAGCGGCAGGCCGTTCACTTCAGCATTGTGCCGGGCGGTATCCAGTGCCGGTTGCGACACATCGACATTCACCACCTGGCTGGCGCCGCCTTTGAGGGCATACAAGCCAAAGCCACCGGTATAGCAGAAGCAGTTCAGAACGCGCTTGCCATTGACATATTTGACCGCGCCCTGACGGCTGTCCCGCTGGTCGAGGTAAAAGCCGGTTTTATGGCCGCCGACGATGTCGACGTTGATTTTGACCCCATTTTCTTCAATGGTGACAAACTTTGGTGGCGTTTCGCCGGACAGAACACCGGTCCGTTGTTTCAGGCCTTCTTTCTTGCGAACCGAAACGTCTGAGCGCTCGTACACACTGCACTCAGGGTAGCAGTGGTTCAGGGCTGCGACTAATGCGTCTTTTTGCGCTTCGGCCCCGGCGCTGAGTAACTGGCAAACCAGGAAGTTCTGGTAGCGATCGATAGTGATCCCCGGCAGGCCGTCAGACTCGGCCGCGATCAGGCGATAACCGGTCAGGCCGTCGCGCGCAGCCAGGATATCCCGCAGGCCCTGCGCTGCGTTGAGTCGGTTGATAAAGAAATCGACGTCGATGTGCTCGTTTTGATCAAACGTCCACACGCGGACGCGGATCTGAGATTGTGGTGAGTAGGCACCTCGTGCCAGCCATTCTCCTTTATGGTCATAAATCTCGACGGTCTCGCCCAGCGAAGGTTTCCCCTCGAACCGTTGAATGCCGCGTGAGAAAACCCAAGGATGACGGCGGCGAAGTGATTTTTCCCGGCCTTTGACCAGATAGATTGAAGCTGTCATGACATGCCCAAATATGGAATTCAGAATGGTCGCGTATTATGTTGTCAGGCCAGCGGAAAAGCAAATTTATCTGGGGGCAGAAGCCGGCGAAAACGGGAGAGAGGCAGGGCGTATCTGCGGATACGCCCCGAAATGAAGTGAAGCCAGCTTAGGCTAGGCTTTGAGGCCGTTCATCAAAGACTCGAGGACTTCCGCCTGTTGATTCAGACGCTCAATCTCACTGGCCGATTGCGTAATGGCCTGGCAAATCTGATTCGACTGGGAGCGGACCTGCTCGACGCTGTTGGCAATGCTGTCCGCCACTGCGCCCTGTTGCTCGGCGGCTGCCGCAATTTCGGTACTGCGATCCGAGATGTGCTGATTTCGATCAGTGATCTGGTTGATATTGTTGTCCACACCATCCATCAGTTGCTCGCTGCTGCCGGCATTATCGACCGTGCTTTTCATTACGCTCATCAATTGCTGGCTGTTCTGTTGCAGCGATTCAATCATTTGCTGGATCTCTACGGTCGCCGTTTGGGTTCGTCCGGCCAGGGTGCGAACTTCGTCGGCAACGACGGCAAAGCCACGGCCCTGCTCGCCGGCGCGGGCAGCTTCAATCGCAGCATTTAGTGCCAGCAGGTTGGTTTGCTCGGAAATGGCGTTGATGGTGGTGACCACATCATCAATCTTGGCGGCATTGCTGTCGAGCTCAGCCACGGCATCCGCAGCCTGGGCAATTTCTGCGCTCAGGACCGAAATCGCAGAGCGGGTTTGATCGACTTGGGTGCGCCCTTGCTCTGAAACCTGCTGTGCTTCACGGGTTTGCTCCGACGTTTCATGGGCGTGTGTGGCAACTTCGCGGATAGATGTTGCCATTTCTTCAGTCGCGCTGGCCAGAGAGTCCAGGTGTTGTTGTTGCTCCGAGGACAAGGATTCACTCTGATGGCTGCGCTGGCGCAGGCTGCTGCTGATCTGCTGCATCATCGCAATTGCTTCCTGGGTTGCCTTGACCAGTTGTTGTTCGCGTTCGCTGACTTTATCAATGGTAATGGCGAGCAGGCTGAATTCATCGCGGACTTTGAAGAAGTTTAAACGGTTGGTCAGGTCGCCGTCAGCCAAGGCCTGGAGTGCCTTGTGGGTGGTGAACATCGCGCCGCCAATGAAGGACATGATGTAGTACACCGCAGCCAGCATCAGCACGAGAATGACAACGGCGGTGATAAGCTCTGGTGTCGACAGGAACCCTAAAATACTCGTACTTTCTGTGGCAGCAATGCTGTAGCTCATTCCCGGCACCACTGCCGACAGTTCACCACCGCCGATTTCAAAGCCGTGCCGGGCAAGAATTCGCGCTGCATCGGCTTGACCAACCTGGTATTCCGCCAGCAGGTTGGCCGTGGCTGAAAGTTGATTATTTGTAACTTCAAGGCGTTGCTCGTCGGCAGCATCAACTAAAATGGCACTAATACTCAATACTGCGAGAAGGGGCAGCATAAAGAGCAGATAAAACTTTTCCTGAATTGTAATATGAATGAGATACTTATCGATCCATCGAAAGGCAACTTCTTTCATTTGAGGCATCCTGTTCTGTGCGCGGGTGATGCGGCTTTACTGATAAATTACTCTTTATTATCTGTTCTTATTGTGAAAACTTGAGGTGATATATGTCACAAATTTGTGTAAAGGCTATGATTCGGGGCATGGTTCAGGGCGTCGGTTTCCGGTTTCATACCGCACATGAGGGGCTGAAGTTCGGTTTAACCGGCTATGCGAAAAACCTGCCTGATGGCAGTGTCGAGGTGCTGGCTTGCGGTGAGGAAGCCAAGGTGGAGCAGTTGCTGCAATGGTTACAGGATGGTCCGAAAACCTCCCGGGTCGATACAGTGGAAGCAGAGGAAGTGACCTGGCGCCACGTCGATGGATTTGAAATTATGTAACAGCCCGAGAGTTGTGCCTCGGGCCTAGGAATAGATGGATCGGTGAGGAGCTGCCGGTTAAATGCATTTCACCGGTTTTGGCAGGCCGGCCAATTTGGTCGCTTGCTTTGCAGGACCTTTTGGGAACAGCTTGTACAGGTAGCGGGAGTTGCCTTTTTCTTCACCGTACTTTTTGGCCATGGCTTTGACCAGCATTCGGATCGCTGGTGAGGTATTAAACTCCAGGTAGAAATCACGAACAAAATGCACCACTTCCCAGTGCGCTTCGCTTAGCGTGATCCCTTCTTTTTCAGCCAGTACCGGGACCAGTGACTCGGACCAGTCATCGACGTTTTTCAGGTAACCCTGGGCATCGGTTTCGATATGTTTGCCTTCAAATTCAAGCATGATAAGCCTCGATCGGTTGAACGGGGGCAAGGATAGTGATTCAGCTGGCTGGCTGCAAGTAAAAGTGTATCCGGCGTGTCGGGAAGTGGATTTTCAGATAATAAAAAGCGCCTCGAAAGGCGCTTTGAGGAAAGGGCTGCAACCCTCTCGATGATTCGTCAGCTTAGTGATTAGTCATCGCTGCCCATGATGCCCAGGATTTGTAGCAGGCTCAGGAACAGGTTGTAGATGGAGACATACAGCGTCACAGTGGCGGAAATGTAGTTGGTTTCACCGCCACGAACTATGCTCTGTGTTGTCAGCAGAATTGCGGCAGATGAGAACAGGACAAACATGCCGCTAATTGCCAGTGACAGCATTGGCATTTGCAGGAAGATATTGGCAATCATCGCAACCAGAATCGCAACGAAGCCCGCCATCAGCATTCCACCCAGGAAAGATAGATCACGCTTGGTGGTCAGTGCGTAAGCCGAGCACGCCATGAAGGTCAGGGCTGTGCCGCCCAGTGCCGGAACAATGGCATGGCCCATACCTGCGCCGATGTACATGTTCAGGATCGGGCCAAGGGTGTAACCCATAAAGCCGGTCAGGGCAAAGGTGAACACCAGACCCAGGCTGCTGTCACGGTTTTTCTCAGTCAGGAACATCAGGCCGTAGAAGCCAACCAGCGTCAGGATCAGGCCCGGATGCGGCAGGTTCATGGCCATCGCAACGCCGGCAATTACAGCGGACCAGACCAGCGTTAGCGAGAGCAGGAAGTATGTATTGCGTAATACTTTGTTGGTTGACAGTACGCTTTCGTATGCAGAGCTACGATTGACAATACGATCGTTCATAAATAGTCCCCTCAGGGTTCGTGATAGTTTCAGCTGTTAAGACATATATTGGGGTATTCACTTATAAATGCAAGTCAGCAAAGTATAAATAGCGAATAACAACCCAATATATGTGCTTGGTAAAATGCTAATACCGATAATACTTAACATTTCATCAGCTTTGCTGTCAAAGTTGTAAATTTATGTTTCAGACACTGGTGTCGTGTGTCAGAAAATTGTCTTCCTGGTTAACGGTTGGGCAGGAGAGTACTTGTATAAGTGCTATGCCGTGAGGCGAGAAACGCCCCGGGCATCCGTGGGACGTCCGGGGCGTGAAGGCAAGCGTAGCGGGTTTAACGGATGGGGGGCGCGTATTGGATCCCACCATCCCGCCACAGCGCGTTATAGCCACGACGGACTTTCAGCTCAGAGCTCATGCCTATGGTACGTTCAAAGCTTTCGCTATAATTTCCGACCTGCTTGATCACCTGGAAGCTCCAGTCATCGGCCAGACCGAGTCCTTTTCCTTTTGGTCCGTCAAGGCCGATTAAGCGGCGGATATCCGGATCGTTGGAGTTTTTCATATCATCGACGCTGACGGATGACACTCCTAAATCCTCAGCATGTAGCATGGTGAACAGAGTCCACTTGACGATATCAAACCATTGCTGATCGCCATGGCGGACGGCCGGGCCGAGCGGCTCTTTCGAGATGAGCTCTGGCAACACCACCACCGAGTCTGGATCATCCATGCCGAGGCGGTGGGCATACAGGGCTGACTGATCTGTGGTCATGACTTCGCACTTCGCGGTTTTGAAGCCGTTGATGGTTTCTTCCTCGGTATCGAATATGACCGGGGTATATTTCATTTCCCGGAATTTGAAGTAATCTGCAAGGTTGAGCTCGGTGGTTGTGCCGGATTGGACACAGACGGATTTGCCGTCGAGTTCCATGGCGTTGGTCACACCAAGGCTTTTATTCACCATAAAGCCCTGGCCATCGTAGTAGTTGACGCCGGCAAAGGTAACGCCCAGAGCGGTGTCGCGGTGCAGGGTCCAGGTGGTATTGCGGACCAGCAGATCCACTTCACCGTTTTGCAGTGCTGAAAAACGCTCTTTGGTGGTGAGTGGAATGTATTTCACTTTGGTTTTGTCGCCTAAAGCAGCAGCGGCGACTGCCTGGCAAAACTCAACATCCAGACCTTCCCACTCACCTTTGTCATTTGGGGCGGAAAAGCCTGTTAAACCGGTGCTGACACCGCACTTGAGATAACCGAGCTTTTTCACACTTTCCAGTGTTGAGGCCCCGTTCCCGCTACCGGACGAGTCGGCCAGCTGTTTCTCTAAGCTGGCTATTTTCTCTTCCAGGGCTTGGGTATCGGCGGAGCCATTGCTCGATAGAGTCGGCGGGGATGATTCGGATTCTGCCAGTTGTTGTTCGAGGGTCTGTATTTTTGCTTCCAGCGATTTGATCAGCTCCTTGTCCTGAGTATTGCCGTTGTCACAGCCAGAGAGGGTTATTGCGAAGGTTGATATGGCCAGAGAGTACCTTATTAGTTGCTTCATAGTCTTATCCCGTCGATCCAATAAAGAGGGCGTTCAACAAGGGTTTGTTGCTGCTGAGAATACGGATGTAATAAACCTATGTTATTTGTATCAATATTCAGTATAGGAATAGATAGTGATTCTTCTAGTGCTCATTCAGATTCTTGGCTCAAGATTGATTCACCAGTTTGGAGCGACGGGAAAGGGGCTGTTACTTTAATCGGCGGATCCGACGCAGGTGGTATAGAGCAGCGCCAGCGGGCGGTACTCATCACCTCGGCCACTGCGCAAGTTGAGAGTTTTGACTTCGCCGGAATAGAAACTCAGGGTACTGCTCCAGTAGTTGGCCTTGATGGGCCATTGCAGGCGCAACAGGTGGTGCTGGCCATAGGTATGCAGGGCCGTGAGCTCTTCCAGAGTCGGTAGGCGCAGGCCATAGCGTCGGCACCAGCTTTCGGCTGTCTGGTAGTTCACTTTAGACCAGAAGTGACCGTACTCGTCGTTCATCATTGGCGGCATTTCTTCTACTGAACTGATATTCATTGGCTGGTGATAATTGAGCCGCTCAAACGTAAAAGCGTAAATCGCTGAATTCATGACAACCCGGTTTTCAATCAGCGTCTCCCGGGGTGTTTCTACCGGCCGGGACCGTTGCGCGCCCGGACGACTTTTTGGCGTCGGGAGTGCGGCAGATTGCGCCACGGTGATCGGCGCTAGGGTCTGGCGGATAAACGTATCGGTCAGCTTGCGTGCAGCGAGGTTTTTCTTTGCCGTCACGGCTTGTGACCAGGTTGGGAATGGCCCAATCAGACAGCGAAGGTTACCTTGATCCGGGATAAGGTAGAGATGCTTAGGGTATTGCGCCTGGAGGGTGGAAGTGATGTCTCGGTTCGGCAGATATTTTCCGTAGTGACATTGTAACCAAAAGCTCCGGCCTGAATGGCCGGTTTTCCCCCAGAGGCCGGTGCCGATATCGCAGCCGGCATTGAGGAATTGCCAGCCCCGTTCTGTTTTTTCAACCTGACAGTGAGTTGCTTCAATGTCTGTTGTTGCGTAGTTCGGTCCCGAAAAGAAGGCGCTAGTTAACAGGGCTGAGAAGACCAAGAAACGCAGATGTAGGTTGATCATGTGACAGATAACTCAAATAGAGGGTATTTACTCGTCAATATGACCATAAAATCGCACAAATGTATGAAAAATTAAATAAAAGAATCTCAAGAGCGTGTGGTTGCCCCGAAATTGGGATGTTGCTCAATGCCATCACTTGTATTGAGTGTAGTAGAGCACGATATTAGGAAGCAACAGAGCCCGGTGGTGGGTACCACCGGGCTTTTCTTACCGCGATCCTCGCTTTTAACGTTTCACCTGAATTTCAACTTTGGCGACGTTGGAGTACAAGCCGTTTTTATCCTTGATCTGATAAGTAAAGCTGACGCTTTTTCTGCTCATCGGACGGTAGGAGATCCGGCCATCACCATAGTTGGTCAGGACGCCGTCAAAGCGGTCCGGCTGGCTGATGATTTTCACTGATGAGTAATCCAGATCCGCATAGCCTTTCTCATCGTTATCCATCACGTTGATCATTGCCTCACCTGGGTATTTCACCTCAACATAATCATCGTGGGCTTTCGGCTCTTCTGGGTTTTCGACCAGGAAGCCTTTCACCGGCGGCAGATTTTCTGCTTTACGACCATGGCGACCGACCCCAGGAATTTCTTCCCATTGAACCAGTGCTTTACCTGTGCCGTCATCGATCACACTGTGCTCGTCACCGACATGACCAACCGGGATAAAGAGTTGTGGGTGGTCAAAGGGTGCTTCTTCCCAACGGACCCGCTCATCGGTAAGTGATTTCAGATAAGCAACCAGGGCTTTTTTCTGATCACTATCCAGGTTGAGCGGCCCTAGGTTGAATGCCAGGTTCGATGGTGAGCCGTTATGGCCTGTGGTATCAGGGCCGAACGTGTTGTTCGGGTCAACCAGGCGACGGTTACCCCCACGGCTGTAGAAGTCGACGACTTCCTCCAGGGTGGCCATACTACCGTTGTGCATATAAGGACCGGTTAGCTCAATATTATGCAGCAGCGGCACTTTAAATGAGCCTTCTACGGCAGTTCTTGCATCTGCCGGTACGTCACCGTTGATCAGGCTGCCATCAGGTGCATTGCCGGTTTGTGCCTGCATCGTGAAGGAGAGCGGCGTACCAAACGGTGATTCACCACCCAGACCGATATCCTCGGCTGTCGGTCGCACACCGATATTAAAGTAACCGGCGTCAGAGAAAGCGCGTGCGAAAGTCGGTCCGACAAAGATCTGGCCGATTTCACGGTCGCCTCGTCCCAGCAGATCGAGTGTCGCAGCACTAAATGCCGGACCGGCGTGACAACCGGCACAGCGGCCTTGTCTTCCGTTGAAGATCTCTTTCCCTTGTTTTTCCAGCTCGGTTAATTGATCGTCATGATCGCCACGGGCTTGTCCGATGGAGGTCAGCGTACTTTCATACATCTGAATGGCCAGGCCCCAGAACAGTGGGAAGTTTTGTTCTATCTGGGTGTAGCCCTCTTCATCACGATAAGGTGCCATCCAGTATTTATCATGGAAGGCATGGCGGATCAGCGTGCGGTAGTCCGTTCGCAGGCCCGGGGCCGGATACGCACTAAGCGATCCGAGTGAGCTGTCATCCGGGTGAACTTTTTGTAACCCGAGTGGCGGCAAGCGAAGCAGTTTGCGTGCCATGGT
Organism: Photobacterium atrarenae; assembly: GCF_024380015.1. Classification (NCBI taxonomy): domain Bacteria; kingdom Pseudomonadati; phylum Pseudomonadota; class Gammaproteobacteria; order Vibrionales; family Vibrionaceae; genus Photobacterium; species Photobacterium atrarenae. Next base: position 1,367,437 of record NZ_CP101508.1, read on the forward strand.
TTTAAACGCTTTGCCGCGGCAGGTCATCTCGAAGTCACTGCCCGGAGGTCCGACGGCCTGAGAGGCGAGACTGGAGTTAATTAAATGGGTTTTCTCAGGGGTCATCTTGCCACTTCTCATGTCGTAGCTCAGGACATGAGCATCTGCATTATGAGGCCCAAATGGATCGACGCCGTTAAAGATATTATTGGCGCGGCCGTCCCAGAAGTTCCGATAGTTATAGACGGCATTAATCATGGTTGGTGTATTTCGCGGCTCAACCCGGCGGGTATTTAAGCCGTTGACATGGAATATATCCTTGATGTTTTCGCAAGTTTCTTTGCCGTCTTCAAAATCAGAGCGGTAATTACTGCCGGTCAGATCAACGAACTGCGCCAGTGAAACCCCTTGAGAGGAAATGACATCATCAGTTTCATATTCAACGTCAGAGTTCCTGTCTGCTTCGTCAGTCAGCCGGTAAAGCGGGAAGTCTTCTTTCACCAGGGTATAGTTTGGCCCCGGTTTCCCCCCCGAAGGTAAAGTTTGATAATCCCCATAGCCAAATTGATCACGCATCTCGGAGTCGGTATGCAACACACTCGGGCTGATTTGGTTCTTGGCCCGGTTATCCGCACCGGCGGCAAAGTGGCAACTCCCACAACTTTGCCCCTGGCTGCCGGCCTGCATATCCCAGAAAAATGCTTTCCCCAATTTGATGGCGGCGTCTTTATCTTTGATATAGTTCTCAAGGCCCGGTACTTCAGGCAAGTTGTCCGGCAGATATTGGCTAGGTTTCTCAGGTGATGCCGCGACCGCCTGATGGACGGATGCTGCAAGCAGTCCTGTTACTGCGATAAATACGCCTAGCCGGGCGTTTTTTCGCATGTTTTTATTTTTCATTGTTTGCTCCTGAATTCCCCAAGGGGTTGCTTAAAGTGCTTGTATAGTTTGTTGTGCGCATTTTGCTATTTAATGATGATCGGAAAAATGCAAACTGGCTTTATTAAAGTTGGGAATTTCAAGGGAAGAAGAAATAAAAGTATAATTAAGTTTGTCAATGCTGTGAAAAATAACACTTACAAATTATCGAGGAAAGACATTGGATTATGATAAGGCCGGATTTTTGTATGTAACTAATTTGCTCAAAATAACAACAATAAGATGCAGTGTTATAAATAAGATGATAAATAAAAAGTGACGATCAATTATCTTGCTTGGTACGAATTTGATAAATTAAAAAAGCCCGACTAAATCAGTCGGGCTTTTGAATATGGGGCGAATTACTCTAAAGGAGTAGTTCTTTGGTTTAGGCACGCGCCAACTTCTTTTCCAACGCTTTGGCATCGACCGGTTTGGTAATGAAGGTCAGCACGACGGCAACGGCCATCATGGCCGCGCAGATGGTGTAAGCCAGGGCGTAGGTACCGGTTGTGTCGACCGCGACTGCCGCTACAACCGGGCCGATGAAGCCACTGATTCCCCAGGCCGTGTACAGGACGCCGTAGTTCGCGCCGTAGTTTTTCAGGCCGTAATAGTCTGCGGTAATTGACGGGAAGACCGCAAGCAGTGTGCCGTAGCCGATCCCTGCCAAGGCAGCACCGATCATCAGCGTGAAATCAGACTGGAAGCTGGCAAACATTGCCATGTTGATGCCTTGCATGATAAAGGCCAGCATCAGGGTTTTGACGCCACCAATTTTATCGGACAACATGCCCGCTGCAATACGGCCTCCGGCGTTGAAGATGGACAGGATCACCACCAGGTACGCAGCTTCTGTGATATTGGCTTGTGCAGCTGCAATGGAGGTGATGTTACCGATGACCATCAGGCCGGCAGAAGAAGCCAGGGCAAACATCAGCCACAGAGAGTAGAACTGAGGTGTTTTCAGCATACTCCGCCAGTTGATATCGACAGGCTTCGCAGCAGCTTTGGATTCGCTGCCGGCCGGGGCTTGCGGCTGGTAGCCGGCTGGCGGGTTGGTGATGGTGCAGGCCAGCGGTAGCGCGATCAGCAACACAGCAACACCCAGGATCAGGAAGCTGGTGTTGATACCGAAGCTGGTGATCAAAGAAGAAGTCAGTGGTGCCAGGTAGACGGCAGCCAGGCCAAAACCCGCTGCGATCAGGCCGTTGACCAGGCCTTTTTTCGACGGATGGAACCATTTCATGGCCGAAGGTGCCAGGCAAGCATAGCCGAAGCCAATACCACAACCGGTCAGGATGCCGAAGGTCAAAACCAGCACTAACGGCGAGGTGGCAAAGCTTGAGACGATCATTCCGATACCGACCATGGTCGTACCCAGAATCAGGATCCGCCGCGGGCCCATGCGGTCTTGCAGTACGCCAGCGATCAGAAGTGATAGGGAGAAAGCAATGACAGCCACTGTGTACGGCATGGATGCGTCTGCGTTCGACCAACCCAGATCTACAACCAGCGCTTGCTTGAAAACGCTCCACGCGTACAAGATGCCCATACATAAGTTAATGCAGAAGCCTGCAAGCAGGATTTGCATCGCTCTATCAAATTTTTTCATGTTCTCTATCACCACGACAGTTGCAGCCAGCGGCTGCGCCAAAGGCATAAAATTTTAGAAATAATCAACAAAAGTTGTATTTTCTAGTAAGGAGCGCGGATTCTATCAACATTTGTTGAAGAGAAAATGGTTTGTAATATTTTGTTACAAATGTGCTGTGTGGCGAGGGGGCTGACTCCCCCCAACCATCAGCGGCAGGGGGGATAGGGTGCAGCGAAGCCTGCTGAGAAACAGGTTGCGGTCGGTTCAGTGTGAGGCAATTGCCTGATGTGTGTCAGTGCTATGCAGCGTTAGTTTGTGAGTATGCTGTAGATCTTGTCCTTTAGTTGTACGCGTTCTAGTTTCAATTGCGTAAAATGTGTGTCTTCTGTCGGAATATTGTTACCTTCCAGCCCTCGAATAGTATGGTCGAGTTGATGGTACCTGTCTGATAATGCTTTAAAATTTTCATCGACCATCTTGAGGTGCTTGATTTTGCTTTCCAGCTCTGGGAACTCATTATTGAGTGCGTGACTTTCACCTAACATCTTCAATACTCCGTACGTTGGTATGTATAGCCCTGCTTTTTCTCGTTGCTGTTGTATTGCCCTACGCCGTGAATCAGCAGCTTAGGGTTGTTATAAAATGGCGCACCCGAAAGCAATTGAAGCATAATTATTCGAATCACTGGCTGTGTGGTGTCAATTTTTGATGTTGTTTTGTATTGATATAAGGATAGAACGAAATGTTGCTGTTGACGTTGGTAGGGTAAAAAAAGGCCGCGTGACGATGTCGCGCGGCCTATGCTGTTTTCAGTGTTGGTCGATGGGGAACCCAGCTTCTTTAGCGAATAAAGCTGATATATGTTTGTAAGACGACCAGGTTGGCGATATCGATAAAGAATGCACCGACAATCGGGACCACCATAAAGGCTTGGGGGGATGGTCCATTTCGCGAAACGAGCGAGCCCATGTTCATTACAGCCGTTGGTGTTGCGCCCATTCCAAATCCGCAGTGTCCGCCGGAGATGATGGCAGCATCATAACTTTTTCCCATCAACCGGAAGGTCACAAAGTATGCGAACAGCGCCAGGGTGACGGTCTGTACCGTCAGGATCACCAGCATTGGCAGAGCCAGATCCAATAACTCCCAGAGTTGCAGGCTCATTAACGCCATCGCCAGGAATAGGGACAGGGAAATGGTGCCGAGCGCATCTACGGTCTCTTTATTCACTTTGTAGAGACGAGTGGTTTCGCACACATTGGTGATGAACACCCCGATGAATAAGGCATAGACGAAATCCGGAATCCGGAGCCAGCTGATCCCGAAGCCGTCGATAAAAGCTTTCAGGTGCGCTGCACCGGCGACACAAACCAGCAGGATAAACAGGATCTCGACTGTGTTCTTAGCCGTGATCCGATCCTCTTCTTGGTCGCTATAGGTGACCAGCTCCGGGTGTTCCAGGTGGTGGTTTTCGCCTTCACCGTACTCAGACTTTAATTTGAATTTGTGGATCAGGCGCTGGGCTACCGGCCCACCGATAATGCCGCCCATCACCAGGCCGAATGTTGCAGCGGCCATGGATAGCTCCAGCGTCTGAAGACCAAAGTTCTCAGCAAAAGTTTGTGACCAGGCAGCGCCGGTTCCGTGTCCGCCGGACAAAGTAATCGAGCCGGCCACCAGGCCAATCAGCGGATCTAACCCCAGCAGGCTGCTGAGTGAGACCCCCACGGCATTTTGGATCACAATGTACAGGGTGGCGACGGCCAAAAAAAGAAAGACGCGGGACCCGCCTTTAACCAACAGTTTAAAACTGGCTGCCAGGCCGACTGTGGCAAAGAACATTTGCATCAGGGTATCTTTTAACGTGAGTTTAAAAACAATATCGATACCTTGCTGATGAAGCAGCGCAATTAGCGCTGCGACAATTAAACCGCCGACGATCGGTTCAGGAATATTATACTTTCTTAGAACCTTAATGTTGTTATTGATAAAGTAGCCAAGAAATAGGACGATCATCGCGATGAGCATGGATTCCAGCTCGTTGATGTGAATAGTTGAGTTCATGATTCTGTCTTTTCATACTTCTTTGATGGCTGATTTTACTGCTTAAAACCCCTTCTGCCTATATTGCTTTTGTGATGAGGCTGGTGTAGGTATTTCAGGTTTATATTTATACGACGCAATAAATCTCACTGAATTATCACATTTTTGAATTGGTTTTGTTAATTCGATGACATAAATAAAATAAACAGAATCCGAACCCTGATGTGAGTTAAAATTCATCATTTTACTTGCCATCTGCACATTTTGTGTTTTATTTTTAATTTATATCAGTGACTTAAATTTAATTTTTGAATTTTAATTCGTGGTTTTTATATTCAGAAAACAGGTGGGTTCGTCAGGCCGTGTAATCACATTGTTACTGTTTTGAGTGTTCATTAGTCATTCTATAGTGATGGTGAATTGGTTGGTGCCGGGCGATAGAGAGCAAAAGAAGTACTTAAATATTGTTGATTTAAGCTGAGATAAAATGATCCTCTGAAAGAGGTTTGGGTGTTTTTTGTTCTGATTGGTTAAGTTGGCGTCAGTGGTGTGTTGGGGATAAACGCCATCGTTATTTTCTTCGTAGCAGAAAACTTGGTGAATGAGGGAATGGCTGTCTGAAAATAGAACCGGATGTTTATCGTTGGCGTGATACCGGTGATACTTTTTGCCTGTAGTTCTGAAGGCCAGCGTAAAGAATACAGGCGCAAACGTATGGTTGAATTGTGATAGGTGCGTATTGGTTCTGTTAACCCGATTAGGAGGTCCGTTTTTTAAGTTTCAGCGACTTTCTCAACTGCTGGATATAATCCACTCGTGCCGGGTTGACGGGTTTGGCCGCGACCTTCAATTGTTCGACTGCTTGCGCTTCACGCTCTGTGACACAGCGGCCATTGATCCGTATATGCCGATCTTTGGTCTCAATAGCAGCTTGCTGTGCTGCATTTTCCTGGGCTTTGGCGAGCGCTTCACGGGCAACACTCTGATTGGTCGGTGCAATGGTCGGCTGCCGGTTATCGAAGCGAGGTCTGGTCGTGGAATTCTGGCCCTGTTTGTCCCGCTGTCGGATAAAGTCATCTAAATAATCACTAAAGCTCATAAGTTCACCATCACCTGATTATTGGGGCGGATTGATTATATACCCAAAAGTTCCTCGCTGAACATCGTATCTTGTACTGATCCAACATTATCTGAATCCGATTCTGCTATTGCTTGGCGCTCAAAACGTTTTTTCGGTTAAGTGCAGCGGATACGGCGCATTGAGATACAAGCGATCAAACTCAGCCACCGGGACGGGCCGCCCAAAGTGAAAGCCCTGAAACTCTTCGACGCCGAGGTTGGCCAAAAATTGCTCCTGTGCCATTGTCTCTACACCCTCAGCGACGACACTCATCCCCAGATTATGAGCAAGTTCAACAATTGAGCGGGTGATGGTGATGTTGTCTTTATTCCAGGGTAAATCTTTTACAAATTCGCGGTCAACTTTCAGGATATGTATCGGGAAACGGCTTAAATATGCCAGAGAGGAATAACCAGTGCCAAAGTCATCAATGGCGATCTTGACTCCCAGATTCTCCAGTTGCTGTAACTTATCCAACGCAGTGGTGACATCCGCCATAATGACGCTTTCGGTGATCTCCAGCTCCAGGCGCTGTGGGTCACAGCCGTTTTCCGCAATGGCTTGCCGGACGGTTTCGACCAGGTTGGAGTTCAGCAACTGACGGGCAGAGATATTGAGGGCAAAGTTCAAAGGGGACTCTTTTTGTTGCCATTCTTTTAACTGTTGGCAGGCGGACTGGATCTGGTGCTCGCCGACTTCAATGATCATGCCGGAATGTTCGAGAATGGGAATGATTTCATAAGGTGGCTGGATATTGCCATCGGCATCTTTCCAGCGCAGCAATGCTTCGACACCACAGATTTGTCGGGTCGCCGTATCGACCTTGGGCTGATAGTACAACTCATAGCGGTCTGTGCCGATCGTTTTACGCAATTCTGTTTCTAACTGCATTTGCTTGATACTTTCTGCGCCCATTTGCGGGGTAAAAAAGCAAAACTGATTTTTGCTGCCGTCCTTGGCACGGTAGAGGGCAATATCCGCATTTTTAAACAGGGTTTCGACATCTTCACAGTCATCCGGGTACAGGCTGCCCCCCATGCTGGCCGAAATGAAGAGTTCTTTTCCGTCGATACAGAGTGGTTCATTGATATGTCGGATGAGTCGGTTAGACATTTTGACCAGATTGTCAGGCTCGACACCGTGTTTGACTAGTATGGCGAATTCGTCGCCACCCAGCCGTGCCAGGATGTCGCCTGACCGCAAGGCTCGCTGGATACGCTGAGCAACTGCGAGTAAGACTTTATCGCCAATGTCATGGCCTAAAGAGTCATTCACTTGCTTAAAATGGTCCAGATCAATCGACAACAGCGCGAACTTAGTGCCATGCGCATGATTTTCCGCGACGGCTTGCTCTAAAAATTGCTGAAGCAACATCCGGTTGGGGAGTTCGGTCAGTAAATCATAATGCGCCAGTTTGTGCAGTTTGCTCTCGAATAGTATCCGCTCGGTAATATCTTTTCCGGTGGAAATATAATGGCTGATTTTGCCCCGGCTATTGCGGATCGGGGAAATCGTTTTCTCCTCGTAGGCCACCGAGTTATCTGCTCGGGTGCGGGAGAGGACTCTACGGATGGTATGACCCTCTTTGAGCTGCTCCTGAACCTCACGAATATTTTCATCGTTGCCCAGGGTGCGCTTGAGCAGCATGGCTGACTGAGAGCCGAGGATGTCCTTGGATTGAATGCCGGTAAACTTCTCAAAGGCACGATTTACGTATTCGATAATACCACGATGATTTGTGATGAGAATTGAATCATTACTTTGCTCCAGGGCACGAGACATACTCTTTAGTTTTTCCTCCCGCTCAATCCAGTCGGTAATGTCGCGGAAGTTGAGTAGCAGCTCACGGCTGGCACTGTAGGTCGTTTCCGTGGCAATACACTCAATATACCGATCTCTGAGATCATTAAACTTCAGTCTGGTTTTGACGGGTTGATGGCTGTTTTGTGTCTGATTGGCGTGGGCTTGCGCAATCAACGCTTGCAGTGCCTGACGATTTTTTTGCCCGTGGATGAGGGTGAGCAGTGGCTTTCCAATCGCAGTTTGGAATTGAACATTCAGGATGCGACCGGCAGACTTATTGATTGAGTTTATGATGAAATCCTGGTTGACTGTGATGAGTCCGTCCGGTGCATTTTTGAGCACGGTTTTATACTTGAGCGCGGCGTCCTCGATTTCCAGTTTCAGTTGTTGTTCATCTCGCAGCATTTGGTAATAGCGCCAGGCGAGCATGATGCTACCGGCAAGCAGGCACATGCTTAGGAACGCGAACAGGAGGAGTTTGACGATGTTCTGTTTCGACATTGCCAGTGCTTTGGTCGCGGTTTTCAAATTCACCCCGGAGATAACCGTCCACGGTAGATCGGCGCCCTGAACAGGAAGTGCAAAGCCCATATGACTTGCGCTGAGCGCTGAAAAAACGTGGGCGTAGGTGTAGAGGTAATCGCCGTGTGTGATCTGACCACTGGAATGGGTTGAAATTTGTGCCCATAGCTCGGGGTAAGCTTGGGAGAACTTTTGAGTTGAGTTCTGGTGATCGGGTACCACGAATTGCTGGCTGCCCGGATCTCCCGGAGCTGACCCGAGCAACCATTCTCCATGGCGATTAATGAGCCAGTTCTCGTTATGATTCAGGCTCTGATGATTTTTTATCTGTCTCAAGTAATCTTCGACGAGGTAGTCGAGCACCACCAGCCAGCTCTTGCCGCCCAATTTTAAATGACTGATAAAGTGCAATGACGGCATGACGTAGGTTTCTATTTGCTGATGTTCAGTATCCAGGTCAAACTGAGAAATATAAATAGAGCCGGGTTGTATCTTCAGTGACTCTTGCACGTAGGAATGATGCCGTTTGTTTTGCAAATCGTCGGCAGGGAGAAGTACAGGCTGATTGTCGCTGACATGAACCCGGAGCTGTTCGTTACCTTGCTCATCAATTAGTTGAATCTGACTGTAATAGGTGCGTGTGTTGGCCATCCGAATGAAGGTATCGGACAGTGTTTGCCGATGAGTTTCAGTCAGTGGCCCATTGTGAGTTACCTCTGTAACCTTATTCGTGAGATAGCGCAGGTCTTCCATAACGGGGGTAAAATGGAGTCCGGTTAGCTGTAAGGTCGACAAGTGAAAAATGCGCTCACTTTCACGTATGCGTGATTCCATCTGCTGAACATCTTCGTTATAGACGTACCAGGCGACAAGAACGGTGCATGTCAGTAATGGAAAGAGCAGAACGATAAACCGCACTATTACTTGCTTCATAGGCCATCCGTGACGTCAAGCGATTCTCTCAATCTGAATAAATACCGGGTCATTTTCTCTGATGGACAAATAGACCATTAATTGAATTTGATTGAGCATCCAAACCTTTCACTCTTATTAAGTACAGTGTAGCAGTGAAACTTAAAGCTCATGTGTTTATTTAGTTGGGCTTTAGTGTTGGCAATTCAATGCAAAAAAAAGCCAGTCGCGATGGACTGGCTGATGAGACGGAATAATGATTTTACGATCTAGCTACGGGTATGTTCAAAGGCGAGCGCTTGTTTTTCTACCTGCCGAAATATGAGGGTCAGGGCGGCATTGACGGTTAAGTAGAACAGGCCGGCAACACTGAACACGACCAGGGTATCGTAGGTTTGCGCATTGATTCGCTGGGCATAGCCCATGACATCCATGATGGTGATGGTGCTGGCCAGGGAAGTCCCTTTAAACACCAGGATCACTTCATTGGAATAGGCTGGTATCGCACGGCGGATCGCATAGGGCAGCAGTACCCCGAGTGTGGCTTTACGGCCCATCCCCAGTGCCCGGCAGGCCTGCCATTGTCCGGCCGGAATACCGTTGAAGGCACCGTTGAACAACTGTGTACTGTAGGCTGCGGTGTTGAGCGACAAAGCCAGCATGGCACAGAACCAGGGTTGGCTGAGCCATTCCCAGAAAATACTGGTTCTGATCCATTCAAATTGGCCGGGGCCATAATAAATCAGGAAAATCTGGACCAGCAAGGGGGTGCCGGTAAACAGCGTGATCAGGCCGCGGCTGAAAGTGTTCAGAACCGGCAGTTTCAGAATTAGTGTCACGGTCATCAGCAGTGCCAGTATACAGCCCACCACCAGGGCGGCTACGGTCAGCTCCAGGCTGGTCCACAGGCCTTCTGCCAGTTGCCAGAGGTGTTGTTGATTCATACAGAAGCTCCTTGCGGCTGACCCAGACCGTGCGCACTGAATTTAAGATCCAGCCGTTTGACGACTCGTTGTGTCAGTAAGGTGATCACCAGATAGATCGCTGCGGCACTGGCATACCAGGTAAAGCTGTCGTGGGTGGCAGCAGCGGTCAACTGGGCTTGCTTCAGGAGATCCGTGACGCCAATCAGTGATACCAGGGCGGTATCTTTGAGTAAGACCAGCCACTGGTTGGTCAGTCCTGGCAGGGCATGACATGCTGCCTGGGGCAAAATGATGCGCATAAAAGTGCGGCTTTTGCCTAACCCCAGTGCGCTGGCAGCTTCCCGTTGACCGTTTGGCACGGCTTTTAGCGCGCCGCGCAGGGTTTGTGCGGCATAGGCGGCAAAGATCAGTGCTAAAGCAACAACCCCGGAGATAAACGGGCTGATATCGATGTAATCACCGGTGATCAGAAACAACACTTGGGTTGAGCCGAAAAAAATAAACAACACCACCAGGAGTTCTGGTAACCCCCGCAGCAGGGTGACCAGCGCCGTGGTTGGCCAGGCAATCCAGCGGTGGCGCGACATTTCGCCACCGGCAAAAATGACGGCCAGGACCAGCCCCAGCAGCAGGCTGGCAAAAGCCAGCTGCAAAGTCAGCCAGCCCGCTTCTGCCAGGGTCGATAAGTAACCGGACAGCACCATATCACTTTCCGAAGTACTTGTTGTAGATGGTCTGATATTCGCCACTGGCTTTCACAGTTCTGAGCGCGGTATTGAGTTTATCAAGCAGTTCCTGATTCTTTTTGTTGACCGCAATACCAAAGCCGTTGCCGAAATATTGCGCATTGGTGACCGGCTTGCCGACAAAGGTAAGTTGGTCATTTTTCTCAAACCATTCAGCAACGACTGCGGTATCACCGAACACGGCATCAATCCGGCCATTTTGCATATCAATGAACGCATCCTGGTAGCTGGCGTATGGGACTGAAGTTACCCCGGCCATCTGCTCTGTTAAGTAGCTCTGGTGCGTGGAGCCGTTCTGCACCCCGACGCGTTTGCCTTTCAGCGCATCCTGGCTTGCAACATGACCGCTGAGTGCAACAAAAGCGGCGGCATTCTCGTAATAGGCGTCGGTAAAGTTGACTTGCTGCAGGCGCTGCTCGGTAATATCAATTCCGGAGATCGCAGCATCGTAACGACGGAATTTCAGGGCCGGGATCAGGCTGTCAAAAGGTTGGTTATGGAAACTACATTTGACCTTGATTTCCTGACAAAGCGCGTTGGCCAGATCGACATCAAACCCCTGGATTTGATTATTTTCATCAATATATTCAAACGGCGCGTAAGTGGCCTCCATGGCAAATTTAATCTCTTCCTGAGCCATTGCGTTCGCGGAAGCCATGCCGATCAGGGTTGCCAGTAGGATCTTTTTCATGCTTGTTACTCCATGTCACTGTCTGTCCGGCGGTGCTGCGTCAATGTTGAGCAGCAGCGACGGTAAAGGGGGATAAATTAATGGGTTAAATATTCAGCAAATGCGGCTGTGCTTGGGTTGGTAAATGCGTCTTTGCTTCCGTGCTCAACAATGTGACCTTGCTCGAGGTAGAGCACATGGCTGGCAATTTTTCGGGCAAAATCGACTTCGTGCGTTACGACGACCTGAGTAATGCCGGTATCACTCAAGTCGTTGATGATATTGACAACCTGGTTGGTAATTTCCGGGTCCAGCGCCGCAGTCGGCTCGTCGAACAGCAGAACCTCGGGCTTCATCATCAAGGCTCTGGCAATTGCCACCCGTTGTTGCTGGCCGCCGGAAAGGTGCAGCGGCCATGCATCGGCTTTAGCGGCCAACTGCAAGGTCGCCAGAATTGACTGCGCTTCCTCAATGGCGGCGGCTTTGCTCATGCCGGCGACTTTCACCGGGGCTTCGATCAGGTTCTCCAGCACGGTCAGGTGAGGCCACAGGTTGTACTGCTGGAACACCATCCCGACCTTGCGTCTTAAAGCCAGGCCATTCTTCTCGGCAATCGGCGCATCGAAGTTAAAAGCTTGCCCGGCAATCTGAAGCTGGCCGCTGCCGGCGGTCTCCAGCAGGTTCAGAATGCGTAACAGTGAGCTTTTCCCGGCACCGCTGGGCCCCAGTAAAACCAAGGTTTCTCCTTGCTGGCAGGAAAAACTGATGTCGTGTAGAACCTGTGTCTGGCCGTAGAATTTATTCAGACTGCTTACTTGAATACCCATGCTAACTTTCTGCATTAAACGTCGGTTGGCGTTTATATTACTCAGGGCGGCATCTTATGCAAGAAAAATGTATAAATAATCTAATGTGTTGCATTATTGTTTGAAAAATGTACCGGGGTCGGGTTTATATTCTGGTTAAACCAGTGGTTTAGAGGTGGGTTGTTACATTTTGGCAGGGCGGAAATCGCTGACTGGTTTTCAGGGTGATATTTTAGTCAGTGGATGGGGATAAAAAGGCTGCCGGAATGGCAGCCTTGGATCAATTGGGGTTAAGAATAATCAGTGTGCCTCGTTGGCGGCTTGCTCTGCCATGGCCGCTTGCTGCGGTGTCTGACGGCGGGACCGGACCACCAGTGCGAATCCTGCCAGGGCAATAAAGCCGGTGACAAACATGGCAACGGTGACGGTATGCAGACTGTAGGCCGAGAATGCTGACACCAGGCCGCTGGCAGCAAAGCAGACCGCAGTTTGCAGGAAGTTCAACAAGCCGGCAGCGGTAGCACTGCAGTTTTTGAAGTCTTCCAGTGCTTTACTGATCACAATCGGATAAATCGCACCATTGGCCACAGCCAGCAGGCAGAATGGAGCCAGGATCGGCCAGATAGTCGTGGGTTCCGTGTTGAACGCGATCAGTAGCATCACCGTGACGCTGCCGATGAACAGCTTCAGCAGCCATGGCAAAACACGTTGACCATCAAACTTGCTCAGCAATGCCCGGCAACCATAACCGCCGATAATAAAGGCCGCAGTTTGCGGTGCGTAGCTCAGGCCGATATCGGCACCCGAGTAGCCCATCGCCGACATCACGAATGGCGAGCCAGTCAAGTAAGCAAAGAAGGCTGCCGAACAGGCCGCAAAAATGAGCATATTTCCGACGAACTTTTTTGAACTTAAAATTTGACGGTAGTCGCGCTGAAGCTGGGTCAGGACTTTTTCTTGTTTTTTGTCCATTTTGGCGCTTTCAGATTCTTTCAGCGTCATTACGGACAGAATAATCCCAAACGCAACCAGGACAATGAAGATGCTGCGCCAGCCAAACTGACCTTCCAGCATGGCGCCGGCCAGCGGCGCCAGTGCCGGCGATAGAGCCACTAACGGCATGATGGTGGCGAAGACACGTTCTGAAACTTTGCCTTCATAGCGGTCAACCACGACGGCTTGCCAGATCACTGTTGCGCTACAGGCCCCCAAGGCTTGGGCAAAGCGAGCGATCAGCATCACTTCAATACTCGGTGCAAAAGCACACAGCAGTGACGCAACACTGAACAGCATCATCCCGCCCATTAGGACTTTAATCCGGCCAATCCGGTCGGAGAGCGGGCCGTAGATCAACTGGCCCAGTGCCATGCCCAGCAGGAAGATGCTGAGTGACAAGCCAATCAGGGATTGGGAGGTGTTGAATTCGGTTTGCATGGTGGCGAAAGCCGGCAGATACATATCTGTGGCTAAGAAGCCCAGCATGCTGAGAAATGCAAACCAGATGAGTGTGATTTTTGAAGGTTGAGTGTTCATAAAGGTGACTATATCGATTTCAATTTTTTGCTAGTTTAAGCTTGGTGGTTCGTAGTGTGAAACGGTAAAATTTCAACACTGCTTTCAAAAAATTTGATGTGATATGTTTTCGTACAATGAATTGCAAGTGATTGATGTTGTGGCCCGGCGGGGAAGTTTTTCTGCGGCCGCTGAAGAATTGCACAAAGTCCCGAGCGCGATCAGCTACACGGTCCGTCATGTCGAAGAACGGCTGGCGGTTGAATTGTTTGTCCGATTGCATCGTCAGGTTCAGCTGACACCAGCCGGCACATATTTCGTCGAGGAAGCCCGCCAGCTCATCAAGCAGATGGAGCAGGTGAAACTGCAAACTCAACGAGTGGCCAACGGTTGGTCACAGAGTGTCTCCGTCGCGCTGGACACTGTTGTCCGCGAGAGCCGGGTGAATACCTTGGTGCGTGATTTTTATCAGCATTTTCCGGATGTCGAACTGCACTTGTCGATGGAAGTCTTTAACGGGGTCTGGGATGCCCTGGCGGACGGCCGGGCCGATCTGGTGATTGGTGCCACAGCAGCGGTGCCGGTGAGCGGCACGTTTGACTACCGGGATATGGGCACGCTGGGCTGGACGTTCGTTGTTGCGCCGGATCATCCCCTGGCAGCGGCTGAAGCGCCGCTGGAGCCGGAAGCATTGGCAAAGTATCCGGCGATTTGCCTGGAAGATACCGCCAGGGTTCTGCCCAAACGGGTGACTTGGCTGATGGACAACCAGCGCCGGATCATGGTGCCGAACTGGCATAGCGCGATGCAGTGTCTAAAAGCCGGGCTTGGGATCACCGTGGTGCCGGAACATATGGCCAAACCCCGGGTGGCTGCCGGCGAGCTGGTGGAAAAGCAACTGGCGATTCATCCACCGGTGAGTCCGTGTTGTCTGGCCTGGAATAAGGAGCGTCTAAACCCGGCGCTGACCTGGCTGCTGAATTATCTGGGTGACAGCGAGCAGTTGCACCGGGAGTGGATGCGTTAGTCAGCCGCTTGCTCGGCGGATGGCGCTACCGGGGTTTCTGTCTGACTTTCAGCAGCTTGATCTTCTGCGGGTTGTTGTTCAGCACCTTCGGCGGCCATTTTGGCGCGCTCGGCTTTGGAAATATAGCGGGGCTTATTGCTGCGGTGCAGTTTGGCGTTTTGTTTCTTCTGTTTCTTTTTCAGAGTTTCGTTAATTTTTTTCTTACGGTTCATGATGCGGTCAGCTCAGTGTGATGCTTGCAAGGGTTAAGCATACCAGAAAATGTGCGGACGCACGCTATTGTCTCGGGCATCATGGCGCCGGGCTATAACAGCGGGGTGGACTGTGTTTGGGAAGATGGATCAGATTCAGGTGGTTACGGCGGGCCCATTGCACCGTCAGTGCGGTCGGGGCAGACAATGTAACCAGGGTTCCGATCCGGGCACGCACCGTTTTGTGGATCAGTTCCAGGCTGCAGCGGCTGGTGATCACTGCAAATCCTTCTTTCGGGTTTATCTCTGCCGTCGCTATGGCACCAATTAGCTTGTCCAGGGCATTGTGGCGGCCGATGTCTTCCCGGCACAGGACGATCTCCCCGGCTTGATCTGCATAAAGGGCCGCATGTAACGCGCCACTTTGTTGTGCGGCAACCTGGGCTTGGCCAATGCGCGTGCGTAAGCCTTTCAAGCTTGCAGCCAGTGGAAGCGGGGTGGGTTGTAACGGCTCAAGTTGAGGTAGTGCCTGCTCTAAGGCTTCGACGCCACAGAGCCCACAGCCACTGGTGCCGGCTAACTGCCGACGATTCTGTTTTAGTGCCCAGAAGGCCCGGTTCGAGATTTCAACGGCTGCGTGGTGTGATTCGTATGCGGCGATGATGTCGATATCATGAATTTCGCGAAATGAGCGGATAATACCGGTACTCAGACTGAACCCTTTGACAAAGTCTTCGAGATTGCCCGGGGTGACCATCATCACCGCCTGGCTGATGCCGTTATAGCTTATGGATAAGGCTGTTTCGCTGGCCAGGGGAAAATGTCCCACTGCATGATCGTCTCCCAGGTCCTGATAGCAGTATGTATCCGGGACAGGCGGAGCCATGTTGATATCGGGGAGCTCGGGCAGTTTTTTCACGGGTTCATTCATGGTCATGCCTTTTGGTCATTCATCTTGCAGCGGTTGGTTCAGTTTTGAGTTTAGTGTCTTTTTTGTTGCCAATTCGTTTCGGAGTCAGGCCATGCCGGTTGCCGGTTTAAGGTCAAGCACTGGTGCCAAAAATGGTCTGTGCCTCGGTAAAACATTGTTCAGCCAGTGCTGTACGTGGTTCGCTGCGCCGCATCAGCAAGCCGATAGGCGACTGGACTTCAGCACCGGAGATGGGCACGATTTGCAAGTGATCATTCAGGGCTTCTAATCCGCTGTGCAGCGGCATCACAGCACAGCACATGCCGGCACTGACCGCTTGGATCAACTGGAAGGTAGAATCGCCTTCAATAACAACTTGCGGCACCAGTCCTTTACTGCTGAAGCTCAGATCTATCGATTGACGGTAATGCATCCCTTTGGTCAGCAGGCCCAATGGGATCTCATCGAGATGGTTCCAGGTTAATTCGGATTCGGAAAACTCAAAATGGCGAATGTCATGTAGCAGTCCCATCCTGGTTGCAGAAAGTTTGATGATGTCGAAATGGGTGGTGTCGACCTGCTCAAGATAACACAAGCCCAAATCGAGCTGATTGCGGTTCAGCCCGTCAATTACTTGCTCTGAGGTCATCGAAGACAGTTGGTAGCGTAGCTCGGGGAATCGCTGCGACAGGGGTTTCAGAAGCTGCATCGGATTTTGGCTCGCCAGTGGCACAATGCCTAAACGCAGGCTGCCGACTAACTGACCGCGGCAGCTCGCCGCTTCTGCCTGAAGGCCGTCATGTGCAGCCAGCACGGTTCTCGCCCAGGCCAGGATCCGCTCACCGGCTTCAGTAAATCCCTCAAAACGCTGGCCGCGTTCGATCAGAACCAGGTCGAGCTCATCTTCGAGATTTCGAATACGCATCGACAGTGTGGGCTGTGTGATATGACACAGTAACGCAGCCTGCCCGAAATGTCGGGTTTGATCCAGCGCGATGAGGTACTTGAGTTGCTTAATATCCATAAAATATCCTGGTCACATTGTCGCCGGCAATATGGTTACGATTAACCTTGGTCGGGGATGACGTATTGCGATTGCGTTGCTCAGCGAGAAATGGCGGTTGATTCACTTCAGTTGGCGGTGAATGATAATTTTTGCCTTTGATATCGTTGTGAATGTCTTATCGAGGTTCATGATTTGAGATGATGAACAACGAGAGATAAGAAGCATGAAGCGACTCGTTTAGCTGTCTGAATCAGAGGTGTTTTTTTACGGTCATCGTATGCGTACGGGGGAACTTTGTTACATTGACTCGCAAGTTACCGACAATATTCAGATAAACACCCGCCTTACATTTGATCTAAATCAAGAATATGGCTGCAACAAACTTCAGTCAAATGAGTCGTATTGATGGCGTGATAGACATCATCTATCACGCCGGAAATATAGAGTTGATGTCGCTTGATAGATAACATTGATGATGAGGTAAATGCTTTCAATTGGACGCTAATCAGCAAAGTGAATAATCTTTGATGCAAATCAAAGTAATTGCATAGCCACTTTCCTGGCGACAATTGTCTGTACCCAATATTGATGAGCGAACCACAGCGCGTTTGAGAAAAACCCGTTCCTGATAACCTGTTTTTAGTCAAACGCCCGGTGCCCATATTAGCAGCCTACTCGCTGTCTCGTTCATTGCTCTCGCCAAATGAGGAATACCTTCATGAGTCAAAAAGAACATATCAGAGATTACAAAGCACCTGCCGGGGGATGGGGGGCGCTGAGAAGTGTCACCAAAAGTTGGCTGGGCAGCGAAAACGCCTTTCGCAACCTCAGAACCATGCTCAAAACGAACCAGAATGGCGGCTTTGACTGTCCGGGGTGTGCCTGGGGAGAATCGCCTGAAAACGGCATGGTGAAGTTCTGTGAGAACGGCGCGAAAGCGGTGAACTGGGAAGCGACCAGCCGTCGGGTGGATCCGGCGTTCTTTGCTCAATACAGGGTGTCCGACCTGGCGAAGCAGACCGATTACTGGCTGGAGGATCAGGGCCGCCTGACGCACCCGATGCGCTATGATGCTGAAACGGATCACTATGTTGAAACCTCCTGGAACGAAGCTTTTGCGCTGGTTGCCAAACATCTCAATGAGCTTGATTCACCGGATCAGGCGGAATTTTATACCTCTGGTCGCGCCAGCAACGAAGCCGCATTTCTTTACCAGCTGTTTGTCCGTGCCTTTGGCACGAATAACTTCCCCGATTGCTCCAATATGTGCCACGAAGCCAGCGCGATTGCAATGTCCGATACCATCGGCGTCGGTAAAGGTACCGTGGTGTTTCAGGACTTGGAGGAAGCTGATGCAATTTTTGTGATTGGCCAGAACCCCGGCACCAATCATCCGCGCATGCTGGAGCCGCTGCGTGCCGCAGTGAAGCGCGGCGCGCAGGTGATCTGCCTCAACCCGTTAAAAGAACGCGGGCTGGAGCGGTTTCAGAACCCACAGCTGCCGGTTGAAATGTTGCGCAATGGCTCGGAGCCCACCAATACGGCGTTTTTCCGTCCAGCGCTTGGTGGCGATATGGCTGTGTTCCGCGGTATGGCGAAATTCTTGCTGAGCTGGGATCGTGAGGCGCAGGAAAAAGGCGAACCGGCAGTGTTGGATCATGCCTTTATTCAAGAGCACACCTGCGGGTTGGATGACTATCTGAACGCGGTTGATGCGACATGCTGGGACCATATTGTTGAGCAATCCGGGCTGACCTTGGAAGAGATCGAAGTACTGGCGCGGATGTACCGTCGGGCTGACAAAGTGGTCATGTGCTGGGCGATGGGGTTGACCCAGCACCGTCACTCGGTGCCCATCATTCAGGAAGTCGTGAATCTGCAACTGTTGCGCGGAAATGTCGGCAAGCCGGGCGCGGGTTTGTCTCCGGTGCGTGGTCACAGTAATGTGCAGGGCGACCGGACGATGGGGATTAATGAGCATCCGCCGGAGGCGTTGCTCAATGCGCTGGAAAAACGCTTTCAATTTGAAGTGCCGCGCATGCATGGTCACAACACGGTTCAGGCCATTCAGGCGATGGAAGAAAAACGAGCCAAGGTTTTTCTGGGGCTGGGTGGTAACTTTGCTCAAGCCACACCGGATACCCCAAGAACGCATCGTGCGCTCCGCAGTTGTGAACTGACCGTCCATATCGCGACGAAACTGAACCGATCTCACCTGGTCACCGGACGAAATGCATTGATCCTGCCGTGTCTGGGGCGGACTGAAATTGACATGCAGGCTGAAGGGCCGCAAGGGGTCACGGTGGAAGATACGTTCAGTATGGTCCATATCTCCTATGGTCAGCTGAAGCCGCGTTCACCTATGCTGCGTTCGGAAACGTCTATCGTTGCGGGGATCGCCAAGGCGACACTTGGCAACCATCCGATCGACTGGGACTGGGCGGTTGCTGATTACAGCCGGATCAGGGATTTGATCGCCGATACCATCCCCGGCTTTGAGAACTTTAACGAAAAACTGAAGCACCCGGGGGGATTCCATCTGGGCAATACTGCGGCAAACCGGGTATGGAATACGCCAAGCGGCAAAGCACAGTTCAGGGCGACCACATTGCCAACACAACTGGTGAATGAAAGCGTGCTGGAGAAAGGCGATAAACCGGATTTGATCTTGCAGACCATGCGAGCACACGATCAGTACAACACCACGGTGTATGGTCTGGACGACCGCTACCGTGGGGTATTTGGCCTGCGTGATGTGGTGTTTGCCAATGAAGCGGATATTCGCCGTCTGGGGTTTGAGCCGGGTGAAAAAGTCGACCTGGTCTCGCTGTGGGATGATGGCCGCGAGCGCCGGGTGTCTGACTTTGTCTTGGTGGCTTATGATATTCCGCCGGGTCAGGCCGCCGCGTATTACCCGGAAACGAACCCTTTGGTGCCGCTGGAAAGCTACGGTGATCGGACGTTCACGCCAACCTCCAAGTTTATCGCGGTTAAACTGGAGAAAGCGAAGCCGAGCGCGGTGATCCCGACTCAGCAGTAACTGGATCATAGGTGAATGACAAGCCGCCGCAGATCGCTTTCCGATCTGCGGCGGCTTTTCGATTGGGCAGGCGGATCAGGACTGGGCTTTCAGGGTCTGAT
The DNA here is from genome assembly GCF_024380015.1 of Photobacterium atrarenae. Lineage (NCBI taxonomy): Bacteria > Pseudomonadati > Pseudomonadota > Gammaproteobacteria > Vibrionales > Vibrionaceae > Photobacterium > Photobacterium atrarenae. Next base: position 1,387,266 of record NZ_CP101508.1, read on the forward strand.
AACCGGCCCAGATCCGCGTGCTGGTGGTGATCCAGCACAGCGCACCGAAGATCCAGGCGATCAGGGCAAAGTACTGTGGCAGCAGACAGCACAGGACAAAACAGGCAATGGTTTCTGTGCCTTCGGTCAGCCCACCAATATAGTACAGCGACTTTTGCTTGTAGACCGGGCTTTCGAGGTTGCGTTTGCTGGCCATGATCGCAAAGGCCAGAAAGCTGGAACCGGTGCCGACAAAGGCAAAGATCAGAAATGCCCCGGCGACCGCATTGGCCTCGGGGTTGGCCAGCACAAAGCCGAACGGGATCAGGGAGTAGAACAGGAAATCCAGCGTAATATCGAGAAACCCGCCGCAATCAGTGATCCCCTGACGCCTGGCGACTGCGCCATCTAACCCGTCAAAAAGCCGGTTAAGGAGAATGAAAGTCAGTGCCCAGCCATACTGCTCCCAAGCGAGGGCAGGCAGGGCCAGCAGCCCGAATACAAAGCCGGTCAGGGTGATCTGGTTAGCATTGATCCCCATTTTATCCGGTAGTGCAGACAGCGATTGTAATGGCCAGCGGATCACTTTGATGGCATAACGATCTAACATGCGATTCTCTCAATTGGTTTCATGGTCTTTGGTCTTCTGTGCTTCGTCTTCAGGTCTTTCCCTTTCGGGCTTTGTGATGGCCTGTTCAGCTGGACTCGGGTATGGGTGCTTTCACCGCCGATTCGGTGCGCCAGGGCCAGCGCAACACCTCGCCGCCAGCCGGAATGTCATCCTCATCATGGGTCACCATCAGCGCCGGAATGGCCTGCTGACGGATCTGATCAAAGACGAACTGGCGAAACTCGCTGCGCAGTGCTTTATCGAGTTTACTGAATGGTTCATCAAGCAGCACTGCATGGGGCCTGGACAGCAAGGTACGCATCAGGCTGATTCGGGCACGCTGCCCTCCGGAGATTTCATCGGGCATCTGATTGGCCAGCGTGCTGAGCCCGAGCTGATCGAGGATCGCCTGCGCCTTCGTTTTACGGGCCGGGCCTTTGACTGTTTTAGGCAGACCGAATGCCAGGTTTTCCCATACATTGAGGTGCGGAAACAGTAAGTCATCCTGGAACAGGATGCCAATCCGGCGCTGATCCGGAGCCAGAGGCGACATGTTTTCGCCGTTGAGTTCAATCTTTCCCGAAAGCTGAAAATATGGGCTTAAATGGCCGGCAATGGCACTGAGCAGGGTGGATTTCCCGCAGCCGCTGGGGCCCATCAGGGTTAACACCTGGCCGGGTACGACCTCAAAAGTGAGCGGCGGGAATAGTGCCTGATCACGGTTATTTATAGTGAGGTTTTCCACAGATAATGTCATCCGTGCTTTCTCTCCGTTGTTGCGGTTTGGTCCGGCGGAAGCGGGCGCTGAAGCGACTGGCCGCCATGGCTAAAGAAAAGAAAATGAGCGGCAGAACGCCCTGGATCAGGCCGTACACTGCGCTGACCCGGCGATCCTGCCCGCTTGCCAGGGCCACGGCTTCGGTGGTCATGGTTGAGATCCGTCCGGCACCGAGCATCTGGGTTGGCAGGTACTGGGCCAGGCTGACGCTGATCCCGACCGCGAGGCCGAGCCAGATGGCCGGCAGCAGCAATGGGCATTTGACCTGCCACCAGGTCTGCCAGCCGTTCAGGCCCAGGCTGCGGGCCGTCTGATCGAGGCGACTATCGTAATGCCGCCACGGACCGTCCAGCGCCAGATACAGATACGGAAAGACAAACAGCAGGTGGCCCCAGCAGACCCAGAACCAGTACCACTGACCGGGGATCCAGTAGGTGGTGATCTGAATCCCGAATAACAGCGACAGCTGCGGGATCACCATCGGCAGGGCAATGAACCAACCGGGCAGGCCGCGCTGATATTTCTGCCGGTATTCCAGGCAGGCGATCGCCAGAATCAGGGCGGCCAGGCTGCTGATGAGGGCCAGGGTGATGCTGTTGGTCGCCAGCTCAATCAGCGAGGCGGATTCCTGTTGCCAGAATCGGGCACTGTAGCGGCTTGGCAACAGATCCGGAAACCGCCAGCGCTGGGCCACCGACCAGAGCATTAACACCGGGATCACGATCATCGGGATCGCAACGAATGGCAGGTAGAGCGGTAGATGAAACCCGGTCAAACGTCGCGGTGCTGATGTTCTTACTATTTTTTTTGCGTGCTGATGGATTCGGGGGGGGTGCTGCTTTTTCGTCGGACCGCTGAACTGCCAGTGACGGCAATAACGCAAGCCCAGCCATTCACTGGCGCGTAGCATTCCGAGTGTCAGCAGGGCGATGGACAGCAGCACGAGAGCACCCACTGCAGCGCGTGGTAGCAGAGTCAGATCGGGCTCGTTAAACCACTGCCAAACCAGTACGGCTAACGTGGGTGGCCGGGTGGGGCCGAGGATCAGCGCGACATCAACCACGGACAGTCCATAGGCGGTGACAGCAAAAATCGGCAGCCGCATGCCGGGCAGCCATTGCGGCAGGATCACCTTGAGCCAGCTTTCGTGACGGCTATACCCCAACCCGGCGGAAACCGCCATTAACCGGCTGACTTGAATTTGCTGTAATACGGCAATGCTCATCAACAGCAGAAAAGGGGTTTCTTTGACGGCTAAGGCCAGCATCAGGCCAAGGCCGTACGGATCCTGAGTCAGGCTAAACCAGCCGTAGGTGTTGAGCCCGAAAAATTCCAACAGGCGAAACAACCATCCGGTCGGGGAAAAGGCAAATGCAAAGCCAATCGCAAACGCGACATGGGGCATCGCCAGCATCGGAGACAAGCTATGCTCCAATAATTGCCAGCGGCGACTGCCCCAGTAGCGTTTCAGGATCAAAAAGCAGAACAGCACTGCCAGTAGCGTGCTGCCAAGGCCTGTCAACAGGGTCAGGCCGATCGCGGTGCTAAGGCCCGGCCAGTATAATACCGTTGTAAAAGCCTGGAGGCTCGGGGTGGTCATTCCCAGTACGGGGAGCCAGGAGAAAGCCGGGATCAGTATCCCCAATACCCCGGGGATAAACGGCAGGGCCCACAGGAGCAGGGTGAGTAAATACAACAAGCGAATCATCATACATCAAGATGTCAGGGAGCAAGGTCAGGTTTGTTCCCTGTTATTTTCCTTACATGCGTTTAGCTGCCATAGCGCTTTTGCCATTCGATCTCCAGCGCAGTTAACCAGCTCGGGTGCGGCTCCGGAATGGATTTAAACAAGGTGAAGCCCTGGGAGTTGCTTGTGGCCAGCGCATCTGGCTTGAGCACAGACGGATCGCCCCAGATCTCGGCATCGGCTTTACGCTGCTGCGCCTGCGGGCTCATCAGGAAATTAATTGCAACCTGGGCGCCTTCTTTGGCGCTGGCATTCCAGGGGATCGCCAGGAAGTGAATGTTCGACAGGGCACCTTGCTGGAATGCATAAGTTTGGGCCGATTTAGCCAGGTTACCATTGGCAATAGCGGCGTTGGCCGCATTCGGGTTAAAGGTAATGGCCAGCAGCAACTGCCGGTCATCCAGCAATTGAATCATTTCGCTGCTGCCTGACGGGAACTGCTTTCCTTGCTGCCAGGCGACCGGATGGAGCTGGTCCAGGTACTGCCACAGCGGTGCTGTAACGCGTTCAAATTTAGCGTGCTCGGTTTTCGGGTCGAGCGGCTGGTACAGCGCGGTTTTATCCGTGGTGAGCTCCAGCAATGCGGCCTTGAGAAAACTGCTGCCGTGAAACTCAGGTGGCTGCGGGTAGCTGACCTTGTCGGGGTAGGCTTTGGCCAGACTCAACAGCTCAGCGAAATTTTGCGGCGGATTGTTCAGGGTCAGTGTGTCATGAATAAACACCAGCTGGCCGACGCCCCACGGCGCTTCCAGCCCATTGGTCGGCTCGGTAAAATCTTCATTGACCGGTAGGGACTTGTCGACCAGCGACCAGTTCGGCAGTGTCTGGGTAAACGGCCCGTACAGCAGGTTATTTTCTTTCATCGAGCGGAAGTTTTCGCCGTTGATCCAGACCAGGTCGACACTGCCGTTCTGATCTTTTCCGGCGGCTTTCTCAGCCAGCAGGCGCTGCGCGGTTTCGGCAATGTCGGCGACTTTGACATGCTTGAGGCTGACCCCGTACTGGCTCTGGAGCTGGCGATCAGCCCAGCGAAGGTAATCGTTGATCTCCTGGCTGCCGCCCCACGCATTGAAGTAAACAGTTTGCCCCCTGGCATTGTCGACGGTTTGCTGCCACTGCTCGGTAGTGTGGGGCGCTGGGTTATTGGCGCTCGCAAATCCGGCAACGAATGACAGGGCGAACCCGGCGAGTAATCTTTTCATGAAATTAGCTATCCCTTTCTTGTTTGAATTGGGTTTCGGGTAATGTAGGTTTCGAGTCATTGGCCTTTGCGCCCGTGCGGTCACGACGCATCCAGCGATGGTATTTTTCGACCCAGGCCAACACCGTTTGCGGCGCATTGGCTTGTTTCCACACCCCGGCCGTGTATTTGGCGGCCTCGCTCATGGTCGGATATGGGTGCACAGTGCCGAGGATCTTGTTTAAGCCTAAGCCATGTCGCATCGCCAGGGTAAATTCAGCCAGTAATTCACCGGCACCGGTGCCGACGATTGTGGCCCCGAGAATAGTATCTTTGCCTTTTGGTGTAATGACCTTTACGAAACCGTGATCTGCGCCATCGGTAATGGCCCGGTCCAGATCATCCAGGCCGTAGGTGATCACATCATAATCAATACGTTGCGCTTTTGCTTCGGTTTCATTGATCCCGACCCGGGCGACTTCCGGCGCGGTGTATGTCACAGCTGGCAGTACCGAGTAATCGGCTTTGAATTTCTTGAACTGACCAAACAGGCCGTTGACCGCAGCGTACCAGGCTTGGTGGGCTGCGGCATGGGTCAGCTGGAACGGACCGGCAACATCGCCGACCGCGAAAATATTCGGGTATGCCGTCTGCATGAACGTATTGACCTGCACGGTGCCGCGCTCGGTGGTTTCGATTCCCAACGCTTCAAGTCCGAATCCTTGCACATTGGCAACCCGGCCAAGGGCAAGCAGCAGGGCGTCAAATTCAACCACCACCTGCTTTTCCTTATTCAAGTCGAGGTAAGCCCGGTATAGGGGCTGTCCCTTGGCATCTTGCGTTGCTTCAAAGCGCATGGCCCGGTGGCTGAGTTTGATGTCAACGCCATCGGATTGCAGGCTCTGCAACACCAGTGAAGCGGCATCGCTATCTTCACGGACCAGTAGCTGATCAGCCATTTCGACCAGGGTCACTTCACTGCCGAGGCGACAAAAGCTCTGGGCCAGTTCACAGCCGATCGGGCCGCCACCGAGTACCAGCAAGCGCTTCGGTTGCGTTTCCAGTGACCAGATAGTATCGGAGGTGTAGTAGTTAACCGTCTCTAAACCGGGGATTGGCGGCACGAGCGGGCGGGCCCCGGTGGCGATGACAATATTGCGGGTGGTAATACGCTGGCCGTTGACTTCGACTTCCCATGGCGACAGGATCCGGGCATCGCCCTGAATGCAGTTGACCCCCAGCTTTGAATAGCGTTCAACGGAGTCATGAGGCTCGACTTTGCGGATCACCTGCTGAACCCGGTCCATGACCCGGGCAAAATCGACTGTCGGGCGGTCAGTGGTGATGCCGAACTCATCGGCGCGGCTGATCTCTGCCATAGTATGCGCGGCACGGATCAGTGCCTTGGACGGCACACAGCCGGTATTGAGGCAATCCCCGCCCATTTTATGGCGCTCAATCAGGGTTACTTTTGCTTTGACGGCAGCAGCGATGTAGGCACTGACTAACCCGCCAGCCCCGGCACCAATAACCACCATGTTCTGGTCAAACTGTGCCGGTCGGGGCCAGTTGCTATAAAGACGACGGCGGTTGAACAGGCCCATCAGCCCTTTGGCACAGAGCGGGAAAACGCCGAGCAAGGCCAGCGAGAAGAGTACTTGTGGCGAAATCACCCCGCTCAGCGATTCAATTTCACCCAACTGGGTTCCGGCGTTGATATACACCATGGTGCCCGCCAGCATCCCGAGCTGGCTGATCAGGTAGAACATCCGGGTTGAGATCGGCGTCAGACCCATCAGCAGGTTGACGACAAAAAACGGGAATACCGGGATCAGTCTCAGGGTAAACAGATACAGCGGGCCATCTTTTTCGACGCCTGCATTGATAGGAGCAAGGCGGTGGCCAAATTTGTCCTGAACCCAGTCGCGTAGAATATACCGGCTGAACAAAAAGGCCAGGGTGGCGCCGATGGAGCTGGCAAATGATACCAGCAGCAGGCTCCACCAGAATCCGAACAGTGCGGCGCCCAGCAGGGTCATGATCGCAGCGCCTGGAAGGGATAGTGCGGTTACCCCGATATACACTACAAAGTAAATCAGGCTGGCGGTGAGGGGCTGACTGGCAATCGTATCCTGCAGGGCAAGCTGCTGCGATTTGGCCTGCTCCAGGGTGAAGTACTGACCCAGATCAAATGCAAACCAGAGGCCGATGAGGGCGGCAACGATGCTGAAGAGTCCTATTTTTTTCTTATCCATAACGTTACCTACTTTGTGTGGTTAGTCGGCTGAGTCGGGTGCGGAGCGGATTGCTCCGGTTGGATCGGCAGTGAGCAAAAGCCCTGCGCAGGTACATCCAGGGCGGTATTAAATTTGGCGGACAGATTCTGGAAAGCGATGAGGGCTGTGAGCTCTACGAGCGCATCCTCGTCGTACCATTGTTTCAATGTTGACAACATGGTGTCCGTGACTTGCTGTCCGGTGACTGTGATAGCTTCGGTGTAGCCCAGCACCGCCTGCTCCTCGGGGCTGAACAGCTCACTTTGCTGCCAATGCGCCAGCGCTTTGATTTTTTCGACAGAGTCACAGCGCTCGGCCAGCTTCATCCCATTAGCATCGACACAAAATGCACAGTGATTGAGCTGCGAAACGCGGACGCAGATCAGTGAGCGGATCACCGGGGTTAACGGGGAGGATTTTCGGTCCAGGTAGCCAAAGAAGCCGGCAACCAGCCAGAACAGGGCAGGGCGGCGCCCCCATAACAGCGCCGGATTCAGAGGATGGCCGTAATGGCGTTTCTGAAGCCAGAGAAGTGGCTTGATAAGAAAAGAATAGTGTTGCTTGGCTGAAATACGCACATCTGCCTCTTAGGTTGCCTGTCTGCTGCATCTGCAACCAAGATAGCATTTATCTTTGGCAAAAACGCAGCAATACCGAATTGGGTATGAGACAAGACCGAGCAGGGGCCGGAAATATTTCAGTTTTGAGGAAAAAATCTTTAAATTCGTTTAGTTGAGCGAAATATAGACGGCTTTTGACTCTTGCTGTTGCGCCATGTCCGGCATAGTGGGCTGAGAGATAAACAGATATCCGGAAGCTAGGACCGGCAGCAAGGCTACAGCCATGGTTTTACCGATATGGTAATTGCGATACCAGTACTTTTTAGAGCGGATTTTAAGCAGTACCCCCCACAACAGGAGGAGGCCGTTAAACCCTGCGGTCACTGCCAACACTTCATCCAGCATTGAAAATGGGGCGAGTTGCTGATGGACGACGAAGACAATCACAATGGTGGGCAGCAAGTTGAGCAAAACTAACAAACGCATCAGTTTCGGCCATTTGCAAAACTTGTCTTTGAACATCTGGCTGGATTGTCCTGGAAAAGGTTGCGAGCTGTACATAAGACCCTCCCTGCGGCGGCTGCGTTGACGCCCCAATTCTACTGAGCCAGCAGGGGATGAAAACCTTGTTGACTGATTTGTGAACAGCTTTGGGAGTGGTGTCAATGTTTGGCATTTCTTCACAGAAAAATGTCATTCACTTGGTGCAAATTTGACATTCTACGTCGTGTGAGGGAGAGCTCCTTGGCAGACTGTTGTTCAGTTACTGGTAGTCATATGATGTGGAAGGCCAGTGAGGGATACTGGGGAGCAGAAAGAGGCGGAAATCGCCTCTTTCGAAATAGGTATGTTCAGAGAAACCGATAGGTGGGTTGCTCAGGAGTTTAATTTCGCCAACAGCTCAGAGCGACGCTGCTGCGGAATCACAGACCAATGGCGTCCGCTGACCGCACCCTCAAGGGCCCACAGCAAATCGATATTAACCGTGTCCTGGTGGGTTTCCTGCAACGCTTTGAAAGCGTTCAACGCACCGGCTTCGTAGAGCTCATCGACGGTCGTGATCCCTGCTTTTTTCAACATCCGCTCATTAGCTAAGCGCAGGTTCGGCAGATCCTTGATCCGGCTTGGGCCACTCTGGCTTTTCTTTTCTTTATCCTGCTTGGCAGCTTCAAAAGAGTGCTTTGCGTGTTCGATGATTTTCTCCGGTTCATTCCACCATTCCTCAGGAATTGCGTAATGTTTCGTGACCACCGGGAACCCACGTTTTTTGTAAACGTACGGGCTCAATCCGGCTTTCTTGAATTGTTCTTCGTTTTCAGCATTGGCCCGCAGGTGCAGTTTGTCGTTAACCACTAACGCAAACATGGTTTCGCCTGAGAAAACTCCAAAGCCACCAAACATTGAACGTGATTTTACATTGTCAAAACAACGAAATAGTCGAAGAGAATCTTTAAGTACTGGTTTGTCCATGCTTCTTTCTCGGTGAAAAATTTCTTGAGTCACCTAACAACAGAGCGAGGATTCAGATTAGCAAATTTCAAAGAAAAGCAATGTCAGGGATTTGTCAGAATTCTGAGCATGACTTCTTGCTATATCCATCGGCAACCCCGCTACCATAAGTTGACTTAATTATTGATAAATAAGCGACTTTTAGGCCGGAAGCTTTGCGTCCCATTCTTTCAAATGGTTTGCCTTGTTCGTGACACAAATAAGCATATCTCAGAAGATATTTTTGAACTTGGTCCCACTTTTAAAAATGTGACACTCCTTCCACAAATAAAGCAATATCATCGGGACAAGAATATCCAAGAGTCACAATTTTTGAACAGGTAGCACAGTTTTAGAACGATTCTAACCCATGATTTACCCATAAATAACTTTGTCAGTAATAGAACTTGAGGGCAATGTCAAAATTGCAACAAAAAACCGATAGCAAGCTATCGGTTTTTTTGTATGGCAAAATTGAAAGTGATAAGCAATTAAGCGTTTATCTTCTTGACAGATTTACGGACAACCAATTCCGGAGCCATCTCAAAGATACGGCGCTCATGTTGTTTGTCTTTCACCCGTGCCATCAGGATCTCAATGGCCTTCTGACCCAGGCGCTGCTTCGGCTGGTGGATGGTGGTCAGCGGCGGAGAGAAGTAAGGCGCCAGGTCGATATTGTCGTAGCCGATAATGGAAACATCATCCGGTACGCGCAGCCCGGCCTGCTCAAAGGTACTGATCAGCGCCATGGCCATAATATCATTGAAACAGAAAATGGCGCTTGGGCGATCGTCCATCGCGATATATTGCTTTGCCGCGGCAACAGCAGATTCACATTCAAAGTCACCTTCAATCAGCCAGTCCGGATTTACGCTCAGATTGGCTTCTTCCATTGCTTTGTAGAAGCCTTTGAGGCGCTCACGGCACGTGAGTTTCTCGGTATGGCCGGTGAGGCAGCCAATTTTCTGGTGGCCGTGCTCAATAAAGTACTTGGTCGCGACATATCCGCCCAGCTCAGCATTGTCCTGAATCTTGTCGGTATGCGGGCTCTCTGGTCCCCAGTCCATGATCACCATCGGCAGATCTTTCTGGCGTTCCAGCAGGGCCAGCAGCTTATCGTCAAGATCGGAACACATCACCAGCAGGCCATCCACGCGTTTCTCAGCCAGCATTCGCAGGTAATCGCGCTGTTTTTCCAGGTTGCCTTCGGTATTACACAGGATCAGGGTGTAGCCTTCTCCGTAGCAGTATTCTTCGACACCGTGAACTACTTCGGCGAAAAATGGGTTGGTCGACTTGGTGACCAGCATGCCGATGGTTCGGGTGGTATTACATTTCAGGCTACGCGCCACAGCACTCGGGGCATAGTTGAGTTCGTCTACAGCGGCCAGAACTTTCTTCTGAGTTGCTTCTGCAACAAACCGGGTTTTATTGATCACGTGAGACACTGTTGTGGTTGAAACACCTGCCAAACGTGCAACATCTTTAATCGTTGCCATACTTATTCTTCTAATAATTCAAAGTGGGCCTGGGCCCATTTATCTTCATTGATCTGAACAGCATTCAACAGCCATGTACCAAACTGAATAAGTATCTGGTATGCCTCCGGGAGTCAGGCCAGATAATTGTTCAGTTTGGCATGATGATCTGCGTTCATAAAGACCATCATGCTGTTTCATACTGCGTATAAAACGTCAAAAAGCCGCTTCTCTGACGAGCGGCTTTCTTCCTCACCTTTCAGGCGTTGCATTGTGTAATCGCTTGCGATCACATTCTACTGAGTGTAGCGCACAGTGCAACGTTTCTGTATCGCAAGGTGATAATTCTTGATAGATATCAACAAACTTACTGCAATTTTTCTAAACTTGGATGCATATCTGATGTAGTGACCGTTGCATCAGATAGCCCCGGCAGAACCGGGGGGGTGAGAAAGCAGGTCGTTGAGCAGGAATCACTTTTTGGGCTATGCCGCAGGCAGGACCACCGGAAAATCCTGGGTCGGGTGCTTGCTGACATGGACCGGCCAGCCGTAGACCCGCTGAATAGTGTCGGGGGTTAAAGCCTGCCAGGGGGGCCCGTCGGCCTGCACCTTGCCATGGTTGACGATCACCAAACGGTCGGCATATTGGGCGGCCAGATTGAGGTCATGGATCACCACAATCACTGCGGCGCCAGCGTTAGCCAGTGTTCGGGCTACTTGCAAGGTCTGGTGCTGGTGGGAGAGATCCAGGGCCGATGTCGGCTCATCCAGCATCAATATGCACTGGTCGCCAGCGTGGCTGAGTTGGGTCAGCACCCGGGCCAGGTGCACCCGCTGTTTCTCCCCCCCGGATAAAGATGGGTACAACCGGTCCTGAAGTTCGAGGACGTCGACCTGGGTCATTTTTTCCGTCGCCAACGCCTGGGTGTCTTTTCTCGTTAGTTGTAGAGGGAGGCTGCCCAGCTCAACCACTTCCCGGGCGGTAAAGGCGAAGGCCAGGTTGCTGTGCTGCGGCAAGATACCCAGGTGTTTGGCCAGCGTAGCTGGTGGGTAATCTTTGCGCTCTTTCCCAAAAAAGCGAATTGTGCCACCGCCTTCGGCTTCACCGCACAATACTTTCAACAGGCTACTTTTTCCGGCGCCATTCGGTCCGAGCAGGGCGGTCAGTTCGCCGCTGGCAATATTGAGGCTAAAATCATCCAGCAGCTTCTTTCCGCCCAGGGTCAGATTCAACGCACGGGCTTCAATCGCGGGGGTCGGATGCTCGGGTGCCGAGACAGGATTTTGAGGAGGAGTCATGACATTCTGCCTCGTTGCTTCATCAGCATAAAGATAAAGAATGGCGCGCCGAGAATCGCGGTAATAATCCCCACCGGTAATTCCGTCGGGGCAGCCACGACACGCGCCAGCATATCGGCCACCAGCAGTACCAGTGCCCCCAGCAGCGCTGAAAGTGGGAGCAAGGTTTTGTGGTTCGGACCACACAGCATACGGCCCAGATGCGGGATGATCAGGCCGAGAAAGCCAATCACGCCGCTCAAGGCAACACAGATCCCGACACCGGCAGCGCACAGCAGGATCAAACGACGTTTGAGCCGCTGGACATTGATGCCCATATGCCGGGCTTCCGCTTCACCGAGCAAGAAGGCATTGAGGCCATTGGCATCGCGATCAAACAGCAGCATCAGGGCTCCTAAGGCCACGAACGCCAGGGCGATCCCCGGCCAAGTCGCGCCAGCCAGCGAGCCCATGCTCCATAAAGACAGATCTCGCAGCGCCTGATCATCGGCCAGATAGTTCATCAGGCCCATTGCAGCGCCGGAAAGCGCAGCAATGGCCACCCCGGCCAATAGCATGACGGTCACTGAAGTGCCGTTTTTGTCAGTGCCGAGGCGATAGACCAGGTAGGTGCTCACCGCGCCGCCGACAAACGCGAAGACTGGTACGGTGCCCAGCGAGAGCAGCAATGGATAGTTTGTTGCCAGCGGTGCAAATACAACAATCGCCAAAGCCGCGCCCAGGCTGGCACCGCCGGAAACGCCGATAATGCCGGGATCAGCCAGCGGGTTTCGGAACAGGCCTTGCATCACGGCGCCGCACAGGGCCAGAATGGCCCCGACGGCAATACAGAGCAGGGTGCGCGGCAGCCGGATTTGGTGGATCACAATCTGAATATGTGCCGGGAGCTCGGGCTGCCAGGGCAGCAGGGCTTTCAGGCTGTCGCTAAAGCTGATACCCATCGGACCGACGACGACCGAGCTGGTGATCGCGGCTGCCAGGACCAGCAGGCCTAGCGGAAAAATAATGGCGGCAGGAATGCGTTGAAACTGCATAGTGTTATTCGGGTCAGTTAGTGTGGGTAAAACACGGTGTTCAAACGTGCCGCTTCGTTCAGGCTTTTCAGGCCCAGTCCGCCGATCAGTGCGGTGCCATCAATGGTGGCGATTGCTTTGTTCTGTCCCGCCGGGGTCGCAACGAGCAGTGGCATTTTCTGCAGCAGATCATCGGCACTGCCAATATGGGACAGGGTGCGTGAGCTAAGCAGAATGATATCGGGTTGCATTTCCACCATCGCTTCGACGGAGATCGGTTTGTAGGATTCGACGGCCTCGGCTGCCGGGTTTACCCCTCCGGCTAAAGTGATCACGGTATCGGCAGTGGTGTTGCGCCCGGCTACATTGGCTGGGCGGCCTTCGCGGATCAACAAAAACAGGACTTTCTTCGGTGTTTGGGTTTGTGCCAGGTTCGCCTGGATAACCGCAAGCTTGGCTTTGACGTCCTGTTGTAAAACGGCTGCCTGGGCCTGCTTGCCCGTGAGTTCGCCGACCTGATCAATTCGGATCATCAAATCATCCACGGTTTCGCCGGAGTTGAGGATATTGACTGCGATCCCGGCCTGACGGAGCAAGTCCAGGGTCGTTTTCGGTCCCATCTCATTTGATCCCAGCAAGCGGGTCGGATTGAGGGCGATCAGGCTTTCGGCAGAGAGCTGGCGATGGTAGCCCAACGTCGGAACTGACTGATCGACCAGTGGCTTGCTGGTAATATCAACCGCCGCAATTTGCGACTGGGCATCGAGCGCATACATCAGCTCGGTGACGGCGGCCCCCGCGCTGATGATCCGTTCACTAGCCCAGGCTGCGCTTGTGGTGAGCAGGAGTGCGGTCGCCAGAGCAATACGCTTCATGATTAATCCTTTTCCATTAATAGTTGTGTGGTTTGATATCGTGAACGAGTATGAAGACAGCGGCAGCGGTGACATAACGTGTCATGTTCATTTGGGTGGATCTACCTTCAATTGATGCCGGATGCCGGTGAATGATTCAGGATTCTCCCGCAAGATAATAATGGCGAACAATGATTAGCAACTGATTGATAAATAGAAACTAATATTATCAATAGAGTTGTCAGGGTCGCTTGTGGGACGAACTTTTCCCTCATTATCCACGAAACACGAATAATATCAATTATCATTTGCAATGTTGTTTGCGGGTCATTATGATGCGTGCAAATACGATCCGCTATCATTTGAAAGGCGCCTTACTTCATGTTGTGGGCAGTTTCGCTGTTGCGATTGAGCTGGTTGCTGCAGCAAGCATGGCGACGTGCATGATGAGTGCCTTTGAAGCGTGACTTCGTCAGACGAACCCCATGCACTGTAGGCAACCTGTTGCTCTGGTACAGTTCTGATACAGTGTGATTTGGAGAGAAACAGTGTTTGAAAAAATTGCTTTAGAATCCCTGAAGATCAAAGTTGCGGAGATGCTGGCTGAAAACCCGGCGTTGCATGCGGTACTGATTGCTCAGGAGTTGGATATTACAGAAGGGGAGGTGATTATGGCCTTCCCGTCTGAGTGGGTTGAAACCCTGCCGGGCGAGCATGCTCAGGCCGTGCTGGAAACCTTGCCTTCCTGGGGGCCAATGACCACCATTGTCCATTCGATGGGGTCGATTTTTGAAATTAAGGCGCCTTTCCCGAAAGGAAAAGAAGCGCGCGGCTATTATAACTTGATGGGGAAGGAAGGTGAGTTACATGGTCACCTTCGCCTGGATCGTGTTGCCCAGGTGGTTCTGGTCAGCAAGCCGTCGAACGGCAATGCCACTTATTTTATCGGCTTTCTGGCGGATAACGGCGAATGTATCTTTAAAGTCTACTTGGGGCGTGATAAGCAACGTCAGCTGTTCCCGGAACAAATTGAACAATTTAAACAACTCAAACAACAGATTCTTGGAGAGTAACAATCATGAGTGATGTCAAACAAGCGCGTTTGCAAAACCGCCTGGGCCCGGAAATTAAAGAATTTCGCGAAGTTTGCCAGACACTGCAACTGGCGACTGTGGATGCTGAAGGCAAGCCGAATGTCAGCTATGCGCCGTTTGCGATGTTGGAAGATGGCTATTATGTGCTGATCAGCCAGATTGCCAAGCATGCCCGCAACCTGCTGGAAAACCCACAGGTATCGCTGATGATGATCGAAGATGAAAGCACCTCGAAGACGATTTATGCCCGTAAGCGATTGACCTTTGAAGCCAATGTGGTGGTGGTTGAGCGTCAGAGTGAGCGCTGGGTTGAAGCTATTGCCGGGCTGAGAGCACGTTTTGGCGAGATTGTTGATGGTCTGAGTGGTCTGGAAGATTTCACCTTGTTCCGTTTGGAGCCAACGCAGGGCCTGTTCGTCAAAGGTTTTGGTCAGGCGTTCCAGGTGAGCGGTGATGATCTGGTGGATTTCGTGCATCTGCAGGAAGGTCACAAGCGCATTCAGGATGGTAGCGAAGTGACTTCTACCTCGGAAGAAGAGCTATAAGTACTTGTGCTCAAAACAGATTTTCAGGGCCTGTCGGTTATGCCGACAGGCCCTGTTTGTTTCGGGGAGCCTGACGAACTGTAATCTGTCTACGATGAAGGCAGCCTGTCGGTGATGCGATACACTCAAAAGAGCAGCATCGAATGGAGTAGGCATCATGGCTGATTATAATCGATCCCGAGCCGGGCATTCAGGGCAACCCACAAGTGAAACCAAACCGACGCGGCGGATGAGCATGCATGAGGGAATCGCTCCCTGGTGTGATTGCTGTGTTTGTGAAGCCGAGCCGTACTGGGCAGCAGTCGCTGAAGAGCTGGGGATTGAGCTGAGTGACTACGAGGACGGGGAACCCCATTGAACTCAGGGTTGCTTCCCATGGCCTGCCCGTGTGGGCAGGCAATGCTTTTTGCTGGGTATTTTCCAGGGGCTCGATGCTGCGATGAGGCACCTGCGGACCTGCTTGGTTTTAACCTTGAAGGTATTGTCCTAAGGCGATAAAAAACGGTACGCCGAGCAATACGTTAAAAGGAAATGTGATACCGAGCGATGCCGTAATCGACATGCCGGCGTTTGCCTCAGGTAAACTTTCTTTCATCGCTGCCGGGACGGCAATGTAAGATGCACTTGCGCCCAGCACTGCCATTAATGCAACCCCGCCGGCACTGAATCCTAAAATAACACCAAGTCCGGTACCTGCGATACCGCCGATCATCGGCATCAGAATACCAAAGCTGATCAGGAAGAGGCTGTTCTTCTTCAGCTCGGACAGTTGCTCACCTGCAACCAAGCCCATTTTCAGCAAGAATAAAGCTAAGATTCCAGAGAAAAGCTCGATAAAGAACGGTGACAGTTTTTGAACACTCAACCCGCCATAGTAGCCAATGAGTAAACTACCCACCATTAACAATATACTTTGATTTGCCAGCAGCTCTTTTTTTATAAAATTGGCATTGATCACTTTCATGCTGCCTTTGGCTAATACCAGGCCCACCAGAATGGCCGGCATCTCGAGTAATACGACAAAGAGCGGGAAATAGGCTTCATAACGGATGTTGTTCGCTTCCAACAGGGCAACCGCAACCGCATACGTGGCAACACTGACCGAGCCATAATGTGCAGCAACGGCGCCGGCGTTGATTCTATCGAGCTGACCGAAATACCGGAGCAAAGGATAAGCGACCAGCGGCAATAATAGTCCAAATGCAATCACCATCAGCGACATGATCAATAAGGATGGATCGATGTGTTCCTGAAGTGCCAGACCTCCTTTGAGGCCAATCGCAACCATCAGGAACATACTGAGGGACTTATATAAGTTTTCAGGAAATGAAATGTTTGCCCCAACCAAACGACAAAAAACACCAAGAATGAAGAAGGCTACGACTGCGTCAATGACCATGGACTACTTCTCTCCGAAGGAATGTTGCATCGTCACATGATCAGCTTTCGATGCTTGTTTGCGCACGGATTGTTTGAAAACATTCAGGACCGTTAAGCCGGCCAGCATCATGGCTAGTACCGAAAATCCGAATGACTCACTATTGATTAAACTGCTGGCAATATAAAATGCGATGAGGGCGGTGCTCGTGACTGTGGGTAGGACTAAACTTCTATACTTCATCATGACCTCCATAACTTTCGGGGAATCATAGTGCGCCTGAAGAATAGATAAAAATAGAAAATTACTATGCTATCAATAGACAAAAGTCTATATTGGTGTGGTTTACGAGTGGAGGAACAATGGCATCCAGGCTGCATTCATATATCGGTACATTTCGTCAATTGGAAATTTTGCTGGCTGTTTATGAGGAGGGGAGTATTAAATCAGCTTCTGAAGCCTTGTTTTTGACCCAGCCTACCGTGTCAATCCAGTTGAAGAAGCTCGCTGAGGCGATCGGCCTGCCGCTTTACCAACAGGTCGGAAAGAAGCTGGTGTTCACGGATGCAGGTCTGGTAACCGTTGAAACGGCAAAAAGTATCCTTCACAGCTGTGAAGCGCTGGACATGCATCTGTCCAACCTGAGGGGGTTGAAATCGGGGACGCTGAGGCTCGCGAGTGCAACCACAGCCAAGTACTTTATTCCACACTTGCTGGGACCCTTTTGTGAGCGCTACCCTGGGATTGATATCCAGTTTACGGTCGCGAACCGGCAACAAGTGATTGAACGGCTGGAGCAGGGCCTGGACGACTTCTATGTGTTCAGCCATTTGCCTGAGGGGTTAGATCTCGATGTGATCGAGTTTATGTCCAATGATCTGGTCGCCATTGCCGAGGCGAACCATCCGCTGACGAAAAAAACCAAAGTTTCTCTGGAAGAGTTTTGCCGGGAAGACTTTCTGATCCGCGAAGTGGGCTCGGGCACCCGTTTCTCGATCGAGTCCTTCTTCAACAATCAGCAATGTAAGCCGAATATTAAAATGACAATCGCCAGTAATGAAGCGATTATTCATTCTGTTTTATCGCGACTGGGGGTCTCTATCCTGTCGGCCCACACACTTGCATTCGGTGAGATTTACGGCGTTCAAAAAATTAATGTGGCGTCTTTGCCCATTCAGTCGAAATGGTCTTTCTCCTGGACAAGATCGCAACACCTGTCCCCGGTCGCCAAGGTGTTTCTGAATTATGTCGAAACGGAAGGACGGGAAATTGTGAAAAAAGCTGCACGCCTTTAATTGGAGTTGCGCGCCAGAGTTTGACTCAAGTCGTACAGCGGCACCACCTTCATTGAAGACCAAAGTATAAGGTGACCCCGGCCAGCAGATTGGTCATCGCGACAGAGGCCAGGATTAATCCCATCACCCGGCTGACGACGCTGGCACCACTTCGGCCGATCAGTTTGTTAATCGCGCCGGACATCAGCATCAGTAAATAAGCAACGAACAGGACCGAAAGCAATAACAGGAAAGTGAGGGCTTGTTCAATCAGGCTGAAGCGAGCATTTTCTGTCAGGAGAACGGCGGCCAGCATGGCACCCGGGCTGGCAATCGAGGGGACCGCGAGGGGGAAAATGGCCGTCTCGTGATGACATTTCACCAGGCGGATCTCCTCATCCGGCTTGCTTTCGCCGAAGATCATGGTGAGCGCAAACAAAAAAAGCACAATCCCGCCGGCAATTTGGAAAGCGGACAGGGGGATCGACATTGCGGTTAAAATAAGTTCCCCGGCTACGACAAAGAACAAGAGGATGCAGGCTGCTGCCAGCGTTGCAAGAAGGGCGATGCGGCGCCTGACCTTCTCATCGAACTGGCTGGTGACCGCAATAAACACCGGTACCGTTCCGATGGGATCAACTACAGCAAAAAAAGTAATAAATGTCGCCGCGATATCGATCATCCATCGTTACCTGAAAGTCACACTGCCGATCGTCTACGTTCACCTGTGGAAGTGTAGCGGAAGTTTGGCTTTTTCGTGAAGGGGATGCCGCTTCACAATCGTTGCCAATTGTGAAATCGTGAGCTCAATTGCGTGTATATCCGTTGGTATATTTTCAGGGGGATTTGTCTGGCACCTCATCCAATTAGCAGTACCATCTGTATGGCATCAAAATATTGCCCGTCAAACTTCATGGCATGTAAGAGATCCTCAATATGTGTGATCACTCAGACGCTAAAGCTCGTTGATAGAGTAAGTCAATGCTCTCTGATTCGGCAAAGTCGATACAATACCCAAGTTCAATTATGTCACCTTTTTTCGAACGATAACCGTTCAGATCACGACTATCCACAAGCTTTGAAACGTCGAAGAATACTTCAAGCGGCAAATCCGAGTAGTCCCGGTATCCTTGCATTGCAGCGATGGCATCTTCATATACTTCAGATCCTTTGTAAAATGTGGCGAGGCATGTGGATAAGGCATAGTTCTTTAGCAACTGCTTATCACTCATGTCGTTCAAGTTATGAGCACTTACGCTTAAACTACAACTCAAGACGAATAATAAGGAACTTAGTCTTTTAATTGCCATAAGTACGCCTTTTTCGCTAAAGGGAAATAACAATGATCTGTACATCTGTTACCAGTCCAAATCGTGGCATGACCAGAAGCGTCTGACCATACATCAACATCTACAACTAATATGCCTTTGTATTCGGAAAGTTTGTCTGTATGGGGGGCATCAATAACGACCTCCGGATTACCGAAGCTATCGTGTAAAAAGTTGATTAAGCCGTATAGCCATCATGGTCACTCATAACATTATTTATGGAAGCGTGAAAATCTCATCATTTTTCATCCTAAACAAATACCATATTATCAGTTATGAAGCATTTTCATATTTAAATGTAAATGAATGAAAATGATAGAAATATTAAATTAAAATAGATTTCTTTTGCGGAGGCTTGCCATGCTGAAATACTTACCTCCAATAAGGTTATATTTCTTTTACTGCCTGCTGCTCTGACAAATCAAGCCCCTGCCAGCGCTGAGCTGGCAGGGGCTTGTGGGGGAGGGGGAACTACAGTTTGTCTGTGGCTTACTGAATTTGATCAACCAGCGTGCTGAGCTCTTTCACCAGCGCTTCAGTTTTTGGATCCTGCTTTTTCATTGCGACCAGGGTTTCCTGTTGCAGTTCTTCCTGCATCCCCATCAATTGCTTGTCTGAGGTAATTTGCTGGCGCTGTTCCGCCATTTTCTTCTTGGCGGCAATGAAGGTCTGGATGAGTTCGCTACGCTCTTCTTTAGACAGATCTTCGGTCTGGATTTTGGTCTGGATTTCCTGTGCTTGGGTGACAAAGGCTTGCGGGTCGTAGCCGATTTCTTTGGCTTTTTTCTCGAACGCCAGCTCCAGCTGTTTGGCTTGATCGGCCAGTTCCGGGTTCGATTGCATTGCCTGCTGGCGGATGCTGGTGAGATCACGCTGGATCGCATTAATGCGCTCGACGGTTTCTTTCGGAGGGGTCGCTGTTTTATTGGCTAGGCTGGCATTGGCCTGTGGCGTCAACATCATCGCCAGGAGAACCAGAGGCAATGACAGGCTGATGAACCAGCGTTGCGCGGATGATTTCACAGACAACGAACGGGCAATACTTGAACGTGTATTGGTCATGGCGGATACCTCTTGCTAAATCAATTGAACGCTCCAGGAGCGCGGTATGGCAATTAATGTAGCGAAGCATCGTGAGGTGAATGTCAGTGATGTGTCATGAAAGCTGTGTCTTTGCTGAACAGCTTGCATTTTTTCGCTTGGCAATGTTTGTACAGAAAAAAGCCGACACCCAGGGTGTCGGCAAGGAGGATGGAGAGTGTTGATGGCTATGATTCTTGCGCTTCACCTTCACCGGCCAAAAAGGCACGGTCAAGCCAGCAGAAAGCGAGCAGCAGATTGACGGCGGCTGCATAGAAGCCGAACGGATCGCGAGCCTGGCACGCTTGGGCAAAGGCCGGTAACCAGTTGAGCAACATGGTGTCGAGAAATTGTTGCTGCGCCTGCATCAGCGGTTCGGCCGCTTGCTCACTGTTTTGCTGATTGGCGAGGATAATGAGGTTGCCCATGAAATCCAGTTCGACGGCAAGATGATCCGCCGGTTCGTTGAACTCCTTACGCTGGGCAATCTCGTAGCGCGTTAACCATTGATTCATGTCCTGGGCTGGCTGGTCATTGAGCAGGCCGCTCTCGCCGACATAGACGGACGCATAAGGCAGGGCGCCGGTTTTCGGTGTGCTGAGAAACAGGCCACAGAAGTCTGCTGCCAGCTCTAGCTGTGCATCGGCACGGTTTTCCAGCCGTTGCAGGGCGTTCTGGAAATCTTGCGCTGGCTGTTTCAGTTCCGGGGTCATGGCCAGACCGGAAAGAAAGGTGAGGATCTCCCCGCTATGGTAATGGCTGAGATCTTCAGCCGTCAGTTCGCGTGAGAGCAGGGAAGACATCCACCAGTAGATCTCCGCGCGTTGTTCGTTGAAAGCAATTATTTCTTGCATGGCGGCTCCAGCGTTTCGCTTATTTAATGTCGTTTTGGGCATCGTTGCCCGGTACTTGATCTGAGCACCGCGCATCTGCCTGCGTTATCGTCTTGATTATAATACCCTGCATCAGAATCCTGTGCCGGGTGTTGCCGCTTCGGAAAAGGTGCCAGCTATGCTGGCACCTTATATCCGTCTGGCGATAGAGAGGGAGATCACCGGTTTAGTCGAGATCCATCGCCGGGAACAACGGATTAATATCGGTCACCTCCGTCGGGCCGTTGAAACCGCTCACTGCCGGCACCGGGCCGGTGTACTTTTCGATGTCCACCAGAGCCGATGCGGCCGATGTGGCCTGTGCCAGTTTGGAAGAGCCGATATCCTGGGTCAGGACATTCGGATCGCCGTAGGTACACAGGGTGCCCGGCTTGCCACCTTCCAAAGGGCTATACCAGGCGCCTTCATGGATCCGGCAAACCCCGGCTTTATAGTCGTCGGTGACAACCGCACCGGCCAGCACCTGGCCCCGGTCGTTGAAGACACGAACGATGTCGCCAGATTGAATCCCCCGCGCCTGGGCATCTGTGGTATTGATGTAGATCGGTTCGCGATCGGCCACCGCGTAGCTCGCCCGGTGCTCGGTGGATGAGCACAGCTGAGAGTGCAGGCGGTGGTTCGGGTGCGTACTCTGCAGGTTGAGCGGGAACTTGTCCGAGCGTGGACCGCCATGGCTGCGCTCTTTCTTCTCAAACCACATCGGATGGCCCTGACAGTCGTCATAACCCATCTGGGCAATGGTCTTACAGTAGATCTCGATCAGGCCGGACGCGGTGCCCAGCGGCTCCAGATCCGGTTCATTACGGAAGGAAGCATGGCGCACCCATTGCTGACCTTCTGGAAATTCGATAAAGCCTTCCCCTTCCCAGAATTTGCGGAAGTTCGGCATCCGCACGCCCAGGCCACGGCCTTGCAGACGGGCACCGTTGTAGATGTGTTCGATCCATTCCATTTGGCTCTTGCCGCCGGTGAATGCTTCTTCGCGGCCGAAGCGACGGCATAGATCGCGGAAGATATCGAAATCATCTTTGGCTTCGAACATCGGCTCAACCACTTTCGGCAGGGCGATGATCCCGGCGTTGGAGTGGTTGCCGTACTGCTCAATGTCGTTGCGTTCATGGGTGGTGGTTGCAGGCAGCACGATATCGGCAAAGCGGCAGGTGGCGGTCCACTGATGATCGATGCTGACTACGGTTTCCAGCTTGCGCCAGACCTTGATCATCTTGTTGCGATCCTGGTGGTGATGGAACGGGTTGTTGCCGCAGAACACCGCCATTTTCATGTGTGGGAATTTCACATCATGGCCATTCCACTGGATGGTTTTACCCGGGTTTTCGATACAGTCGACAAAACGTGCCACCGGAATATAGGTGGAGTAACCCTTGAATGAGCCGTTATGGATCGGATCGATGCCAGTTACGCCGCTGAAGCCGGACATCAGCGGGCCGTTAGAGGTGGTTGAACCGGCATCGTTGTAGTGCCAGCCAAAGCCGAAGCCGCCGCCCGGCAGGCCGATCTGGCCCAGCATTGCAGCGACGACAACCAGCATCCAGGCATACTGCTCACCGTGTTGCATCCGTTGCAGACACCAGCCGCCAATGATCTGGGTGCGGCCACCGGCCATCTGGCGTGCCAGAGTGCGAATGGTGTCGGCGTCGATGCCACAGATTTTCTCGGCCCATTCCGGGGTCTTCTCAACGCCGTCTTTATCGCCCAGCAGGTATGGCAGGAACTTGTCAAAGCCGGTGGTGTAGTCGGCAATGAAATCTTTGCTGTAGAGATCTTCTTTGTACAGGGTATGGGCAATGGCCAGCATCAGCGGCACATCGGTTTGCGGGTTGACCGGGATCTGTTCGCCGCCGACGAACTTCTGGGTCTGAGAGCGGACCGGATCAATGTAGATCACCTTGATCTCTTTGTGCTTCACTTTCTCAGCCAGCTGTTGGTAGTAGGCATACGGGCTGTGGTCCGGCACCAGCCAGCCTACCTGGAGGTTCTTGATTGGATCAGAGCCCCAGATCACGATGGTGTCGGAATGCTCCAGCACCAGCGGCCAGGAGGTTTGCTGCTCATACACTTCCATGGCGCCGGCGACATACGGCAGCACCACCTGGGCGGCACCGGTCGAGTAGTCACCCATCTTGCCGAGGTAAGTACCGTGCAGGCCGATCGCCCGGCTCATCATGGTCCCTGCAGAGTGTAGCTTACCCACCGACTGCCAGCCGGTATGGCCGGCATACAGTGCGCTCGGGCCATAAGAGGTCTGAACTCGTTCTAACTCGTGATAGAAGAAGTCCAGCGCCTGCGACCACGGGACACGAACGAAGCGGTTATCGCCGCGCTGGGTGGTATCCGATTTGTAGCCATGCTTGAGCCAGTCGAGGCGGACCATCGGGTATTTGACCCGGGCCGGGTTATAGACCACTTCCCGCACCCCGTTGATCATCTTGGTTGGGTGCTTGTCTTTCTCGAACGGTACAGTATCGACCCAGACCCCGTTTTCGACTTTGGCGCGGAAGGCGCCCCAGTGAGAGCCGGACAGGACTTCACCGGTGAAGCTGGCTTTGGTTTCGTGGGCGGCCATGGCTTGGCGCGGCGCCAGCAGGCTGGTGCCGACAACAGATGCGGCACTGGCAGCAGCCAGCCCGGAGAGGAAGCGACGGCGCGTGATGCCTTGTGGTTGATGTTGAGTCGCCATAGTTCAATCCTTTACAAAAATTTGAGTCAATCGCGGCGGGTGGGGGAATCGAGCCCGCCGCGGTTCGAATTAGTGGGCGCCGGTGCCACCGGTGTCTTTGCCGTGGTTCTGCAGGTACTTCAGCAGGGTCCGCTCTTCAGTTTTGCTCAGGCGGTAGTAGGCGCTCATCGCATTCAGACCTGAAATCCAGCCGTTGGCAGTAAAGTGCGCCGGATCCGGGGCGGCGTGACAGGCGTTACAGGTTGAGCCGTACATCTGCTCGGCGTATTGCCAGATTGGCTGGATGTTGTCGATCATGTCATCAGCGGTCACCCAGGCTTCGACGGAGACTTGCTGCC
Source organism: Photobacterium atrarenae (assembly GCF_024380015.1). Lineage (NCBI taxonomy): Bacteria > Pseudomonadati > Pseudomonadota > Gammaproteobacteria > Vibrionales > Vibrionaceae > Photobacterium > Photobacterium atrarenae. The sequence continues at coordinate 1,411,158 of NZ_CP101508.1, forward strand.
AGACGATGTCAGTCGCGCTGTCAGTTTCTTCGGCCAGCACCTGTTGCGTTGCTTTCACATCACCGCGAATGGTGGCTTTGAACACGCGTTTGCCCATGTACTCGGTCATGACCCGGCCTTTACCGGATTTTTCCAGCCAGCCTTGAATTTTCACGTTCAGCATGTTGTCCTGGCGGCCCAGTACCCGAACTTCAGAGGCCGGTAGCAGCTTCCCTTCTGCTTTGCTGTTGGCATCCGCGGTGGCAAACAGTGGTTTTTCACCCAGTGAGAAAAGGGTTTGCGCCGTTGCGCCTTGTTCATTGGCGGTGGCTTGTAGCGCCTGGAAGTCTTTCTGGAAACCACCGGCCATATTCGGCAGCTCGTGGGCAATCCCTTTGTGGCATTCAATGCAGTTCATATCTTTTGCCGCCGCTTTTTTCATTTCGAAGGCGGCTTTGGCTGATTGCTTGCTGTGATCCATGTCGTCGTAGGCGTGGCAACTCTTACAAGTTTTGGAGTTTTGACTGCTCATGCGATCCCAAACAGTCTGAGCCATTTCAAGACGGTGATCTTCAAATTTTTCCGGCGTATCAATTTTGCCGGTAACAAAATGGTGATAGAGATCTTTGGCCGCTTCTAATTTACGGAATACTTTGCCGGGAAAATCTTTCGGTTGGTGACAATCCACACATTGCGCCTGGACGCCAGAAGCATTCTTGAAATGCACGGTTTCTTTATATTCGGCGTAGTTTTGCTCCATGGTGTGACAAGAAGTACAGAACTCGATGGTTGAAGTCATTTCAAAGCCCTTATGGACCACAAAGGTTCCCGCCAGGGAGAGCCCGATCCCGACCAGCACTAGCACAAGGATGGAATACTTGCTGCTTGGCTTTTTTATTTTTTGCCAAAGTTTTTTCATAGTGGAAGATTCCGTTACAGTATGAATGTTTCCGTAATTGACGGTGAACTAATATTTTTTCTGGTGTTATCTTAATTCCATGATATGAATAAGGTTAACGCTGGGGATGAACAGGATTGCCTGCTTTATTAAAAATTGTTAACAGGTATACCTTGTGCTACCGTTTTAAAAGCTGCTGAATTAAATGAAGAGTGAAAAATGAGTCATCACATTCTTGTTGTCGAAGATGAGGTTGTTACGCGCGCCAAACTGGTCGGGTATTTTGAAAATGAAGGGTATCAGGTCAGTGAAGCCGAGAGTGGTGATCGGATGCGGGAAATCATGGCCAGTGAACGTATCGATCTGGTGATGCTGGATATTAACTTGCCGGGTGAAGATGGCTTGCTATTGACCCGGGAGCTCAGAAGCCGCTCTGAAGTCGGGATTATTCTGGTCACGGGCAGGGTGGATAGTATTGACCGGATTGTCGGTCTGGAGATGGGGGCCGATGACTATGTCACCAAGCCGTTTGAGCTGCGTGAGCTGTTGGTCCGGGTGAAAAACCTGTTGTGGCGCATTGGCTTAGCGGAGAAAGCTCGTGAGCAGGGCACCTCAGTGACCCAGGACAGCAATATCATTTCATTTGGTGACTGGCAGTTTGATATCAACCGCCGCGCGCTGACCCACCATGGCGAGCCGGTGAAACTGACCAAGGCAGAATATGAATTGCTGGTGGCGTTTTCCTCTCACCCGAATGTGGTGCTGAGCCGGGAGCGGATCCTGAATATGCTGAGTCATCGGGTTGAAGCCCCAAATGACCGGACGATTGATGTGTTGATTCGTCGTATGCGCGCCAAGATGGAATCCGACCCGAAAAATCCGCAAATATTTGTGACGGTTCACGGTGAAGGGTATATGTTTGCCGGTGATTCATAACCCGCTTTATTGTGAACTTTAAGCATCCCCTTCTTATTGCTGTATTATTCACAACTTGTCATAAATCGCCGGTTTTTCTGTAAATCCGGCTTGAGCCTTCTGAGTTAACTGTACTTTCGTTGATCTGAATCAAGAAGGATGAATTGTTGAAAATCAGGGATTTGTTAGAGGTTTTCAGGGGATGTTGTTTTTCATTAACTGCTATTTAACCTGGAGAGAACGAAAATGATAAATAGACTGATAACCGGGCAATGTTTATTAAAAATGATGTGTTGAATATTTTGAGTTTATTGATTTGTGTGGGTATGACATGAACGCAAAATAAAACAGCCTGGCAGATCCCAGGCTGTTTTTATATCACTTAAGAGAGCGAAATTTGTTCACGCTTTAAGATGGTGTCAGTCAGCGATTGAATTGTCGGTAAGCTGATGCTGCTGAGTTTGGCCAGTGCTCGCTGTTCACTCAGCACATCTTCCAGAATGGTCTCCGTGGTGAGCGGGTTGGCCAGAACCACCCGGAATACTGTAGTGATTTTCCGATCCCATTTCACCGGATTCAGGCGGGTCCGGGAAACAAAGGATTTGCCGGATTCCCGCTGCCGCTTCTGGATGAACTTGGTGAGATCATTGAGGGCGTTGAGCAGCGATTCTTTCTCCTCCGCGGTCGCCAGCGTGAGCGCACGTTGCGTGTCGGCTGGCACGTAGCGATAGGTCAGCAGGCACAGCTCCGGCTCGGAGATCAGCTCAAAGTCCGGGTGCGCCTTAATCAGGGCGGCAAAGTGCTTGGCTTTGTCGATACTGTTGTTGATCAGCATCTCGTAGCCGGGCCGGCTGATGATGTTCATACTGGCAAACAGCAGCATTGCCATCCCGCTCCGTGAGCCTTCCAGAGTGTGGCTACCCAAATCTTTCGAGCCTTTCCGCAGGATGTATTCGGCATGATGCTCAATGGCGGTCATCAAGGCCGGGTTTTTAAAGATGACCATGCCGGCACCCATCGGCACATAAAGCTGTTTATGGGCGTCGATGGTGACCGAGTCAGCCCGCTCAATCCCCTTCAGTAGAGGCCGGTATTTATGGGACATCAAGGTTGCACCGCCCCAGGCGGCATCTATATGGAAGTGGCAGTCGTGCGCCTGGGCGATATCGGCCAGTTGATCCAGCGGATCGATATTGCCGGTTTCCGTGGTACCAGCAACACCGACAATGGCAAACGGTTTGATATTCTTCGCCTTCAGCTCAGCCAGTGTCTGCTCCAGCGCCTGCAGGTCAATCCGGTTATGGTCGTCCGTTTTCACCGCAATCAGGCTGTCGCGGCCGATCCCCAGGACATCAGCGGCTTTTTTCAGCGAGTAATGACCACGCTCAGACACCAGCACCGCCAGATCGTCATAGCCATAATGCTTCATGGCTTTAAACAGGCCTTCCTGGGCGACGCCACGGAACTCGCCGTCTGGCCGCAGGGCATGGTTTCGCGCCACCCATAGCGCGGTGATGTTGGCAATGGTGCCGCCGGAGCAAAAAGCGCCCAGTGAATGGTTGGCGCTGTGCATCCATTGCTGATAAAAGTCATCTGATTCGTGGTAGATCAGGTTGTGCAACATGCCCAGCACCTGACGCTCCAGTGGGGTAAACGCTTTGGAGGTTTCTATCTTGACCAGGTTCTGGTTGAGTCCAATCATGATTTTGGACAGCGGCATCAGGAAGTAGGGCAGGGCTGAGGTCATATGACCAATAAAGCTTGGCGCAGAGGTATGGACCGACTGGGCCACCAGTTTGTCGAGCAGAAAATGCGTATGGTCAGAGACAAAGGAAGGGGTTTCCGGGATATCAGCCGAGGAAAAGTCCTTCTCAATGTCGACCAGCGGCTTTTCCGTTGCCGCAATATGCGTTTGCAGAAACGCATTCAGGTTTTCTGAAATCTCTTTCTCGATTCGGCCCAGGGTCGAATCAGGTGCCTCCGGCACGGTAAAGATGCGATGCAGTGATTCTTCCGTTGCATCGGCTTTTCGGTTATCTACTGCCATAGGGGATAGGTGCTTCAAACTGAAATTGGCAAATTGCTGTTAATGTAATGCAATTTGCCTGTTATGTCCCGTAAAAAGCCCAATTGGGTTCAATCTCGGGCTGATTTTTGAGATCTCGTCAGGGGCGAGCGGGGCGAAAATCAGAGTGTGTAACGGGCACCGGCGCTGATCAGCAGACGTTGTTCATCGTAGAATTGGATGTTGGATTGGGTGTCGTTATAGCCGGCGAGTGTGACCAGACTCCATCGTTTCCAGCCAAAGGGTTCGCGATACTCATAAGCCAGGAACCCGCCCCACCGTTGATCTTTGCGGCGCTGTTGGTAAACCGGGTGAATACTATCGTAATCGCTGAAACGATACTTCAGTGTCAGGGCCAGACTGGCCCGCTGGAACTGATGGACCAAGGAGGATTCCGCGCCATAGTTATGGCTGGCCACTGCATCGCCCTGCGCGTCCAAGCGGCTGTAGCTCAGCGCAGTACGCAGCCGTTGATTTTGCCCCAGAGGCTTGAGGTAGCTCAACTGGCTAAACAGGATATCCCCTTCACGGATCAGCGCTGCTTGTGTTGCAGTATCATCAAGCTGCTGGCCACTTTGCTCATCTTCGATCTGCTGTTTGCCTGCTGCCAGCTCGAGAGACAGTGCAGAGCCCAGAATTTGCTTGTATTTCAACCGTACAGCTTCAACCGTACTGTCGGTTTTACTTTTGATCCCTTTGCCAGCAAACGGATCGCGATCCACTTCCTTGGAGAGAAGTCCGGGCACATAGCCGAAACTGACCCGGCTGCCATCATTGAGTTGCCGCACGTACCCCAGCTCAGCATGAAACCGTCCCAGGGCAAGGTCGGAACGGCTGGTTCCGAAATAGAGCTGCTGATCGCCTTGGGCAAAGGTATAAGTCAGCATGCCGAAAGGTATAACCTTTGTTTTCGATTTTTTGTTGTCATCTTTTGGTGATCGCGCCGTGTCTTTGGGATGTCGCGGGGCACTTGGCGGTGGCTTCGGTGTCTGTGGTGTCGATTCATCCATTCGCTCGTCATAGCTGGCCATCAGCGCGATTTCTCCGCCGAAACCTGGCTCCCATTGCGGATAAGGCTGCGCTGTTGCTGTCGCAGAGATGAGCCCTGCGCCCAGGCAAAGTCGAAGGCTGGTCATTGTGTTCCCCATAAATACACGTAAATCAAATGGTTATTTTGTGATTTGGTTTATTTTTATGGGGCGTAAGGATACGTGTAGTTAATGATAGATGGAACATTTATCTGCTTAGGCGATGGATAAGGCGGGGGAGTCGGATGAAACGCGTTTGGGGGAGTACCTGGCCGGACCGTAATCGGTCCGGCTTGCAGGGGGCTACTGACATTCAATGGCCGCAATCGCGGTCATTTTTTCGTTGTAGGCATTGAGCGGCTGATCAATATCGCCCGGATGGGTGAGCAGATCGGCAAATGCACTACGGAGCTCATAGTTCTTCGGGTGTGGTTTGCTTTGACGGTCATCAAACGACAGTTTGGCTATACGGCCGAGTTCGTTGTTTTCTTGCGAAAGGGCTTTTACATCTTGCTGCGTCAGCTTCAGCCAGGACTCAATTGGCTGCGACAGGGCCAGCTTGTCCTTATCATTTTCTAAATACCAATCTACAGCCTCGCGGTTCAGCTCAAAATGGTGTTTACGTCCTTCCAGGAACCAGTCACCGACTTCTTTCAGGTTCGGGTCTTTTTGAACCGCGATATCAACCAGGCTTTGGTACCATGACAGAGATGCATCCACATATTGGTGATATTTGTCGCTTTGGCAGCTTGTTTCTTGGGCAGCAAGCACTGACGAAGGGAGGAGTGCAAGCGAGAGTATAATAGCAGGTAACTTCATTGCCTTTCCTTGAGTAGACTTTTCTTAGATTTATGGCTGAGCGCATCGTTGACGGTAGCCGGTAGGTTTTGAGCCCGTACGGCACAGTTGAACGACTCGATCAGCAGGTCGTTGGATTGTAAAGGCACGATTGGAATAAGGAAAAGGGATCTTTGCCGGAATGAATCATGGCTAGCAAAGTTGAGGTTGCAGGCTTGCATTTGTGTGATAAACACACCATACCAGTCATAGTCAAATCAGGGAGCATCCTCGCTTGTAAAAGCGCTATGGTTGATCCCTGACTGACGGTGATTGGTATCAGATGTTGCACACCAAGCGCTGTGCATAAAACAGAGGCTTCACGGGGAAGCCTCTGTTCATAGTTCGGGTTGTGTTACTGTTGCTTGTTTTTCATGGCAACGGAGATGCAGTAAGCTGCGCCTCCCCAGGTGATCCCAAGTCCAAACAGCATCATAATAATTGCGCCAATTGTCATAACTTACGCCTCCTGGTGAGTTTGAGGTTTTGAGGTCAGGTTGATGATTACAGCCACGACAAACATGGCAGCAACCAGTCCCCAGCCCAGCAGCATCAAGTCAGACATTGCATAGCCGCCGTATCCATCATTGAATGTATTGACCAGGTTGGTTCCCAGAATCACTGCCAGCATGGCAGGGCTCAGGAAGCGAATACAGATTTCAAACCATTTCCCGATTGTGAATTCAGAAATCTTGTTGGTGTAGCTGCGTACATCCGCGGCTTTAAACAGCCAGCCAATGATCAACAACTCAATCAGGCAACTGGTCAGCAGCGCGACGTTGTTGATGAAGTAGTCGATCAGATCCAGCAGTAGCAGGCCGCCGTTAGTGGCGAACGCCATCGAGACCACAAATCCAGTCCCGCAAACCACTGAGGCTGCTTTTTTACGACTCCAGTTCAGCTTATCAATGATGGCAGAGGTCACGGCTTCCAGGATCGAGATGTGTGAGCTCAAACCGGCCACAACCAGTGCCAGGAAGAATAGTGGGCCCAGAATATAAGGGGCCGGCAGTAAGTTAATGGCCGCCGGAATGGTGACAAATGCCAGTCCAACTCCCGCAGAAACCACTTCCGTCAGCGGTTTTGCTTGCTCTTGGGCCATGTAACCCAAGACACCGAAGATCAGTATACCGGCTGTGATTGAGAAGCCACAGTTGATCAGCACGGTCATAAACGCATTGTTATTGATGTCTGATTTCTCTGGCAGATAGCTCGAATACGCAATCATGATGGCGAAGCCGACACTCAGGGTGAAGAAAATCTGACCGTAAGCCGCGGACCAGACTTTAGCATCCAGGATCTTGCTGAAGTCCGGCTGGAACAGATAGTTCAGGCCGTCCATCGCACCCGGCAGGAATACGATTCGGGTGATCAGGCCAATCACTAACAGGAACAGCAATGGCATCATAATCTTACTGGCACGTTCAATCCCGCCTTTGACGCCGGAGAAAATTGCCGCGAAGGTGATTGCCCAGGCAATCGCCATCGGAATGGCAATATGGAACTGCAGGCTGCCCAGTTGGGTTGGGGTGTTATCGCCCAGTTTCAGATATTCACTGAAGAAGAAGGCGTTGGTATCCGTCCCCCAACTTTGAGTGAATGAGTGGCCTAGGTAGGAAATCGCCCAGCCAATCACGGCGACATAGTAGACTGCGATGATTGTCGCGATAAAGACCTGGAACCAGCCCAGCCATTCGAATTTAATCCCGACTTTAGAAAAAGCGCGTGGCGCTGCACCGCGCAGCTTATGACCTAAGCTGAATTCCATAATCATGAATGGAATACCGGCAGTGAGCATGGCGAAAAGGTAAGGAATAAAAAATGCGCCGCCGCCGTTTTCATAAGCCATATACGGGAAGCGCCAGATGTTCCCCAGACCGATTGCGGAGCCGACCGCTGCCAGGATAAACCCGGCTCGGGAGCCCCATTGTTCACGTTTCATAAGCATCTCCTTATGTACTGCAATTCTCTATGAAACTTTGAAATCAAAGTTAATTATTCTGAATTTTTACTTCCTGTAACGTGGGATCTGGATTGAATAACCACGTTCATGGTTTGAGATTAGCCACTGTAAGAATGTAAAGCAATAGAGTGTAGGTTTGTTAACCTTCATTGGTGCTAGTGTTAACTTTTGCTTGAGTGTAGGACAGATAAGCGAAAAGGGATGGAGGAAGGGAATATTTAGAGAAAATCTCTAGGGTTGTTCGTCATCACAGGGAGAAATATTATTTTTTCCGAGGGATAACTCTGACTGATAATTCACCAAAATATAGCTGTTCTTAGTACTGAGCGAGGGGAAGGCTAGATAATCTAGCCTTTAGAGTATGTGCTCAAAATGAAAACGTCAGCCCCAGGTTGGTCTGCCACTGGCTAAGCCACTCCGAATCAAGACGAATCTGACAGTTCTCACCGCTGCTCTGCAACTGGCAGCTGCTCTTCGACTGACCGTCGACTCTGCTGGCCAGCCAGCGCGCTTCGAACACCAGGCGCATATTGTGACTCAGTTTATATTCTGCTCCGGTAAAAACACCGGCCGAAAACAGCAAATCTTCATCAATCCAGTCGACTTGAGACAACGTTGTACCGAGTGAGAGGCCGAATAAGGCATCAACCCTGGGGGAGCTTTGATAGCGCATGGCACTCTGGAAGTGAACATAGGTCAAAGAGCCGTCACCTTGAATGCCTTTCACTTCGCTGGGCTGGTGGCTGAGAAATAATCCGACCCGGCCCTGATCCATATCCGTTTCCAGTGCAAGGGCGACATGGGGATCATTTTTGATCCTCACTTTGGTACCGTTTTCATCGGTCACAGATTCTGAAAAGCTATAGCCGATATAAGGTGTCACATAGAACGAGTTTTCTTCGGCGGCAGAAGGGGAAGCTGCGGTGAGCATCATGAGACCCATGATTGAGACAAGAGACAATACCTTCATAGCGAGATACGATTCCTTTAACCTAAGATAGATTAATTGTGACAGCATTCTGATAATGATGCGCTTTTAATATAAATAAGCTTGAACTGCCCCCCAAGTAGGGTTAATAATGTGTTAAAACATTGCACTTAATAGGGGATTAATCATGGAATTCGATCTGAAACTGGCACTGTTTACTGCGGTAACGGTGATAAGTGTCATTCTGACCTTCGGGCTTATCTCTATTTCAGTGTAATAGCCTTGTTCTGAAAGGGCTTTAAATGACCTTTGTGTCAATTAGGCGAGTGATGATAGTCTGTCAGATGAGCGTGGCTCACCCATTTTGACAAGAGTGACTTTGATGAATCATCTGCCGTTTAGTTTGAGTGATACTGATTTACAGCTTGTTAACAGTTTTTCTACGCGCCTGGATAGTGTTCGCCACCGAAAAATTGCCTTGGTGGTCCAGGGTGGCGGACAGCGGGGTATCTTCACCGCAGGCGTGTTTGATGCATTTCTCGAAGCCGGGTTTGACCCTTTCGAACTTTATATAGGGACGTCAGCGGGTGCGCTGAATCTCTCCTCCTTTATTAGCCGGCAGCATAAATTCGGCTATCACTTCATCGTTGATTACACCACCGACAATGAGTTTTTCAATCTCTATAAATATCTGAGCAAGCAAAAGCCCATGAATCTGGACTGGGCGCTTGAGCGGGTGGCAGAAGATGGCCCGACACGGCTTGATATTGATACGGCCAGGCAAGTGTTACGTCATCGTACCGCGCTGGCTTGTGCGACGCGCAAAGATACGCTGGAAGATATTTATCTGCCGATGTTCCAGGATGACTGGCAGGAAGTGTTGCGGGCCTCTTGTGCAATCCCGGTGCTCTATAACCTGCCGGTGAGCTTGCGTGAGCTGGAATGGGTGGATGGCGGCGTGAGTGCTGCGGTACCGGTAAAGGAAGCATGGCACCGTGGTGCCGATTTAGTAGTGGTGGTTCGAACGGAGCCGATCCAGCGTCTGAAGGGAGAGGAAAGCGGTAGTTTCAACGACTGGCGGGAAAAAATAGAAACGGTTCTGCCGGATTATATCGACAAGCTCAGCCTGAACCAGTCGTTGGACAGGGTGAAGGCGATCCGTACCGATCTCACCCAGCGATTTGACCAGTGGAAGCTGTGGCAAGATAAGCCCGAAAATCCCGAACAGCAAGTCCGTTCGGAACCTGAGGTCGTGATCCCGCCGACCGAAGTCGAAGCTGAGGGGGCGCAAGCGCCAGAACCTGCCGGGAAAAACAGCCAGTGGCGCTTGTTGTCCGCCGAGAACATCGAGCGCTTCCTGGCTATCACCGGGAAGGGAAAAAGTGCTGAGATTATCGAAATGCTCAACCGCTACTATCGGACCTATGATGATCTGAACCATTTTTTGCTCGAGCCGCCGGATGGACTGAAAGTGATTCAAATTGCCCCCGAACGGGCGTTGCGAAGTCGGGCATTGCTCAGCGACAAGGACGATCTCGAAGTTGACTACCGGGAAGGGAAGCTGGTGGGGCGGCAGTTTCTGGTGCATTTTGCTGAGTTGCTCAACGCCCAGACCACCTTGTTTCGTTAAGCGCGGCTCCCTTATGCGTGGTTCCGTTAAGCGTACCGCTATAACATGCTGCACTGGTGACACGCTGTGGTGTTTGAACGAATTGCTCCGGAACTACTTCACCACGTGGAAAGGCCACCAGGTACCTTGCTGCAATTTGAACCCCCACTTGCTCGCCGATCTGAAAATCGTCACCGTTGGTCGGGCGGGCTCTGAGCTGCAGACCAGATGAGAGTCGGAGGGTATACAGGCTCGCAGCCCCCATAAATACCTTTTGAATGATTTTCCCCTGAGCCAGCCGCGTTGATTTGTGGAGGGCGATTTCTTCCGGACTCAAGAAAACAGTCAATGGCGTGCCGGAGTGCCAGGGTTGCCGCTCCGGAGGAAGCCGTATCAAGCCAAGTTCGGTCTTGATCTGATCAGGCGTCGCAACCACACCGTGAATCGCTTGCTCCCGGCCGAGGAATCGGGCGACATCGGGGCTGGCCGGGTTGTTAAACAGGGCCGCAGGTTTATCCCACTGAACAATATGGTGCTGGAGCAGGAGCCCGATGTTGTCGCTGAGGGCAAAGGCTTCGTTTTTGTCGTGAGTGACGATGAGCGCGGTGATTTGTTTTGCGTGCAGGATCGCACGAATTTCCTCGTAAAGCACATGTTTGAGCGGGGTGTCTAAACTGGAGAAAGGCTCATCCATTAACAGTAGCCGGGGTTGGCTTGCCAGTGCCCGGGCGAGGGCGACCCGCTGCTTTTGGCCATAAGACAACTGGTGCGGGTATTGCCCGGCCAGGGCCGGGATCTGCACCAGTTCGAGCATCTCGTCGATGATGGCTTGTTGTTGCTGGCGGCTGTGGTGGAGATGATGCAGGCCAAAACGGATATTGTCGCGGACCGTCAGATGGGGGAACAGGGCATAGTCCTGAAACACCATCCCGATTTTGCGCTGCTCAGGCGCAACCAGGCCGTTGGGGGTCGATAACAGACAGCCCTGAAGACGGATCTGGCCGTGGCTGAGCGGGATAAAGCCGGCGATGGCTTGGAGCAAGGTGGTTTTCCCGCAACCACTAGGCCCGAGCAGACAGGCTATTTCCTGCTGTGCAAGCGTGAAGCTGAGATCCTTTAACACAGGTTGTGCGCTGAAGCGGCACGCCAGCTGATTGACTTCAAGAAAGGGGGCCATCGCAGTTTCACCGTCAGGACACTTGCTTAAAGTATAAACACAAATGGTAACTGTAGTTATTTGTGTTCCTATTTAGTCTTGTTGAGATACGCTTGGCCGATATCAGCGGATGGTCATTAGCTATCTGTCTGATATGATAAGACCTTTCAGATGATTTCCCGTGAAAACGGATGTACTGACAAACAAGGAGAGAACAGTGCAGTCAGCTTATGTTGTCGATGGGATGCTTTGCCGCACACACCAATTCCACCTTCCCCTGGATTATTCCCAGCCAGAAAAAGACACCATCACGGTGTTTGCCCGTGAAGTCGTGGCCAAGGAGAAACAGGAGCAGGACCTGCCCTGGCTGGTGTATCTTCAGGGAGGGCCGGGCTTTCCGTCGCCACGTCCCGATGCCAACGCCGGTTGGTTGAAGCGGGCGTTACAACAGTACCGGGTGTTGCTGCTGGATCAGCGTGGCACCGGGAACAGCCAGGTTGTCAGTGCCCAGACCCTGGCCGGTCAATCGGTTGAGGTGCAAGTGGCGTATCTGAGCCAGTTCCGGGCCGATAATATCGTTCGTGATGCTGAAGCCATTCGTAAGCAACTTGGGATTGCACAGTGGTCGCTGTTGGGACAGAGTTTTGGTGGCTTCTGTATTCTGCACTACTTGTCTTACTACCCACAAAGCTTGAGACGTGCTTATGTGACCGGCGGGATCCCGCCACTGACACGACATGCTGATGAGGTTTACCAGGCAACCTATCAGCGTGTGCTCGATAAGAATGCGGCGTTCTTTGCCCAGTTCCCGCAAGCGCAGAGCCTGTGTCGTCAAATTGCAGATCATTTGCTGCAGCATGATGTCCGGCTGCCAAATGGGCAGCGCTTTACTGTCGAGCAGTTCCAGTTGATCGGGATTAACTTAGGCCGCAGTGGTGGCGGGCTCGGTCTGTACCATATGCTTGAGGAAGCCTTTGTCGAGGTCGACGGGAAACCAGCCCTGAGCTATAGCTTCCTTAATGCCATGCTAGCGGAGCAGTCTTACCAGACCAACCCGATTTATGCGATTTTGCATGAAGCCATTTATTGTCAGCAGAATGCCTCTGACTGGTCGGCGCACAGAGTCCGGGCCGAGTACCCGCAGTGCTCCTATACCCCAGGTCAGTCATTCAACTTTACTGGTGAAATGGTTTATCCGTGGATGTTTGACCAACTCGACACACTGAAGCCACTGAAAGCGGCTGCGGATATTCTGGCAGCGAAATCTGATTGGCCGCAACTCTATGATCCGGCTCAGTTGGAGAAGAATATCGTGCCTGTGGCTGCTGCGGTGTATGTCGAGGATATGTATGTAGAGTTTGACTATAGTCGTGAGACCCTGAGCCAGCTGGCTAATGCCAGGGCCTGGATGACGAATGAGTATGAGCACAACGGCTTGCGCGCGGATGGTGAGCGGATCCTGGATCGCCTGATTCAGCTGGCTGATGAGCAGGAAGCCGTGATGATGCAATCGTCAGCCCTGTAGGCGCTGAAGCCTGTGATGCGACCGGCAAAATTTCGGTGAGTGCTCCGGTATTCATTGATATGCCGCGACGCTTAGTTTCTTGATTGCTCTATAAGGCGTATATTATTTGCAACTTATAGAGCAAAAAATGGAGGAAAGCATGTATGGCTCGGGTGAAGCACAGGTTGGTATTGTTCGGGTTACTCGCACCGAATGTGGTGAGTTTCTGGTTGCTGGCTGCCCACTTTTTGCGGGGAGGAGCGATGGGATGGTTTCTCTGCTGGTTACTGCTGCCAGCGCTGTTGCTGGTCAGGCGTCGCTGGATCGTCCGGATGGTTCAGCTGGCACTATTGTTCGTTGCATCGGCTTGGGTGATGATCACCGCTGAAATGCTGACCAGCCGTATTATCATGGGCGAGGATTGGTCAAGAATGCTGATGATCATGGGCACGGTGATCTGCATGACTTTGCTCTCTGCCTGTACCTTTCTGCATCCGCAGCTAGAACGACACTATGGCTTGGGACGGTGAGTAGACCCGTTTGATTCAATCGCTGTTCATCGTCCAACGCGATGATACACGGACAGATTTCCCCATCTTCACCTAAATCATATGCAATTAAGGGTGTAGTGCGGATGGGTGTGAAATGTTATAACATAACACTTCGATGTTGGGGCGATTATCCCATGTCAGGCTTGATGCGTCGAAGAAACACAGTTGCGCTGTTTTAGTGTAATAATTTTAGATATCATCTAAGCCATACCAAAGCGTGTTCGTTGCCTGATCACAACTTAATGCACAACTTAGGATGGCAATTGAACATTCAGTCACATGACTTGCAATGATGGTCTGGCCGAATCCGGCGATTGGCTCGTGCGGTGAAAGCGCTGTACTTGGTCTGGAAGGTCATTGCTGATGCGGAAATACTAGGAACAACATGGTGAATGTCAGGGCACGTGTGCCTTTTAAAGTCGGCTTGCAGAGTAACATCGCTGCCGAACTGCTTTCTTTCAACGGGCTTGAATCAGGCAAAGAGCATGTTGCCCTGATTTTTCAGAAAGCCGATAAAAAATCTGTCCCGCCTTTGGTTCGCATGCACTCGGAATGCCTGACAGGGGATGTGTTTCACTCTTCACGCTGTGATTGCGGTGAGCAGTTGGATGAAACGATTCAAAAAATGGGGGCAGAAGGCGGCGTGCTGTTATATCTGCGCCAGGAAGGTCGTGGGATTGGCCTGTATAACAAGATTGATGCGTATGAGCTTCAGAGCCAGGGCATGAATACCTATGAAGCCAATAATCACCTGGGGTTTGGCGATGATCTGCGCGATTTCAGTGAAGCGGCGTTTATGCTCAAGGCGTTGGGCATCTCGACCATTCGTTTGATCACAAACAACCCGAAAAAGATCAAAGAGTTGGAAGATCACGGAATTGAGATCGCCGAAGTTGTAGGCACCAAGGCGCACGTCAAAGAGGGTAATGAGCAGTACCTGCGGACCAAAGCCAGCCACGGTAAGCACCGCTTTAATTTCGATTAAGAAATTTCATCCCGAATGTTCAAACCCTGCCCGGCAGGGTTTTTATTTATCTGCTGATTGCCCGCCGTCTTATTCAGGGGATTAATAATAATCCAAACCTCTCTATTGTCATTACTTTTACTAATCCAAATCATAATAAAGTTTCGTGCTGCCAGCGATGTTAAGTGCTTGCCAGTTTTCGGCTTCCGGATTAGTATCTCCAGCGTAAAACAGGGCTTGAATCTAAGTATCCCCGTAAACTGAGTATCATGTTTTATCAGTTGATTAGATTTGGTGTTTTATCCTGCCTTTTGGCTGTTTTCTCAATTTTAGACAAGTTTTCATTATTTTATTCTGTGATGAGGGATGGGTTGTGTTTCAGCAATCTTCTGCTGCCAGTATGGCAAAGCTGTTATTTTTAATAATCATTCTGGCGGCTGCCGGTCAGATGACACAAACCATGTATGTGCCGTCGATCCCGGCCATGTCGACTTTCTTCGCGGTCGAGTCTTCCTATTTACAGGCAGTCATGGCGGCCTATTTGATCCCTTACGGTTTATCACAGTTTATCTATGGCCCTTTGTCTGATCGAGTTGGCCGCCGGCCGGTGATCCTGATGGGGATGACCATTTTCCTGGTGGGGACTGTGGCTGCTTTAGTGGCCCCGACGTTTGAACTTTTTCTGCTGGCCAGTTTTATTCAGGGGATTGGCACCGGCTGTGGTGGTGCGATGTGTCGGACAGTGACCCGTGACTGCTACGATGGTGTGGAACTGCATCGTGCCAACAGCCTGGTGAGCATGGGGGTGATTTTCTCACCTTTAATCGCGCCGGTGCTCGGTGGTTATTTATCTGCTGCGTTTGACTGGCACGCCAGCTATATTTTTCTGTTGGTGTTCGGCACGCTGATCACCCTGGCGATGATGGCCCTGTTCCGGGAGACGTTGCCGGTTGAACGACGTCGCGCTGAGCGGGTCTGGCAGAGTTATCGCTATGTGCTGTCGAGCCGCCGCTTTCAGGGGTATGTGCTGTGCCTGGTGGCGACGTTTGCCGGGCTGGCCGTCTTTGAAGCAGCGGCGGGTGTGCTGCTCGGCAGTGTGCTTAAGCTGGACCCGAAAACGGTCAGCTGGTTGTTTGTGGTGCCGCTGCCGGGGTATCTGGCAGGCTCCTGGTTGTCGTCACGCTTGATGAAGCGTCTCGGCAATGCGCGGGTGTTATTTCTGGGGGCTTGTGCGGTGGGGCTGGGCTCAGCGACGATTCTGCTACCGGGCCTCGCCGGGCTGGTTACGGTCAGTTCTTTGATTGGCGGCGCGTTTGTTTACTTTATCGGGGCGGGGGTGCTGTTTCCGGCAGCGACGACTGCGGCGATAGAGCCGTTTCCGCATCATGCCGGAACGGCCGGGGCGATCTTGGGTGGCTTACAGAACTTAGGGGCTGGATTGGCCACCTTAGCGGCGTCTGCCATGCGCGTGAGTGATCAGCTGAGTCTTGGGCTAATGATGGGCGTGATGGCGCTGCTGGTGGTCTTTAGCCTGATTTGGGTACGTCGCGGTCATCATCAGGATACGCCGGTGATGGCGTGATAGGTATTAAGCCCGGCTGAGGGTAAAAGAAAGGGAGCCGAATGATGTGGCTCCCTTTTGATGCTCATGCCGTGTACAGCAAACTTAGTCGCGCTTCCACAGGATGTGGCAGAATTTATTGTCCGGGTCACGGCTAACAAGCAAGCGGGCAAAAACATCATCCAGCTCATCATTTTCTTCGTTGACCAGCCCGATTCGGACTTCAGCATACACGTCTTTATCGACATCAAACCCAACATGTTCGGCCCAGTCGTCTTTGGTTTCAACCAGCTCAGCGGCACCACGGTCTTCAAACTGGGCGGTGAACAGGATCACGTCTGCCGGTTCCAGGCTGTCGGCAGCCATTTCTAGAAATATATCGTACGCCGCGTCAATGACATCGTCATAGGCGATCAGGTTTGATGCTTCCATAAACTCATTCAATCTTGGGTGTGAGTGAATTCCGATTATATACCCAAACGACGGCAAGATGCGATGCCTGGCAGGAAGTGTTCGGCTATCAGATGCGCCGATGTATGAGTTGTCTGATTAAAAAATCCACGGTCATTGTGTCTCGGAGAGCCGCAGATTGCGCTGTTCTGTCCAAGTTGGCGACAGAGACGGTAGCCCGTTCAGAAAACAACGGCGGATCGAGTGTTATGATTCGTTCAAGCGGGATGATTTGGTAGAATTCAAGCTCGTCAACTCTGTTCTTGCTTGTGGAATAAATTGAAAGGATAAAGCGTGGCACGCACTTTACCTGTAATTGATGGCCAAACGCCGTTTCAGGATGAATATCTGCCGGTCTTGCTCGACGCTGTGAACCAGCTCAAGGCTGGCCTTGGGAAAAATTTGCACAGTATTTACGTTCACGGCAGTGTAGCCCGGCGCGAAGCCAGGCCCGGGAAGTCCGATCTGAACCTGACGCTTATTGTGGAGAAACCACTCAATGCTTCAGAGCAGTCGGTCCTCAGTACGCTGAAATGGCGGATTGCATCACATCACCCCGTCATTCCCGGGGTAACGCTGAAAGCTGGTGACTTGACCAAGGTGCTGTCGCTGGAGGCGATATTCCGCTGGGGTTTTTGGCTCAAACATTGCTGTCTTTGTCTGTACGGCGATGATTTGGCAAGCCGGTTTGGTTGTTTTGAAGCCAGTTGGGATATTGCCAAAGCTATGGACGGGGATATCAAAAAAGAGCTGAGCGAGTACCGCGCCAAAATCATGGCCACCAAGGTGGTGAAAAATTATCTCGATTATTGTGAAGCGGTTGCCCGGAAAATGCTTTGGAGCTGCTTTTCCCTGGTGCTGCACCGGGAGCAGCGCCTGGCCTTGTCCCTGCGGCAGTGTGCCGATGCATTCCTGCGTCATTACCCGGATAAGTCACTTGAAATTGGACGTCTGTTTATTCTGGTTGAGCGAACCCAGGTGCCGAAAAAGGCATCCCTGTTTATGATCGAGACGTTCGGCGGCTGGATCGTGGACGAATTTGATAAAATTGATCGTAAGATCGGTTGATTGACATCGCCATCCTGCTGATGTCACTGGAAGTCCCTCTGAGGTATTTTTGCAAACGCAACGAACAGGCTTTGTGCTGACAAGGCAGAGCAGAGATTCGCGCGGTCAGACTGAGATCGTGCTCTGGGTCAAAACAGACGAAGGCCCGTGCCGCCTGGTGATTCGGGGGGATAAGCCCGTCTGTTTTATCACCGAAGATGATTATGCTCACGCTGAGCGCTTGCTGCGCGAAGCCGGGATCACTGTGGACTGGCGTTCGCTGACATTGAAGAATTTTCAGCATCAGCGTATGTATGGCTGCTATTGCCATACGGTACGGGACAGTCTGCAATTGGTGAGCCTGCTTCGCAGTGAGCAGATTGAGCCTTTTGAAGCGGATATCCGTCTGGCCGATCGCTTTTTGATGGAGCGGTTTATCCGCGGCGGGCTCACGTTTACCGGCCTCCCTCAAGCCAGAGCCGGTTATACCGACTTTCAGCAGGTGAAAGCCAAATCGGCTGATTATATTCCGCAGTTGTCGGTTGTTTCCCTGGACATCGAGTGTTCGGAAAAAGGCGTTCTGTATTCGATAGGTCTGCATAGTGAGATGGACAGCCGGGTGATCATGGTCGGGACGCCGAATTCTGATGATGAAGCGGTGGATTGGATCCAGTGGGTGGACTCTGAAAAAGCTCTGCTTCAGGCATTGGAGGAGTGGTTTACGCAGTTTGATCCGGATATTGTGATTGGCTGGAATGTGATTGATTTTGATTTCCGCCTGCTGTTGAAACGCGCCGAGTGGAACCTGTTGCCGCTTCGGATCGGGCGGGGCAGCCAGACCCCGCACTGGCGCCAGTCGAGCCAGAATCCCAATTCTGGTTTTATCACCGTGCCGGGGCGGGTCGTGCTCGATGGCATCGATACCCTGAAAACGGCCACTTACAACTTCCGCTCCTGGTCGCTGGAGTCCGTCTCGCAGGAACTGCTGGGTGAAGGCAAGCAAATCCATAATGTTCACGATCGGATGGCGGAGATCAATTATATGTTCCGCCACGATAAGCTGTCTTTAGCGCGCTATAACCTTCAGGACTGCCAGCTGGTGTCGCGGATTTTTGCCAAGACTCATTTGCTGGATTTTGCCGTTGAGCGCAGCCGTCTGACCGGGGTTGAGCTGGATCGGGTCGGCGGCTCGGTCGCCGCCTTTACCAACCTGTATTTACCGCAATTGCATCGTGCCGGATATGTTGCGCCGAGCCTGGACAGTGACAACTGGATCGCCAGTCCAGGCGGTTATGTGATGGACTCCAAACCGGGACTGTATGATTCGGTGCTGGTACTGGATTTCAAATCCCTGTATCCCTCGATTATCCGCTCGTTTCGGATCGATCCACTGGGATTGGTCGAAGGGCTGTTGCTTGAGGAAGGGAAGGCAGAAGATCAGGCCATTGCCGGATTCAGGGGCGGGCGCTTCCACCGGGAAAAACATTTCTTACCGAAAATGATTGAAGCCTTGTGGTCAGCGCGGGATCAGGCCAAGCGGGACGGCGAACAAGCGTTCTCACAGGCAATTAAAATCATCATGAACTCATTTTACGGCGTGCTGGGCTCATCGGGTTGCCGTTTCTTTGATCACCGGCTGGCGTCATCCATTACCATGCGGGGCCATGAGATCATGAAAACCACCCGCGAGCTGATTGAAGCGAAGGGCTATGAAGTGATCTACGGGGATACCGACTCGACGTTTGTTTCCCTCAAGCGGGCCCATGCCGGCGAGGAGGCAGATGCAATCGGGCAGGCGCTGGTGGCCTATATCAATCAGTGGTGGTGCGATCACCTGCGTCAGACCTACAACCTGGACTCGGCCCTGGAGCTGGAATACGAAACTCATTATCACAAGTTTCTGATGCCGACCATTCGCGGCCAGGAAACCGGCAGCAAAAAGCGCTATGCCGGTCTGGTCAAGCGGGGCAAAGAGGAAACGATTGTCTACAAAGGGCTGGAGACGGTGCGGACAGATTGGACTGTGCTGGCGCAGGAGTTTCAGCAACAGCTCTATCACCGGGTGTTCCATAACCTGGATGTGGAAGACTATGTGCGGCAGTACGTCGAGCAGACCAATCGTGGCGAGTTTGATGATAAATTGGTGTATCGCAAGCGGTTACGACGTAACTTATCTGAGTATCAGAAAAATGTGCCGCCCCATGTCCGAGCAGCCCGTATGGCCGATGAGCTGAACCGACAACAGGGCCGCTCGTTGCAGTACCAGAACGGTGGCTGGATTGAGTACCTGATCACGCTCAATGGTCCGGAGCCGAAAGAAGCGCTCCAGAGTGCGGTGGATTATCAGCACTATATTGAAAAGCAGCTTAAACCGGTTGCGGATGGTATTTTGCCCTTTATCGGCAAGCACTTTGATGATATCACCGCACCACAGCTGGGACTGTTTTAACCGCGCCTGGCGTCAATTCCTCTTTCCTGGCTTTCCCTGGTGGTTTCAGATCGTTTAGTATTATTATCAATCGATGATTTTTTGTACGGGGGACGAATGGAGCAACTGGAATTTTTTTCGATTCCGAGCCCGTGCGTGGGAGTTTGTCAGGTGAATGAGCGCGGCTATTGCAAGGGGTGTATGCGGAGTCGCGACGAACGTTTTAACTGGCAAAAAATGACGGCTGCGGAGCAGCGCAATACCATTCGCCTTTGTCGTCAGCGTTATCTTCGTCTACGTCGACAGGGTATGGCTGAGCAGGCGCAGCGTGAGGTGGAAGTGGAGCCGGAGAACCCGCAGACTTCCTTATTTGACGAGTGATATGCGTCAACTCGCTTGATGGGTGAACGGTTTGAAGCATAAAAAAAGCGCCACAAGGGCGCTTTTTTAGATGAGATGAACGCGCAATTAGATGCGAACGAAGTCCATGTGCTCAACTTTTGGCTTGAACGCGTGACGCTGGATGTCTTGCGGCTTAACCTTCACTTCTGCGCCGTCGATTACCAGAGTAATCTCTTCGTAGAATGCTGGGTTGTCCATGCTGTTGATCACGTCATCGTGCTTCAGAGCGATAGCAACAGGTGCAGCTTCACCACCGTAAACGATTGCTGGGAATTGACCTGCGTGACGTAGGCGGCGGCTCGCACCTTTACCTAGATCAGAACGAACTACTACTTCAAATTTCATCTTAAATACTCTTTAAGTTAACTAAATAGGACAGGCGAGTAATGCGACCTTACTCGATGTCTTAAATCGAGCGCGGATACTAACATTGCTTTGCTGGCAGGGCAAGTGAAAACAGTTCGATTCAAGTCAAAAAGCAGTGGCGTACAGTGATTTAGCGACTCTTCATTATCAGCCTGGCTGATGTTATCTCGCAGCAATCATCAAAAACCTAAATAACGCAAGCGTAAATTCGCTTTCTTATGATGAGCTTTATAAAAAATTGATCTGGATCATTATGATAATGATAGTAATTCTCATTGTTATTTGTGATAATGCCTCTAAAGTTTCTATTGATATTAATATTATTAAGTAGGGGTTATGACATATAAGCTCAGTCTCGTTGCCAGCGCCGTTGTTCTGGCCGTTTCTCCAGTACTTCAGGCTCAGGAAACAACTCACAAAGTCGATGACACAATTATTGTGACGGCTTCAAGGCTTGAAGCGACGCAGCAGGAAAAAACACGCTCAATTGATGTCGTTGATCTGAAGCAACTGGATCAAACACAGCCGAACTCGGTTGCGGAGGCACTGAAGTTTGAGCCGAATATTTCGATTGCCGGTGGCAATGTGCCAGGCAATCAATCTGTGAATATTCGTGGGCTGGAAGGCAACAAAATCCTTCAAATCGTCGATGGTAACCGCCAGAACTTTGATTATGACCATCGTCCATCTTATTTCCTTGACCCTTCCCTGCTCAGTGAAGTTCAAGTGATTAAGGGACCGATCAGCTCTTTATACGGTTCGGGCGCGATCGGTGGTGTGGTTGTACAGAACACAATCAATGCCGAAGACCTGGTTGATGGTGATGGGCTGGGGGGGCGTATCAAAACCGGCTATCAGGATAACGGCGATGTCTGGACCAATACGGCTGCAATCGCTCATCAATCAGGCAGCATTGACTGGTTGCTGGCGGGCAGCGCCCGGGATACGGGCGTGATGGAGCAGGGCAATGGTTACCACTTATATGGCACCGAGTCGACTGATACGACAGGGCTTGCGAAAATCAACTGGCAGGCCAATGATGCGAATCGCCTGGGTTTAAGCCTGCGTTACTCTGATCGTGACGGCCATCCGCCGGTCGTCGGTTCTACCGATCCTGCGCCAGCCAGTACATTGATTGACCGCGGGACTGAAGATCAAAATGTGACAGTGAGTTATCAATTTAACCCGGCCAATGCGCTGGTGAATCTGGATACCCGTGTTTACTACAATCAGACTGATATTTCAGAAACGGCCGCCACTGGCACTGGCAAAGACCTGAGTAAAATCAAAACGACAGGGTTTAGTGCGACGAATCAGTCGGATCTGGGGGCGCTTCAGGTATACACAGGTCTGGACGGATATCAGGACAAACTGAATGCCAAACGAGGTGATGGTGAGCAAGGCCGTCCGACCCCGCCGGATGGTGCAAAGACGACAACACTGGGTGCTTTTGCCTATGTGAATTACGGCCTGACGGACAGTATTGGCCTGGATGCCGGTTTGCGTTACGACACCTTCAAAGCAGAAGCAAAGGGGCAGGAAGATAACGATGAATCGGCAGTTTCGCCATCAGCGGGCATCAGTTGGCAGGCCGCTTCCTGGATGCAGTGGTCTTTGCGATATGATGAGGCTTTCCGTGCGCCGACTACAACTGAACTCTACATGGATGGAACACACTTCACCATGTTCAGTATGCCTGGAATTGGTCCGGTGACGAATGCCTTTATGCCAAACCCGGAACTGAAGCCCGAGAAAGCTCAGAATATTGAATTGAAAGGTCAGTTTGATTTTGAAAATCTGATTGCAGAAGACAAACTGAGCCTGACTGCGGCTGTTTTCCAGAATGAAGTTGAAGACTTCATCAATCTCGAAGTTCATGTTCCTACGGATCCCAATGCGATGATGGGCTGCATTATGGGCAGTGGTTCGGGCATTGGCTGTGCCGGAACAAGCCGTTCTGTGAATGTCGATCGGGCTGAGCTGAAAGGCTACGAGTTATCAGCTGCGTACCAGCTTGCCCATCTGACCGCGGGCGTCTCTTACGGCCAGACACGCGGGAAAGATAAGTCTGATGGCTCATGGCTGGCCAATGTACCTGCAGACAAGTGGGTTGCGATGCTGGAGTATGGTTTCTGGCAGATTGATACCCATGTCGGTACGCGTGCCCTCTTTGCCAGCAACCAGGATCGTGTTCCGGAAGGTGAAACCTTTGAGCGTTACAACACCGTAGATTTTTATGCGACCTGGGAACCACTATCCAGCCTGGATGGCCTGAAAGTCGACTTTACCGTAGCTAACGCCTTCGAGGAAAACTATCGGGTTGCCTGGGATAAAGTCTATCAGCCCGGACGCTCGTTCCGTTTGTCCGCGCAATATACTTTCTAAGAAGCGAAAGATGACCTGAACCGCATCAGCCGCACGTTAAAGTGCGGCTTTTTCTGTTTTAAGTTCGTTTATGTTTTCTGGTACTGGTCCAGATCAAACAGCTTGTCCCGGATGGCCCAGAAGCGACCATTCTTGCGGGCGATGATGATCTCCGGCGGGCGCAGGCGGTGTTCATTGTTGGCGACTTTGGTCGGGGCGGTATCGGTGAATGGCCGGTGGCGATCGACCAGGTGGGGATTGATAAACTTGCGAAGAAATTCGTCTTTTTGCCCTTTGGTCGACAGCGTCCAGACTTCGCTGATTTCAGACCCTTCATCGCTGGTATAGATCACTTTGAGCTGCGGTTTGTTAAATTTGTTTTTGCCCGGCTCCAGACGCAGATCGGTACATTTCATGATCATTGCGTCTTTCAGCTTCAGCGCATCACGCAACTTTTTATCCGGATCGACCATCACTGCGTCGCAGACATGGCAGCGGCGGGCGGCGATGTCGTTGTCTGCGCCGCACTCTTCGCAATATTTGGCCCGGAAACGGTAGCCACACTCTTCGCGCTCGCCGGTATCGTCATCTTCAAAATAGCCCTGGCAACGGCGGCCGTAGTGCTCAATCAGAAACCCGGCCGGATCCAGCTTACCCCAGAAGCTGTTGTTAAAGCCGCATGCCGGGCAGGGTACCATGATCACTTCGCTGTCACTGTCGGGTTTGGGATCGCCGACTTCCGGCTGATACAGGTCGTAACAGTTGCCGGCATACTCCAGCACCAGACAGTCTTTTTTGCCTTCAAACAAGCGCAACCCACGGCCAACAATTTGCTGGTACAAGCTGATGGATTCAGTCGGGCGCAGAATGGCGATCAGATCGACATGCGGGGCGTCAAACCCGGTGGTCAGTACCGAGACATTGACCAGGTATTTGATCTCCTGGTGCTTGAAGGCTTCGATGATCCGGTCGCGATCATCGAGCGGGGTGTCGCCAATCACCAGTGCCGCATTCTCACCGCTCAGATACCCCATGATCTCTTGGGCGTGATTGACCGTGGAAGCAAATATCATCACCCCGCGGCGGTCTTTGGCATAGTCGCGGACCTGCTCGATGATCATGGGCGTTGCCCGGCCGGACTGCTCAATCACACTGTCGAGGTCGGCTTCGCGGTATTTGCCGTTGGATGCCGGGGTCAGGCTGGAAAAGTCATAACCGATCACGGCCATGTCCATGATCTTGGGCTCGGTCAGGAATCCTTCATCCAGCAGGTAGCGGATCGGCAGCTCGAAAATACAGTCACGAAAGAATCGGTCCTGCTCGGTTCGGACCTGACCGCGGGTGTGATACTTGTAAATCCAGCCCATCCCTAAACGGTAAGGCGTTGCGGTTAAGCCGAGGATTTTGATCCCCGGATTCACGGTTTGCAGGTGACTGATCACCCGGCGGTAAGCACTGTTTTCATCATCCGGCACCCGGTGGCATTCATCGATTACCAGCAAGGAAAATTCGTTGGCAAACTGATCCAGGCTGTTGACCATGGACTGCACCGAGGCAAAGACGACCTGGCGGTCGGTCTCCTTACGTCCCAGACCGGCCGAGAAAATCGAGGCCTTGAGGCCGTAGCTCTCATACTTGCTGTGGTTCTGCTCGACCAGCTCTTTGACATGGGTCAGCACCAACACCCGTCCGCGAGCGATGCGGGCCAACTCGGCAACCACCAGGCTCTTACCGGCACCGGTCGGCAGGGCCAGTACCGCCGGGGTACTGTGTTTGCGAAAGTAATGGATCGTCGCTTTGACACTGTCTTGCTGATAGGGGCGAAGGGTGTACATATCAGGGTAACTACTGTTGAGAAAAAACCGTTGGAGAAACAGGCGCAAAGTGTACCTGAATTGCGGGGAGAATAGCGAGGGGCGTGTGTCAGAACGGCCCACGGAAATGTGAGCCGTGTTCGGGCGCCGGTCTGGCACCGGAGATTTGTGCTAAGAAGCGATATTGAGTGTCATTTTTTCCTGCTTGATGACTTTGGTCATCAGGCAGAATTGGCGACGAGGAATAAATCCATGCTTTTCATAGAAATTCCGGGCTCCTGAATTACCGATGTTGACTTCCAGCGAGAGGGCATGCACGCCGGCTTCACGCATATGTTGTTCAACTTGTGGGATGAGGTCGGTCCCAATCCCTTGCTGGCGCCATTCTGGCTTGAGGTAGAACTGATCGATCAGGCCGATCCGTCCGCCATGTTCCACACTGAAGCTGTAGCTGATCACAATATGACCGGCAACAATCTTTTCGCCTTCTTGTTCCACTTCAATAAACCATGCCTGACCCAGTTCCGGGTTGTTCAGCAGTTGGTGAATCGCCTGACTTGTCTGTTCGAACTTCTGCGGCAGCACTTCGTACTCAAAGAGTTCTTCAACCAGTTTTAACAGTACGTCGGTTGAAGACAAGCTTGGCGCAACAAGTGAGATGTTCATAGTACGACCTTTATTGGTTAGGTTTTGCATGAGTCCTTTCAGGAAAAGCAGTGCGTTTATACGCCATCTGCCCATATGTATAAAGACCTCGAAATCACATAAATGTTCTATTCTTTGTTGCTTGTTCAATGTGTGATGTTCAACCGGTTCCCGGACTGAGAACGCGAATTGATTCGTGCTGTACATATTGGTGCATGCGCACAGTGTAGTTGCTATGTACTCATCCGTAAAATTGTTATGATACGCGTTTTTGTACCAAGCGGAGCCAGTCATGAGGCTTGATAAATTCTTATGCACCACCTTAGGCATTACTCGAAAAGAAGCCGGTAAACTATTAAAAAGCAAAGAAGTAGAAGTGAACGGTGAGGTGGTGAAAAATGGTGCCCAGAAGGTGACGGATGATTGTGACGTCGAATTCAACGGCCGAACGCTGCATCTGACCGGTCCCCGGTACTTCATGTTGAATAAACCGCAGGGTTTCGTGTGCT
Source organism: Photobacterium atrarenae (assembly GCF_024380015.1). Lineage (NCBI taxonomy): Bacteria > Pseudomonadati > Pseudomonadota > Gammaproteobacteria > Vibrionales > Vibrionaceae > Photobacterium > Photobacterium atrarenae. Next base: position 1,437,141 of record NZ_CP101508.1, read on the forward strand.
CTCATGTAGATGACTTCAACCCGACCGTATTTGTGTTGCTGGATGAAGTCAGCCCGGAAAAACTGCATGTCGCTGGTCGGCTGGATGGAGATACCACCGGGTTGGTGCTGCTGACGGACGATGGCCAGTGGTCGCATCGGATCACCTCGCCGCGTCATGAATGTGAGAAGGTCTACTATGTTGAGCTGGCCGATCCACTACCGCCGGAAACGGTGCAAACCTTCGCTGAAGGGGTGCAACTGCGAGGTGAAAAAGAGCTGACCCGTCCGGCCAAGCTGGAAATTCTGGATGAACGCGAAGCGCTGATCACGATTACGGAAGGGAAGTACCATCAGGTGAAGCGGATGTTTGCCGCGGTTGGCAACAAAGTGGTGGGCCTGCATCGTGAGCAGGTCGGCAGTATTGAGCTGGATGACACCCTGGAGCCCGGCGAGTACCGCCCGCTGACGGACGAAGAAATCGCTGCATTTATGAAATAAATATTAAAGGCGGTCTCACCGCCTTTTCTATGTCTGCTGGTATCCGATTGAAGCGGTGCAAGAATGTGAAGGTGGCAGCCTGACTTCGGGGTTTTAAGTACAAACTGTGATCGGGCTCCGGTTAACAGAAATAGATCATTTCCAATTGGGAAAGAGTCTTTTGTGTGATTTCATCGTACAATAACGCCCTTCCGGTTTTCTTCAGCAAAGAGATTTTATGACCACATCCGACAGCCCGAAGCTGAGCTTTCAACTGATCCTGATCCTCGGGGCCATTGCTGCCCTCACGCCTTTAGCCATTGATATGTATCTGCCTGCCATGCCAAGTATCGCCAAAGATCTCGGCGTTGTTCCGGGTGCGGTGCAAATCACCCTGACGGCTTATACCGCTGGTTTTGCGGTGGGTCAGTTGTTACATGGGCCGCTTGCGGACAGCTATGGTCGCCGGCCGGTGCTGATCATCGGGGTGCTCCTGTTTGCCCTGGCTGCGTGTGTCAGTGCGATGAGCCAGGGGATCACGGAGTTGACCTGGGTTCGGGCAGCACAAGGGTTTGCCGGCGCGTCGGCTGCGGTGATTATTCAAGCGCTGGTGCGGGATATGTTCGAGCGGGAAGAGTTCGCCCGCACTATGTCTTTTATCACCCTGGTGATGACGATTGCGCCGCTGGCGGCACCGATGATTGGTGGCTATCTGTCGGTTTGGTTTGGCTGGCGCTCGATCTTCTGGGTTCTGGCGGCTGTTTCCGTCATGGTGATCCTGGCGGTGCTGAATAAGATCCCGGAAACCCTGCCGGTTGAGAAACGGTTGCCGTTTCATCTCGGCGCCACGCTGCGTAATTATGCCCGGATGATGACCACGCCCGTGGCTGTTGGCCTGATTTTCAGCAGCGGCTTTTCTTTTGCCGGAATGTTTACCTTCCTGACCGTCGGCTCGTTTGTTTATATCGATCTGTATCATGTCAGCACCGAAAACTTCGGCCTGTTCTTTGGCCTCAATATTGTGGTGCTGATCCTGATGACCAGCCTCAACGGCCGGCTGGTGCGCAAAATGGGCTCGCACTGGATGCTGCGCCTGGGGTTAGGGATCCAGTTGCTTGCCGGGGTTGGCCTGGTGTGTGGTCAGGTCTTTGAGCTGGGCTTGTGGGGCGTGGTGATCCCGGTGATGTTGTTTGTCGGTACCATTTCGATCATCGGCAGTAATACCATGGCGTGTCTGCTGGCCAAATATCCGCATATGGCCGGGACGGCTTCCTCACTGGCGGGCACCATGCGCTTCGGTACCGGTACCCTAGTTGGTGGGTCGGTTGCCATGATGCCGGATGCTACCGCCTGGCCAATGGCATTGACCATGGCGTCCTGTGCAGTATTATCTGCGGGATTTTATGGGTTAATGTCGCGAGATGCATGAGGAGCCACATGGCAGTTTTTATTGAAGAGATCGGAAAATTGGTCTCTGACGGGTTGAATGATCTGGCTGAGTCGATTGAAAGCGGAAAAACGCCGGGCAACCCGGTGAGTGAAACGCACTTTCTCAGTGCTTGGGTCACCAAGTCCATCAAGCAGCAGCGATACGACCATAGGGTGGCGAAAACTTTGCTGGCCTGGCAACAGCAGGCCCGTAGTATGGGCAAAAATGCCCAACTGAAGCAGCAATTTGAACAGATTCGCCAGACCCTGACGGGGTTGAACCCGGACGGAACGTTCAAGATGGCTGTGATGGCAGAGCAAATTCAGGCGCTGTATCAAGCGTTGGCCGCGGCAGACTGGCTGGTGACGACCGAGTATGAAGTGAACCGTAAAGTAACCCATCATACCGACGGTCAGGCGTCGCTGGTCGTGTGCGCCAAACAGTACCGGGAAGCGATTGCCGAGTCCGGCGAGGTGGCTAAGCCGCTGTCGCTGTATCTGCGTGGTGATGCTAAAGCGGTGGTCGATACAGCATATCAACATGGCTTGCTGCTGTTTAAGGTCACGGACTATAAGTCGAAGGTCAAATATCACGGTGAGTATGTTATTTATCCGGGTAACCAGGGGGCGCATTTGCCGGAGTTACCGGCGCAAGCAGACCAATGAAACCGGATTGAATCAATCAGAGAACGGGGAGACGGTAATGTCTCCCCGTTTTTTTACAGCGTGATTCTGTGGTTGTCAGTGTTGCTGCCGCTATTCGGTAACGGATTTACCTTCCCGGGCGTCGGCTTGGCAGCGCTTGACGATGGCACGGGTCATGCCTTTGAAAATAAACAGGTGGGCCGGCATCATCGAAAACCAGTACAGTAGTCCGGTAAACCCGGCCGGGTGCCACCAGGCCCGGATGTCGAGTTCCCGATACTCCCCCTGATCGCGAATGGTGAACTCCAGCCGCCCCAGGCCGGGGGCTTTCATCCCGAACAAGAGCGAGAGGAAGCGGTTCGGCTCGATGTTGATCACTTTCCAGGAGTCCAGCTGATCGCCCAGTGCCAGGGTGTCGGGATCGCGCCGGAAGCGGTTCAGCGCATCACCGCCGGCAGCATAGTCGATCCACTCGCGCAGCCGCCACAAGGGATTGGCATAGAAATATCCCTGCTCGCCGCCGAGTTGCTGGATCTGCTGCCAGAGCTGCTCGGCACTCGCATTGGTTTTCAGGGTATATCCGGCTTGTTTGGGATAATAGCCATAGCCGGGTTGCCAGCGGGCGAGGGCATCGGGATCAAAGCCCCAGATTTCGCTGCGAACCACTTCACTTTCATGGCCAAGGCACTCTTGCACGGCTTCGTCGTAGCTGAGCAGCGCTTGCGGGATCAGGGACTGGATTGCGGTGTTGTTTGCGGCCAGATCGAGTTGCAGCCCGCCGATCAGCGCCCGGGCGATATTGGTTGGGACAGAGGTGATAAACTTGAGCCAGTAGGCGGCGATGGCCGGCGTCAGCAACGCCAGCGGCACAATCCGGACCTGCTTACCGACATGTTTGCCCAGGATGCGCATTTGATCGGCATAGGTCAGGGAGTCCGGGCCGGCGATATCAAAGATCTGGTGGCGGCAGGGGGTAAAGTGCAGCAGCTCCTGAAGATAGTGCAGTAAGTTACGCAATGCGATAGGGGCATTGTGCGACTTGACCCACTTGGGCGCTATTATCACCGGCAGGTGATAGACAAAATCACGCATCACTTCAAACGCAGCGGAGCCCGGACCGACAATGATCCCGGCGCGGAGTTCAGTGACGGGGATCCCGCCCTCACGCAGGATCTCCCCGGTGGCTTTGCGGGCGGCCAGATGCCTGGAATGGCCCTCGCTGGGTTGGAGTGCACCGAGATAAATCACCCGTTGTACCTGACTGCGTTTCAGGGCCGCACTGAAATGACGCGCCGCATTCAGCTCAATTTCAATAAAGTCGTGGCCATGATTCATGCCATGGACCAGAAAAAAAACAGCATCGACATCGGCGAGCAGCGGCGTTAAATCGGTCTCGTGATTCAAATCCAGCTCGGCCAGCGAGACATTGGGGAGTTCGCGCCAACCCCGTTTGCGGAGCAGGTCCAGGTTACGCCCGGTTGCCCTGACCTGATAGCCACTGCTGGCCAACGCCGGGACCAGATGGCTGCCCACATAGCCGGAGGCCCCGACAACCAGAATCGTTTTACTCATGAATGATCATGCTCCCTGCAACTCAACGCCTGATGACAGGTACTGCCGTGCCCGGCCAAACTGATCACGGCGCCACTTGTAAGAGGGAAGCCGATGATAAATTGATAAAATTGGTTGTTTATAAAACTGTAGCGGATAAAATTCGAACTGTCTTTGCCATTGATTGTGATTGCTTTCAGCCTCTTATTTTCAAGATCAGGCTTTCAAGAACTGGCTTCAAGATTCGTCCGTCATTGTCCCGTAGTCGGCCTCGCCCGCTGGTAATCTGAAATGAAAAATATCTTGCTCCATTTTCGCGGTGATTTTCTGCGCCGCCTGTTGTTGATCGCTTTCCCGATTGCATTGCAGACCATGTTGTTTTCCAGTCGCAGCCTGGTCGATATCATGATGCTGGGCCAGTTGGGCGAGCAGGATGTGGCCGCAATCGGCATTGCCGGCCGGGCAGTATTTGTCGTCACCATTATGATTTTCGGGGTTACCACCGGCGGGGCGTTGCTGACGGCGCAGTACTGGGGGGCCGGAAACCGTGAGGGGGTCCGGCAAAGTACGGCACTGACGGTCCTGATGACGCTGCTGGCTGCACTCGGGGCCGGGGCGGTCTTTCTGCTGGTCCCGGAAGCGGTCATTGGCATGGCGACAAACTCGGATGCGGTGATTGCGCTTGGTGCGGAATATCTGAGGATCACTGCCTTTAGCCTGTTTGCGCTGGCTTGGGGGAGCAGTATTGCGGTCGGGCTTCGGGCGATGCACCAGCCGGGTATCACGACCTTCTTCAGTGCTATCGGGATCGGGTTGAATGTTTGCTTCAACTGGGTGCTGATTTTCGGCCATCTTGGTTTTCCGGCCATGGGGATTGCCGGGGCGGCCTGGGCTACGCTGCTGAGCGGGGTGATTGAAGCTGTATTGTTGTATGGATACCTTCGTCATCGTCAGCATTTATTGGCGATAAACCCGCGCTTGCTAATCGATGCGATCGAATGGGGGAAAGTCCGGCGTTTTCTGTCGCTGTCGATGCCGACCACCTTTAACCATCTGGCCTGGTCGTTCGGTATTTTTGCCTATCACGCCATTATCGGCCAGTCTGGGGTCCAGGGGCTGGCGGCGCTGTCGGTGATGACCCCGATAGAGTCGTTTGCACTGGCGCTGTTGATTGGCGTCTCAAACGCATCGGCGGTGTTGATCGGCAATCAGCTGGGCGCGAACAACCATGAGGCGGCTTATTATCAAGCCTGGGCAGTGTCCTGGTTCAACTTCTGCTGCGCCGTTGTCGTGGCGCTGGTGATGGTGCTGCTCAAAGACACGGTGCTGGATTTGTTCACTGCCTTATCCGGCGAGAGCCGCAAGCTGGCGGATCACTTCTTTCTGATCTTCGCCGTGGCGGTGGTGGTGAAAAGTATTCCGATGACGATGATCGTCGGTGTACTGCGCGCCGGAGGTGATATCCGCTATTGCTTGTATCAGGATATGGTCGCGCAATGGCTGATCGGGATCCCGCTGACGGCTTTCTGCGCGTTTATCTTACAATTACCCTTAGAGTGGATTTATGCCATGCTCATGCTGGAAGAGTTGGTGAAGTCCGTCGGATCCTGTATCCGGCTGAAGTCCCGTGTATGGATGAATAACCTGGTGGCGGATGGTTGAGTCTCTGCCCGAGGTCGATTAGGCTGTTGATATTCATGCATAAAGTACATTGATTTATAAGAACTTTGTGCTTGAGGAATAGACGGACTGTTTAATTTGTAGGTGGTTTGCTACGCAGGGCATCAAAATGCCGGATAAGCCGGGTAAAGTACTTTCTCGCGTCCCGGCTTTGCTGTACATTTCGATGCCGTCAATCACCTATAAACATTTGGGGAATTCGATGTTACGACTCGTGGGGCTGTGCAAAGGCTATCAGGATGGCGCAGAGTACCATTCTGTCTTGCAAGGTGCAGAGCTGGCGCTGGATCAAGGTGAACAGCTGGCCCTGATGGGCGAGAGCGGCTCGGGCAAGAGTACGCTGCTTAATCTGATTGCCGGGCTGGATACCGTGGACTCCGGTGAAGTCTGGCTGGGAGAAACGCCGATTCATACCATTTCGGAGCGGGAGCGCACAGCATTTCGTCGTAACAACATTGGGCTTGTGTTTCAGCAGTTTAACTTGCTGCCAACCCTGACGACCGCGGATAATATTCGTTTTTGTCGTCAACTCAAAGGCCTGGAAGAAAAGCCGGAGTTGTGGCGTCAGATCATCTCGGCACTGGACTTGATGCCGCTGCTGGGGCGTTACCCGGAAGAGATGTCCGGCGGCCAGCAGCAGCGCGCGGCGATTGCCCGGGCGCTGTATATGGAGCCGCAAATTTTGTTGGCGGATGAGCCGACCGGTAGCCTGGATGAGCGCAACGCCGGGGCGGTCATTCGCTTATTGGTCAATCTGACCCGACAGCTCGACTGTACGCTTTTACTGGTCACTCACAGTAAACAAGTTGCCGAACATATGAGTGGTTGTATTCGTCTGCAGGGAGGTCAACTGCATGTTAAGCCCCGTAGCTAAAGCGCTTTGGGGGCACTATAAACGCCACCCGTTTCAAATTGTCCTGGTCTGGCTCGGTCTGACCCTGGGGATTGCCTTGCTGGTCGGGGTGATGGGCGTCAATCAGCAGGCCAGAGAAAGTTACCGTCAGGGTGAGCAGCTTTTCTCCAATCCGTTTCCTTACCGCATTCGCCACCAGCAACCCGCGCTCAAAGTCCCCCAAGCGTTTTATATCGATTTACGCCGGGCCGGCTTCCACCAATGTGTGCCGATGGATCAGCATCGCATCGTGACCGAAGACAACCGGGATTATGAAATTGTCGGGGTTGATCCGGTGGCGATGATGTCGAGCTTCAAGGTGCAGGCGACGGCGGAACGCCAGGCACAGATGCTGGCGCTGATGCAGCCGCCGCATCCGATCATGGTCGGTGAGCAGCTGGCGTATTACATGGGGGTTGAAGACGGCCAGTCGCTCAAGCTTGATAACGGCAAGTCGATTGGCCCGCTGCGCGTGGTGGATGATGAGCGGATCCGTGGCCCGCGCATGATTGCGGATATGGCGGTGGTACGCGATCTTTATCCAGGGGCCGGGCTGTCTGCCGTGCTCTGCTCCGAAATGCCCACGGAGCGATTGAACCAGCTGGCTGCTGAGCTGCCGCCGGCTTTGCAACTGGAGCATAACCAAAGCGAAACGCTTGAGCCGTTGACCGATGCTTTTCACCTCAACCTGTTTGCAATGGGGATGCTGGCGTTTGTGGTCGGTTTGTTTATTTTTTACCAGGCGATGTCGTTGTCGTTAACCCAGCGCCAGCCATTGGTCGGCCTGTTACGACAGGCCGGGGTGTCCGGGAGCCAACTGACCCAGGCCCTGCTGCTGGAGCTGTTGGGATGGATTGTCCTGGGCCTGATAGGTGGCAACTTGCTGGGGTTGGTTCTGGCGCAGCAACTACTGCCGTCGGTCGCAGAAACCTTAAATAGCCTGTATGGCGCGAATGTCAGCCTGGCGGTTGAATGGCACTGGCAGTGGGGACTGGCGTCGCTGGCGATTGCATCGTTTGGCTGTTTGATGGCCTGCGGCTGGCCGTTGATCCGCTTAATCAAAACCCAGCCGGCCCGGTTGTCGACGCACATGGCGCTGGTGCGCGTCAGTGGGCGGGAGTTCGGCTGGCAGGCCTTGTTCTCCTGTCTCTTTATTGCGGCGGCCTGGGGGGTGTATCAGCTACCCCATGGTCAGCTGGCCGGGTTTGCGCTGATCGCCTTTATTCTGATTGCCTCAGCGCTGGTGATGCCGTTTTTACTGTGGCAGTTGTTCAAAAGCCTGGGGCTGATTGTGCGTTCTGCCCGACTGCGCTGGTTCTTCTCCGATGCGGCCGCCAGCCTGAGTTACCGCGGGGTGGCCTCAATGGCCTTTATGCTGGCTCTGGCCTCGAACATCGGCATGGAAACCATGGTGGGTAGTTTTCGCAACACCACTCAGGTTTGGCTGGATCAGCGGCTGGCGGCGGATATTTATGTTCGTCCGTCAATGAATGTCGCGCCGCGTATTGCCCAGTGGCTGGAAGAGCGGGATGATGTGCGTCAGGTATGGTGGCAGTGGCGCAAATCGCTGCCGACGGATGAAGGGACGTTGCAGGTGGTCAGTATTGGCGGCACACAGCAAGAGCAGCAGGCATTGTCGATAAAGGTGGCAATTCCTGAGTACTGGCAGCAACTGCATCATCAGCGTTCGGTATTGGTGAGTGAATCGCTGGCGCTGAAGCGGGGCTGGGAGCCGGGTGATGAAATCGACTTGCCGGCACCGATGAATCAGCGCTGGCAAGTCGCCGGTGTCTATTACGATTACGGTAACCCGCATGGTCAGATCCTGATGTCGCATAAACGCTGGCAGGCCCTATGGCCGCAAAAAGGCCAGGTTGGTCTGGCGGTTCACCTGATGCCGGGCACTGACAGTCTGGATGTGATGAAGGCGATCGGTGAGCGATACCGCCTGCCGCCGGAGCGGGTGCGCAATAATGTCGAGTTGATGGCGCAGGCAATGCGGGTGTTTGATCGCACCTTTGTGATCACCGCGACCCTGGGCAAGCTGACCTTGTTTGTTGCCGTTTGTGGTCTGTTCTTTGCGACCGTCGCGGGGGAAATATCGCGCCAGCGCCAATTTGCCCTGCTGCGCTGTATGGGAATGACCGGCCGCGAGCTGGCACTGCTTGGCGGGGGACAGTTGCTGTTGATCGGGCTGCTGACGTCTGTCATTGCACTGCCGCTGGGGTTGATCCTGGCACAGTTACTGATTGATGTGGTGTTGAAATACTCATTCGGCTGGACTATGCCGGTTCAGTACTTCCCGTTTGAGTATCTGACTTCACTGGGCTCGGCTCTGGTCGTGTTGTTGGCTGCAGGCGCCTGGCCGGTGTGGCGATTGGTGAAACGTTCGGCGATCTTGTCGCTGCGGGAGGCATTCTGATGTATTGCAGAGATGTCGGATTGCGATTCATCGGCTTATGGTTAGTCGCCATGTTGTTGGGGTGTGAGCCGACTGCGCAGGAGCGGGCCAACACGGTCGAGATCCTGAGTCAGGGAGCGCAAATAGAAAACCAAGGTTTTGCAGCTGTCGTGCCCGGCAAAACCTGGCAATTTCCGCAGGATCATCTCAGTCATCCGGCGTTTAAAACCGAATGGTGGTATCTGACTGCGAACCTGACTTCGCCGGAGGGAAAAACCTTTGGCGTTCAATGGACTTTATTTCGTTTTGCCAGCCGGCGGACGTCTGAGGTGGGCTGGCATAGCCCGCAGATGTACATGGCGCATGCGGTCGTGACTGGTGAGAAGCAGCTCTGGCATGCCGAACGCTTTGCCCGGGGCGGGATCGGTCAGGCCGGCGTCGCTGGTGATCCCTTCCGTGCCTGGTTGGATAACTGGTCGTGGCGTTCAGAGAGCAGTCACCCGTTTCCCGGCATGTTGACGTTTGCCGATGAAAACATGGTTGCGACGCTGAAGGTTGAAAATCAGGGCGAGTTGATTTTCCAGGGTGAGAATGGGTATAGCCGAAAGCACCCGACGGAGGATATCGCCTCATACTACTACAGTGCGCCGTTTCTGCAGCTGAGTGGCACTTTGGTGCTGGATGGCCAGCCATACCAGGTCTCCGGACCGGGCTGGCTGGACCGGGAATGGAGTAGTGAGGGCCTGGCCAAGAGTCAGTTGGGCTGGGACTGGTTTTCGTTGCACCTGGATGACGGTAGCGCCCTGATGCTGTATCAGATCCGGGAGAAAGATTCAGTACCGTATTATTTTGGCTCGCGGAGCTGGCCGGATGGCCGGGCCGTGATGCTCTCGCCGGATGACATTCGGATGACGCCGATTGCCAATGCCCGGCACGAGGGCAAACTCTACCCGGTTCAGTGGCAGGTTGCTGTCCCGAGCCAGAATATTCAACTGAAAGTGGATGTGGTCCGCAAGGAACAATGGTTGCCGTTTATTTTCTCCTATTGGGAAGGCCCGGTCTGGGTCAGCGGCAGTCATACCGGACAAGGATTTATGGAACTGACCGGCTATTAAGTTGCACAGCAAGCTTGCTGTCGCGCCTGGGAGTCGGCTAGCCATAAAAAGAACTAGGATGAAATTGTGACAGAGACGATAACGATAGATGAAAACGCGCTGGGTCAACGATTAATCAATCACCGGCGCGAGTTTCATCGCTACCCGGAGTCGGCCTGGTGTGAGTTCTTCACCACCAGCCGCATTGCCGGACTTTTGCAGTCACTGGGTTATGAACTGCATTTTTCAGATGCCATTATCCATCGTGACACCATTATGGGACGGGATGAAGCCGAAGTTGCTGTGGCCCGGGAGCGGGCAATGGGCTGGGGTGCCGATGCCAATTTCATGGCCGAGATGGACGGGATCACCGGGGTCGGGGCAGTGCTGGATACCGGCCGACCAGGCCCGGTCGTCGCCCTGCGCTTTGATATCGATGCCGTAGAAGTGCGGGAGAGCCAGGAAGATGCCCACCGGCCGCGGTTTTTAGGTTTTGCTTCCCTTCAGCCGGGCGTGACTCACGCTTGCGGTCATGATGCGCACACAGCCATTGGGCTAGGTGTTGCTGAAACCCTGGCGGCCAATCGCGATGCATTGTGCGGCAAAATTAAGCTGTTGTTCCAGCCGGCTGAAGAAGGTTGCCGGGCGGGGAAAGCGGTAGCGCAAAGTGGCTGGCTCGATGATGTCGATTATCTCTTTGCTGCGCATATCGGGATGAATGTCCCAAGCGGTACTTTGGTGTGCGATCCGCAGCATTTTCTCTGTAGCTCCAAATTTGATCTCCACTTTTCCGGCAAGGCTGCCCATGCCGGGATCGAACCCAATGCCGGCTGTAATGCCTTGGCGGCAGCTTGTACTGCAGTGACGCAAATGCTGGCGATCCCGCGTCACCGTGACGGGATGACCCGAGTCAATGTCGGCCAGTTTCATGCCGGTAACGGCCGCAATGTGATCCCGGCCAAAGCGGTCCTGATGGGGGAAACCCGGGGCGAGAACCGGACGTTGAACAGTTACATGTACCAGCAGGTCGAACAGATTGCTCGCGCTGCGGCGCAGATGCATGGTGTCGCCCTCGAGATTAAAACCCAGGGGGAGGCCATCGGACTGGAAAACGATCCGACCCTGGTCGAGTTGCTGGCGCAGCTGGGCCTGAACAGCGGGTTTAGTCAGATCGTGCTGGAGAAAGATTTCGGCGCCAGTGAAGATGCCGGTTATCTGGTTGAGCGGGTTCAGGCCAAGGGCGGCAAGGCGATTTACTGCCTAATTGGCTCAGATCTGGCTGCCGGTCACCACAGCGGTGATTTTGATATCGATGAGAGCCGGATGCTGCCGGCCGTTAAACTGTTCCTAAACGCCATCAGCGAGTTGCAAACGCATCCTGTCTAGTTCGGCCCCGACCGAATTCTGTCAGCACGGCCAGACGAGCAGCTAAGCTGTAGGGTATGGCAATGGCTGCTGACAGTTTTCGGCCGAGGGGTGTGCGAATATGGGCAGGACCATCAGTGCAAAAAACAACTTTTTCTATTTGACCGCTTCGCTGATTATTCTACTGATCAGTGCCACACTGGCTCAGGCCCTGAGTGGCAGCTGGTTTGACTGGGTGCTCAAAGGTGTCACCCTGTTTAACTTTGCCGTTTGCCTGATCAGTTTGCAGGTGGAAAAAATCTGGTTTCGGTTACTGATTGTTATCGCCGCCGGGTGGGCGATTGTTTCGGTGTGTAAGTTGTTTTTCCCCTTTCGCCAGATGGACACGTTGATCCTGTTGCTCATGCTCTGCTTCTTTCTCGGTACCTTCAAAATCATCGCCCGAAAAATCCTGTTTACCGGCAGTATCGATGTCAATAAAGTCGTCGGCTCGGTGGCGTTGTTTCTGCTGCTGGGCTTGATGTGGGCAATGGTGTATTTGATTATTCTGGAATTTTCACCCCAGGCGTTTACCGGTATGACGCAACTGCCCTGGGGAGAAAATTTTGCCAATGTGACTTATTTCAGCTTTGTGACCCTCACTACCTTGGGTTATGGTGACATTAGTCCGCTCTCCGAGATCGCGCGGGTTGCGGTCTATCTCGAGGCAATCGCCGGCATTTTTTATATGGCCATCGTGGTGGCCAGCCTGGTGGGTGCGAGTCAGCAGCATCGGGGGGAGAAGCAGGATCCCCCATAGTTCTGGCTTTCTGGATGAAGGCCATGAGCGCAGGAAGCCGTTAAGGTTTGCAAAGGAGCATAATATGAAACGGAATTTTTTCCAGAAGGCGCGGCGACTACTCAATCAATTGGAAGTGCTGGTGGAAACGTTCAGTTTACCCCGGGTTGATTCGAAAACACCGGGCGGTGGCATGAGTGAAGCGCCGGGTAATCCCCTGGCCAATCAGACGATTTTTATCAGCGGTGGCTCCCGGGGGATCGGTTTTTCAATTGCCAAGCGGTGTGCCCAAGCCGGGGCGACGGTGGTCATTGCTGCGAAAACCACGGCGCCGCATCCGAAGCTGCCAGGCACGATTTATTCGGCGGCGGAGGAAATCAACCAATTGGGCGCGGGTAAAGCCATTCCGGTGGTGCTGGATATCCGTGACGAAGATGCCATCGAGCAGGCGGTCGCCCAAGTGGTGAAGAAAACCGGCGGGATTGATGTGGTGATCAACAATGCCAGTGCGATCCACCTGGCGGATATGGAAAACACGTCCAGCAAGCGGTTTGATCTGATGTTCTCGATTAACGTCCGGGGAACGTTTCTGCTCACCCAGGCGTGCCTACCGTATCTCAAGCGTTCAGCAAACCCGCATATTGTCACTCTGTCGCCCCCCATCAACCTGAAACCTCAATGGTTCGCAGCCCACGGTGCATACACCACGTCTAAATATGCGATGTCGATGATGGCGATGACTTTTGCCGAAGAACTGGCAGCTTATGATATTGCCTCGAACGCCCTGTGGCCGAAAAGCACCATTGCCACCTCGGCGATTGAAAACATGGTTGGCGGTAAACTGCTCGAAGATCGCTCCCGCAACCCTGAGATCATGGCCGATGCTTGTTACGCCATCATCACCCGCGATGCCAAAACCTGCAGCGGCAATTTCTTTATCGATGAAGACGTCCTGCGAGAGCATGGCATCACGGATTTTGATCACTATGCCTGTAAGCCGGGCCATCCGCTACAACGGGATCTGTTTTTGGATGAGTAGTTGAGGCGATGCGCACGCCCGGGCTGCAAGACTGGTACTCATCACAGTTTACAATGAGATGTTTAACTCCATCTCCACGCAATCGATGCCCGGGCCAAAACCGTCTTTCACGTGGTTTGTGATCACGAAACCTCGTTTGGCATAGAACCCTTGCGTATGCTGAGAGGTTTCGATTGTTATCGTGGTCACGGTCTGGTCTGCTTTCAGTCGGCTGAGCCTGTAATCAGCGAGTTGCGTCCCCAGTCCTTGTCCATGACAGTCCCGGTGCACCATGCCCCAGCTGAGCGAACCAAGGTTGAGGTGTTTTTCGATGCCACCACAAGCCAGTATCCTGTCACCGTTGCTGTAAACAAAATAGTCGCTGGATGCATTCAACGAATCCAAAAATTCGATGAACTCGCCGCGCTCACCCGGCGTAAAATATGCGTGCAGGTTGCTGTCAAAGATAGCGATACATTGCGCTCGATAGGCTGTTTCATAGCGTTGAATTTTCATAGGTTCTCTATATGTCACTGTCGCTTGACCGACTGAAACCGCTACTAACCGATATTCACCCGATACAAGCTGTTGGCAGGTTGTTCGACAAAGTATGCCCAAACATGATCAAATACGGCGTGCTGGTTTGGAAAGGGGGCTAACGCTTTCGCTTCTGTTAAAGAGCACCACCTGTATTACGGGATTGTCAGATATCGTGATCCACCTGAACACGCCACCATTTGGGCTTTTTAGAAACATTGGAATGAGCATGGGGGCGGAGTTCCTTACGGTTGGGTGAATCAAAGACACCGAGCACGAGGGCGACCACCGGGGCATCATCAATAGCACCTAATGTGCTGCCACAAATGTCACAAAAGCTCCTGGAAGAAGCATCGGATGAGCGCCAGGTTTTTGGTTGTCCACCTGGGCCATTCCAAGTCACCTGGTCTTGTTTAAACTCAACCCAGGTCTGTGTCAGGGCGCCGGAATGACGCTGACACATTTTGCATGAGCATGTGTGGGGATTCTTGGGGGGGCCCGTTGCGGTAAAGCGGATGTTGCCACATAAGCAACCGCCTTGATAAGTTCTTCCCATTGATTGGACTCCGAATGTTCCTGAGGTATTTTCAAGTGATATAGTCGCCAATGAATTAGCTGATGAGCACCCGCCATGATTGCGGCTTATCCGATGGATAGCAGTGTCACTATTTTATTTCTCTATTGAGTGCATGACTTCAGGGTTTACTACCTCCCTTTAAGCATCTACAGCTCCCATTCTGATTGATAAGTGCGATTATCCAGCAGGGTGCAAAGCTCTGCCATGACTTTCATCGCTTTGATCAGGCGGGGTCTTCGTTCGTCTGAAAGGCCACCATCAACCCAATGGCGGTTGTGCACGTAGACATTGTATGGGTTGATAATACATTTAAAGTCAAACATCAACGAGGCCGCTAAAGACGAGTAGGCCATATAGCTGTGCGGTAATCCCGCGGCATTGACAAACGTCACCACCTTGTCGAAGAGGGCACTGACGTGATTTTCGTCCGTTGAGCCCACATACTCGATATACTTCTTGAGCTCAGAACAACAGCCCCAGTTGTAGGTTGGGCTACAAAGCACAACCCCGGCCGCTTCTATGGTCAGGCTGTGGAGATATTGATATTGCTCGGTTTGGTAAATGGTATCGTTGTCAAAATTCGGCACGTTGAGTTCATCCAAATCGACGAATTTTGAGTTGACCCCAAGGTCATTCAAGACATGATGACACTCTTGAGCAAGAACCCGGCTCCTGCTGTTTGGATCCTGGCTTGAGCTGACAATTAGTATGTACATTTACAACAACTCCTATCATTTTTCTTTTGTGTGCTAACGCCCAACTTACTGTTTACTGATTGTGCGTTTAGTCATGTTGATGCCTGTCGGCTGGAAGCCGATCTCCTTATAGAGCTTGAATGCTCGCTTATTGTCATAGGCAACCAATAGCTCAACTCGATTAATTCCGTTATCTGACCAAGCGCTATCTAATGAAAGGTAAAATTGTTTCCCATACCCTTTTCCTTGGTACTGAGGAAAAATTTGAAAGTCATAAATAAACGCGGAATCTTCATGTAAGCGGTACCAAAAATAACCGATGACATGCGTGTCGTCATTTTGTTCAACCTCCAGGCAAAGAAGGAAATTGTTATCAGTTTCCAAGCCCTGAGGCAGACATTCATCCAATTCCTGATTTGCAAGTTGAATGCCTTCCGCGACAGATATTTTTTGGGCATCAGCGAGTTCTCGGCCTCTAAATTCATTCGAATATGATCGATATTCCAGAAAATCTTGCTGCGTCATATCCCGATAAGAGATCATATGGGGCACCTTCTTAGCGGTAATTTGGATTATGGTGTTGATTGAGCGATATCGTTTTATTATCGACGTTGAAGAGCGTCAGACCGCATGCGGGTATTCTGTACAACCTGTTTCATAAAATCAATAAATTTCAACTGGTTAAATTGCGTGTGAGAGCGGCTTGTGCATGGCTGGAGGTGTTGCAAATGAAAGGGAGAAGGTAAACCTTCTCCCTTGATGGTTATTGGCACTGATTGCGGACTACAGCTTCTGTTAATCTTTACTTCAGCTTGAGTGACGAGGTGCTGCTGTTCAACAGCTGCCGCTGCGGATTGACTTCAACATAGTCGATGACATCCGAGTATCGCTGTTGTTTAGATGTCAGCTCGTCCGCGGTCTGGCGATCAAACTGGACAATCAGTACCCGTCGCTCCGGCATGGCATCGGTGACTATGCCGCCCAGCTCGGCAACCAGTGACTTGGCTTGCGCTTCCATATCAGGTTTATATTTCAGGTAATAGCTGATTTCGCGCTGTTCCTGAGACTGAAGAGCTTTTGAGGTTGCACCCGGCATCGGCATTCCCTGGTTGTACGCATGGCTCGGCACAGTGGCCAGACAGGCGGTCATGATCAGTGAAGCCAACGCTATATGTTTCGGGTGAATCCTGTGAAGCTGTGATGGAGCACAATGTTTTTGCATAATCCAACCTTACTGGAAGTTAATGCGCCAGCTGTTCAGGGTACCGGTATCACGACGGGCGTTGTCGTACACTTTTAGCTGCCAGGTTCCTTGTGAGTCCACACCAGCGTAGTTGACGGTGTAGGTTTTCACAATATCGTTGGCAGAGCCGCCGCTGTGGTTGTGCAGTACCACACTGTCGCCATTTGGTGCGACCAGGGTGACATTCAGGTCGCCGATATAGGTGTGGGTGATGTCCAGATCCACCGTGATGGAGCCGGAATCGCCCGCGCGGGTCACATCGATCGCACTGGTGATCCCGCTCAGTTTGTTATCCGGAATTGCAACAGCGGTGGTGTTGCTAAAGCTGTCGGAACCAGAACCACTGCCGTCCGGGCCGTTACAACCTTCATCCAGGTAGGCTTTGGCTGCGGTTGCATCGATTAGACCGTAGCCGGTGCGGTTGTCGCGACCTGCAACATCGATATCTTCTGCGGTGGCGGTCAGCGCTTGACGAACCTGGCTGGCATCACACTGTGGGTGATAGCTCCAGACCAGCGCCGCGACGCCGGTCACATGCGGTGTCGCCATTGAAGTCCCGTTATAGTACTCGTAGTCTTCGTTGGTCGTGCTGCTGACGGTGATGGTTTGACCGACTGAGTTGGCCAGATCCAGACCCAGTTGACGATCAACCGAGACGGAGACCATCGGGTAGCTGTTGTTGGTATCGACCAGGAACGGGTTCTGCAGGCCGGCCAGCTCGGTATTACTGTAGACAATCGCCGCAGACGCGCCAGCGTTGTAACAGGCTTCCACCGCATCCACTTCAGGATAGGCGCCGGAGCCCTGGTTGCCGATACGCTCAGTCAGACAGACCTTGCCGCTCATATCACCACACTGGAAGTTGCCGGCACTGGTATCACAGGTGGCCAGCTCGGCAGTGACGGTACCCGGGACGGGAGCCGGAACGTAGTTGCCATTGGTGTTGATCAGGCGGTTGTGCGGGACGACGCCACGATCAAAATAGCTTTGGCCGGCCAGGGAGATGTCTGCCAGACGACCTTCGCCCAGGGTAACTGTCGACAGGATCGCTTCACCCGGGGCGGCAATTTCAACCTGGTTGGTGGCTTGCGAGAACACCGCGTGATGCTTTTGGTTATCAATTGCCGCGACAGACATGACGGAATCATAAGAGGCCGGGTAGCTGTGGGCGGTGTTGCCATCGTTACCGGCTGCAGCGATCAGCAGCACGCCGTTGTCATAATGCTGTTTCAGGGCATTTTCCTCGGTGCGGCTCGACTGGCTGCCCCCCAGGCTCATGTTGATCACATTGGCATTGTTGGCGACACAGGTATCAATGGCCTTGACCAGGCTGGAAGAGTAGCCCCAACCGGATTCGTTAAACACTTTAACGATATGCAGGTTCACGTTCTGGTTCGGCAGGACACCGACAACCCCTTCGTTATTCGAGATCGCCGCAATGGTCCCGGCAACGTGGGTGCCGTGTGCATTGTTATTCCCCGGGGAAGACCAGCTGCCGGTACCGCTGTCGTTGGTACCGTTCACCTGGTTACCGCTGAGATCGTTGTGGGCGAGATCATAGCCGGAGTCAATAATACAGACAGTACGGTTGCCGGCGTTCATGTCGCTGAGCTGCGTGGCACCGACGAAGGTCTGCCCCCAGGGCAGAGTTTCAGACAGCAAGTACCGTGGCGGATCGATTTCCACGTATTCGACATCCGGATTAGATTCCAGTGTTTGAAGCGCGCTTGCATCCAGCTCGGCGCTGTAAAGGGCTTTTTTCCCGATGGCTTCAACAGCTTTTGCGTTGACGCGATCAAGTAGAGACTGCTGAGCTAAGTGGTTGCCGGAGAACGGGCTGGCACTCCTGACTGCCAAACCAGACTGCGGCTGATCTTTAAATTTTACAATATATTTCATCGGCATATCCGGCTTTCCGAACCCTGCCAACTCATCAGCCGT
The DNA here is from genome assembly GCF_024380015.1 of Photobacterium atrarenae. NCBI lineage: Bacteria > Pseudomonadati > Pseudomonadota > Gammaproteobacteria > Vibrionales > Vibrionaceae > Photobacterium > Photobacterium atrarenae. The sequence continues at coordinate 1,455,444 of NZ_CP101508.1, forward strand.
TGCATGAGCGCCGCACGCCATCGCGGCCACCGGTAACAGGCAACGTACCATTTTAGCTGTGTTTGTTAATTTCATTCGCTCTTCCTTTTTTGAGCATTGTTATAATCCAAATCAATGATATCTATTCACTTTTAATGAATAAGTGCACTTTTTCAGTGACAGAACACGTATAGCTGCTGTGTAGAGAAGATGTGAGAAAAAAAGAAGATGAGAATTAAGAAGTTGGCTGCATATCAGATATTCAACTAGAAGAGTAAACATGAACCAGATGAATATTAATATTGATTCCTATTCCGTTATCCATATGGTCTGAATTTCTATACGTAATAGGTGCAATATTATGCTTTGGTTGGTATTACCCTGGCGGTCACGCCGCCAGAGACGGAGGAGGGGATTAGCGGCGCTTAATTTTTCTCGGGATCACTTCCACGCCGGTGCGGTAACGGCCGGCTGTGGCATTGAGGGCCAGCTCCAGGGCATTCTCCGCAATCAGCTCAAATTGTTGGGGGAGTGACTGGATCTTGATCGGCAGGAAGTCGAGCAAGCGGTTATCACCAAAGGTTGCCAGGCGGGTGCGTTGCATGAGCTCCGGGTTGGCAAGCAGGCAATCGAGGATCCCTTCAAACAGCGTATAAGAGGTGGCCAGAATCGCCTCGGGCAGGCAGTTCTGGTCAATCCATTGTTGCACCAGTTGCTGGCCTTGTTCCTGACTGAAGTGATCGCCATAGGCAACCTGAATAGCGAGAGCGGGCCGGGTCGCCTGAATGGCTGAGCGAAATCCTTGTTCACGCTCAACGGAGACGCCCAGCTCAGGTACTGCACCGATCAGTCCGATGCTGGCGATGTCATCACTGAGCAGGCTTTGGGTCAGCTCGAACGCACCTTCCAGATCTTCACTGATCACACTGGCAAAGAGTTCATCATCCATCGCCCGGTCGATCGCAATGACCGGGACACCGGCAGTTTGAATGTTGTGATAGAACGGGTGATCGGTTGGCAGTGCACTGGCGACCAACAGCGCATCAATGCGACGGCTGAGTAGGTTGTCGGCCACTTTCATCTCGGTGTCCATATCATCATCGGAGCAGGAGATGATCAACTGATAGCCGGCTTTGCGGGCATCTCGTTCCAGCAGCTTAGCCAGTCTGGCGTAACTGCTGTTTTCCAGATCCGGAATGATCAGTCCCAGCGAACGGCTGCTGCCGGCGCGCAGCGACGTCGCTGCGTGATCCGGGCGGAAATTAAACTCATCTACCACAGCCATAACTTTCTGTTGGGTCTTTTCACTGATCCGGTATTTTGCGGCTTTCCCGTTGATCACATAGCTGGCTGTGGTGCGGGACACCCCAGCGAGTTTGGCTATTTCATCTAATTTCATTTTTGGCTTTCACGGCTGACAGAATTTGTGCGGCGGATCATATAATCGCAAAGGATCCTGTGCGGAACAATTGCAATCTTAGCTGAAACCATTCAGCATGTCAGCTGAATGGTTTCAGCAGAGCGTCAAATTTGAATCAAGTTGTGCTGAGGCTTTTCTTTTCAAGTTTTGCTGAATCGTTTCAGCTTTGTTGGGAACTCAACTAGACTTGAAAGACGGGTAGAGCAACGAAAAGTTTTTGTGAATTAGAAAGAGGGATAGCGCATGTTGTCACTAACAAGTCGGGACATACAGCTACAGCAAGCCGCCGCCAATAAACAAGAAGCGATAAGCGCGTTGGCAGCAGGCCTGGAACAGCAGGGGCTGGTTGAGCAAGGGTATGTCAATGGGATGCTGGCACGGGAAGCGCAGAGCTCCACATTCTTGGGCAATGGGATTGCCATTCCCCACGGCACCACAGATACCCGCGCCCTTGTGAAGCAAACCGGGATTCGCGTGCATCATTTTCCACAGGGGGTTGACTGGGGCGATGGCAAAACGGCTTATCTGGCGATTGGGATTGCCGCCAAGTCGGACGAGCATCTGGGGATCCTCAAACAGCTGACCAAGGTGCTGTCGGTAGATGGCGTTGAACAAAAGCTGCAGCAGAGCGAGAGCGCCGACGCGCTGATCGCGATTCTCAATGGTGAGGCCCAATTGGAAGCCGAGCTCGATACCAGCCTGGTTCAGCTGGCGTTTCCGGCGACCGACTTGATCCAGCTGACCGCCGTTGCGGCCGGCTTGATCAAAAACCGAGAGCTGGCGACTAATGACAGCGTGGCAGATGCCATTGCCAGTGGCGCGAGCTATCTCGGTCAGGGCCTGTGGCTGGCAAAAACCGCCAGGTCTGTTTCACGCACCGCACTGTCCTTTGTGACGCCGGCACAAGCTTTTGAAGCTGACGGCCAGCCGGTACGCGGGCTGCTGATGGTTGCCGCCTGTAATGGTGCTCATCTGCCGCACCTGAATGTGCTGGCGCAACTGCTGTATAAGCAACAGGCCGACAAGCTGTTCAGCGCCGATGAAGAAAAAGTGGTGTTGCTGCTGAGCGAGGAGCAACTGGAAGGCAACAGCCAGGTGTTCAAGATCCGCAATGCCCATGGTCTGCATGCCCGGCCGGGCGCCATGCTGGTGAGTGTCGCCAAGAAGTTCAGCGCCAATGTGCTGGTGAAAAACCTCCATGGGGACGGCAAAGTTGTGAATGCCAAGAGCCTGATGAAGGTGATTGCCCTTGGGGTGAAGCAAGGCCATGAGCTGGAGTTTACCGTACAGGGGAATGATGGCGATCAGGCCCTGGCGGCTATCGGTCAGGCCATCGCGGACGGATTAGGTGAGGGAAGAGCATGAGTAGTCCAGTGAAGCCGAAAGTTGTGACGGTGACCCTGAACCCGGCACTGGATCTGACCGGCAGTCTGGTGTCGCTGATCCCGGGCAACGTGAATCTGGTCGAGCAGGGCTGCCTGCATCCGGCGGGGAAAGGGGTGAATGTTGCCAAGGTGCTGGCGGAGTTGGGCGCCGAAGTGACGGTCACCGGTCTGCTGGGCGCTGATAACCAGGAGCCGTTTTGCCAACTGTTTGAAACGCTGGGTGCAACGGATCGCTTTGTCCGGGTGTCGGGGGCCAGTCGGATCAACGTCAAGCTGGTGGAGGCGGATGGCCGGGTCAGTGATATCAATTTCCCCGGCGTGGCCGTGACGGAAGCCGATATTACTGCCTTTGAAGACACTTTATTTGCGCTGGCTGAGCTACACGATGTGTTTGTGATCTCGGGCAGCTTACCGCAGGGCATCACGCCGCAGCGCTGCGCCGGGTGGATCAGCGCCTTGCAGCAGACCGGGAAGCAGGTGTTCTTTGACAGCAGTAAAGCAGCATTGGCGGCTGGTCTCGAGGCTTCGCCCTGGCTGGTGAAGCCCAATGATGAAGAGCTGGCGGACTGGGCCGGACGTGCGCTGCTGAGCCGGGAAGAAATGACTGTCGTTGCCGAGCAGCTTGCGAGTCAAGGCGTTGAAAATGTGGTGGTGTCACTGGGCGCAGAAGGCGTGATGTGGCTCAACCGCGAAGGTTGGCTGCAAGGCCAGCCACCGAAGATGAATGTGGTCAGTACGGTCGGGGCCGGGGACACCCTGGTGGCCGGTTTGTGCTGGGGCGTCCTGAACGAATGGAACAAGCAAGAGACACTGAGCTTTGCCACCGCACTTTCAGCACTGGCGGTCGGCCAGGTTGGGGTTGGGGTCGAGGATCTCAACGCGGTGCTGGCGCTTCAGAAAAGTGTCCGTCTATCAGGTTGTAACGTGAATGCTAACATGGAACAGAGGGTATCATTATGAAAATCGCAGTGATCACAGCTTGTCCGAGCGGGATTGCCAATAGCGTCATTGCCGCCGGCTTAATGGAAAAAGCCGCCGCTGAACTCGACTGGTCAGTCGATATTGAATGTCAGTCGTCGGTGATTGCCGGTCAGGTGCTGAGCGAGCAGCAGATTGCTGCGGCCGATTGTATTGTCATTGCTGCCAATACCGCGGTAGACACCCGTCGCTTTGTCGATAAGAAAGTCTATCTGGCGGGGATTGATGCCTGTCTGGCAGATCCGAAAGCATTTCTTGAGCAAGCCGTAGCAAAGGCCCAGGTGTTGCGTGAAGTGCAAGTCACGGCAGCCGCACCCGCCGATGCAACCCCTGGCGCGAAGAAGATCGTGGCAATTACTGCCTGTCCGACCGGTGTTGCCCATACCTTTATGGCAGCTGAAGCGCTGGAAGAAGAAGGTCAGCGTCAGGGCCACACCATCAAAGTGGAAACCCGTGGCTCCGTGGGGGCCAAGAACCAGCTAACGGCGGAAGAGATTGCGGCGGCGGATCTGGTGGTGATTGCTGCGGATATCGAAGTGGATCTGGCACGCTTTGACGGTAAAAAGCTCTACAAAACCAGCACCGGTCTGGCGTTAAAGAAAACAGCCCAGGAGCTGGAGAATGCCTTTGCGACAGCCAGTGTTTACAAACATGAAGCGGGCGCGAAAACTGAAGCCGGTAGCGAGCAGGAAAAAACCGGGGCTTATAAACACCTGATGACCGGGGTTTCCCACATGCTGCCGCTGGTGGTGGCCGGTGGTTTGGCAATTGCGCTTTCCTTCGTGTTCGGTATTGAGGCCTTTAAAGAAGAGGGGACTCTGGCCGCTGCGTTGATGACCATTGGTGGCGGCTCAGCCTTTGCCTTGATGGTGCCGGTGCTGGCCGGATTTATTGCCTTCTCGATTGCCGATCGCCCGGGACTGGCACCCGGCCTGATTGGCGGGATGCTGGCCAGTTCGACCGGCGCCGGTTTCCTTGGCGGGATTGTGGCGGGCTTCCTGGCCGGTTATAGCGCCAAGCTTGTTGCGGATCGCCTCAAGCTGCCGCAATCCATGGAAGCGTTGAAGCCGATCCTGATCATCCCGTTGGTGGCGAGTCTGGTGACTGGCTTGATCATGACTTACATCGTTGGCGGTCCCGTCTCGGCTGCGATGACCGGTTTGACCGAGTTCCTCAATAATATGGGCTCCGCCAACGCCGTGCTGCTGGGGATCATTCTGGGCTCAATGATGTGCTTCGACCTGGGCGGCCCGGTGAACAAAGCGGCGTATACCTTCGGGGTCGGCCTACTGGCGTCGCAAACTTACGCGCCGATGGCAGCTGTCATGGCGGCAGGCATGGTGCCGGCACTGGGGATGGGGCTGGCAACCTTCCTGGCCAAACGCAAGTTTACTGCCAATGAAACCGAAGCAGGCAAGGCCTCCTTTGTGCTGGGGCTGTGCTTTATCTCTGAAGGGGCGATTCCGTTTGCGGCCCGCGATCCGATGCGGGTGATCCCAAGCTGCATGGCGGGTGGCGCCCTGACCGGGGCTCTGTCGATGCTGTTCGGGGCCAAACTGATGGCACCACACGGGGGTTTATTCGTGCTGTTCATTCCGAATGCGATCACCCCGGTGTTGATGTACCTGGTGGCGATTGCTGCGGGGACTGTGGTCACCGGTGTGACTTATGCCTTCCTGAAGAAAACGGAGCAGGCGGAACTGGTGCCGGTCGCAGCGAAGTGATCTGAATCGGTCGATAAAAAACGAAAGCCCCGGCATGAACATCATGCCGGGGCATTGCCACCGCTGCCTACAGTTGATTGAGCCCGCCGTCTTTGTGAGTTCTGTTCCCCTTGCATGCACAAAAGAACTCCGTCAAGCCGACCCATCTGTTATAAGTTGTAGACATTCCGTGCGTTGAAAAAACACAGCTTCCACTGCGATAGCGCTTTATTATTTTGATTTATCGTTATTATTTATTGTTATTATTTCCCCAAGTTTATTGTTTTTACTTGTGTTGTTATTGTTCTTTCTCGACCCGGATCAGGGTTTCACCATCCATCACCAACAGGTACGAGTGACCGACTTCCACCTCTTCCCCGCATAGATTCAGGGCGGTTAAGTTACTGCCGCTGCCGAGGAAAAGCTCTCCGGCACACCCGTCGAGGAGCTGCTGGCTCGACACCTGGCCTTTTTGCACCTTGCTGCTGGTAAACATACTCTCGTTGAGCACACTGATATCAAGATCCGCTAAGCTGAAAAATCGAATATAGATTTTGTCTGTGTCGGTTGCCTCGGCAAAGCGGATCGCAGTGAGCTGGGATTCGTTCTCGGCTTCATCGTCGTTCCATGACAGCAGCCAGTATTGTTCGCCGTTGTTGGTGATCAACTCAGACATAGTACTCAGCGTCGTCTGGCTGTTGGTGTCCATCGCACCGACATCAACAGTCAGCGGCGTATTTGAAGTCCAGTTTTCTGTGTGCCGCTGAACCACTTCGACGCTGTTACTTACGACGCGATGGTTGCCGTCAAATAGGGCGCTGCTGTTGTCACTGCGTTTGAGAAAGTAGTCAATGGCTTGCGCTGTGGTATTGATAAACGCAAAGCTGACCTGTTTACCGACGGCTTGATCCGGGGCTGTGATCTGCGTGGATGAGCCCCCACCGCCGCAGGCTGCCACTGCCATGATCACTCCGATTGCTAGCGCTGCCCTTATCATCTCAGGAACCTCGTTGTAATTATTTGTGAAGCTCAAAGTAAGCATATTGCAAGCGCTGGTGATTTTTTGATGAATCACGGGGAGAAAAATGAGTTTTTAATAACCAACTGAATTGAAATGAGAATTCCTCTCTCACTAGTGAGAATGTGCGGTGAGACGGCAGTAAGATGTGGGTGATGGGGCGATTTTTATCCGGTTTGAGCCGGCGGTGTGATTCTCAAGAAGACGTACGAACAACCGCAGCAAGGTGAGACGGTTGTCGCACGTTAAGGACTGGCAATAGGGAAATAACCGAGTAAAACACTCGGTTATTTTGCAAGGACAAAAATGTTTCTCATTAGCACATCCGGCGCTTCAGCCCGCTGATATCCAGTAGCCGGGTGGCGATTTCTTCGACCGACAACGAGGTGGTATTGAGGTACGGGATTGCTTCCCGACGGAACATAGATTCTACCTTATTGAGCTCGGTTTCACATTGATGCTGGCTGGCATAATCACTGTTGGCATAGCGGCCATTTCGGATCTCGACCAGGCGTTCGGTTCCGATTGTCAAACCATAGGTTTTGTAGCGAAACGGCTCAATGGCAGCCGGTAGCCTTAGTTTATCCATATCCTCGGCAATGAAGGGATAGTTCACGGCGCGGATCCCGAATTGCATGGCCAGATACAGGCTGGTCGGGGTTTTGCCGCAGCGCGAGACCCCCAATAAAATGATGTCAGCCTGTTCGAGGTTATTCAACGAGATGCCATCATCATGGGCCAGGGTGTACTCAATGGCTGCGATGCGATCCTGGTAACTGGCGGCATCTTTGTTAATACTGTGGGAGCGGTGCAGCATGGGTTTGGGCTCCATTTGCAAATCCTGTTTCAGTGGCTCAACCAGGGCGTTCAGAACATCATAAAAGTTCGCCTGGCTCTGCTCGATAATGGCTTTGATTTCCGGTAGCACAATGGAGTAGAACACCAGGGGTTTGACACCGGTCTCCTGATAGGCCAGATTGATTTTGCGCTGGACATCGTGAGCGCGATCGGCAGTTTCGACAAAGGGAAGGGTCGTTTGCCGGGTCTCAATGGGAAATTGGCCCAAAACTGCGTGGCCAAGTGTTTCAGAAGTAATCGCTGTACCGTCAGAAACGTAAAACACATCACGAAAATTGGATTTGCGCTGCATAAAAAGTTGAATCCTTAAAAATAATCTGTAACTTAAAGGGCATTAAATACTTATAACAATAACCTTACAGGGTATCTATTCTTGTTTTACATACTTAAGGTAAAACAAAATACCTGGGACGGGGACATATTGTGACGCAGTATTTTTTTGACTGCCAGAGCAATCGTTTTCGTTGAGGGGTTGCCCACATAAACTGTTGAATCCAATAAAGGAGAGTTGCCGTGCAACAGAATGTTGTTTGGTATGATGCTTTGTCAATGAACGATGTTGATAAAGTAGGTGGAAAGAATGCATCACTAGGTGAAATGGTTGCGAACCTGGCGAATGCCGGCGTGAAAGTACCAAATGGATATGCCACGACATCACATGCATTTAATCAGTTTCTTGAAGCGAACGATCTGAACGATCGCATCCATGATCTGCTCGATGCACTGGATGTGGATGATGTGAGTGCGTTGCAAAAGGCAGGAGAAACGATCCGCAATTGGGTTCTTGAAGCACCGCTTCCAGCTGAGCTGGAACATGAAATCCGTGAATGTTACAAGGAGCTGGGTGAAGGTGACGAGATGCTGTCTGTTGCTGTTCGCTCTTCCGCAACCGCAGAAGACCTGCCGGATGCATCCTTTGCCGGCCAGCAGGAAACCTTCCTCAACGTTCGTGGGATTGATGCGGTGATTGAAGCTGTGAAGCACGTATTTGCTTCGCTGTTTAACGACCGTGCGATTTCCTACCGTGTTCACCAGGGCTTTGAGCACAAAGGTGTGGCGCTGTCAGCAGGGATCCAGCGCATGGTTCGTTCTGACGTGGCTTCTTCGGGTGTGATGTTCACCCTGGATACGGAGTCCGGCTTCGATCAGGTGGTGTTTATCACATCATCCTGGGGTCTGGGCGAAATGGTTGTTCAGGGCGCTGTGAACCCGGATGAGTTTTACGTGCACAAACCAACGCTGGAAGCTGGTAATCCAGCAGTGGTTCGCCGTACCTTTGGGTCAAAGCAAATCAAGATGGTTTACGCTGGCGGCAAAGAGCTGGGCAAACAGGTTGAAATTCTCGATACCACAGAAGAAGAGCGCAAGCAGTTCTCGCTGACCGACGCTGAAATCGAGTCTCTGGCCAAACAAGCCATGATCATCGAAAAACACTACGGCCGTCCGATGGACATCGAGTGGGCGAAAGATGGGGTGACTGGCGAGTTGTTCATTGTTCAGGCGCGTCCGGAAACGGTTCGCTCACGTGATGATGCAACGGTTATGGAACGTTTCCACCTCAATGGTGACAGTAATGTTCTGGTTGAAGGTCGTGCTATCGGTCAGCGCATCGGTACCGGTCAGGTTCGCGTTGTCTCTGACTTGAGTCAGATGGATCAGGTGCAGAAAGGCGACGTGCTGGTTGCTGACATGACAGACCCGGATTGGGAACCTGTGATGAAGCGTGCTGCAGCAATTGTCACCAACCGTGGCGGCCGTACCTGCCACGCCGCGATTATCGCCCGTGAACTGGGGATTCCGGCTGTGGTCGGCTGTGGCAACGCAACAGACACCCTGGTTGACGGCCAGGAAGTGACCGTTTCTTGTGCCCAGGGTGAGACTGGCTTCATTTATGAAGGTGAGCTCGAGTTTGAAGTGCGCCGCTCTGCGGTTGACGATCTGCCGAACCTGCCGCTGAAAGTCATGATGAACGTGGGTAACCCGGACCGTGCTTTTGATTTCGCCTGCATTCCGAACGAAGGGGTTGGCCTAGCGCGTCTGGAATTCATCATCAACAAGATGATCGGCATTCACCCGAAAGCGCTGCTGAACTACAGCGAGCAGTCGGATGAGCTGAAAGCGGAAATCGACCAGCGTATCGTTGGTTACTCGGATCCGGCTGAGTTCTATATCGAGAAGCTGACGGAAGGGATCTCAACCCTGGCCGCTGCCTTCTGGCCAAAACGCGTGATTGTTCGCATGTCAGACTTCAAGTCGAATGAATACCGTAACCTGATTGGTGGTGTTCACTTTGAGCCGACTGAAGAAAACCCGATGCTTGGCTTCCGTGGCGCTTCTCGCTACATTTCGCCGAAGTTCGAAGATTGTTTCGCTCTGGAATGTGAAGCCATCAAGCGTGTTCGTGAGCGTATGGGTCTGAAGAATGTGGAAATCATGATCCCATTCGTTCGTACCGTGAGCGAAGCGGCGGGCGTGATTGACCTGCTGGCGAAGTTCGACCTGCGTCGCGGCGAGAACGGCCTGAAAGTTATCATGATGTGTGAGCTGCCTTCGAACGCGATTCTGGCGGATGAGTTCCTCAAGTACTTCGACGGCTTCTCCATCGGTTCGAACGACATGACGCAGCTGACGCTGGGTCTGGACCGTGACTCTGGTGAGATTGCCCACATGTTCGATGAGCGGAATGACGCGGTGAAAGCCATGCTGTCGATGGCGATTAAAGCCGCCAACAAAGCCGGGAAGTACGTCGGGATTTGTGGTCAGGGTCCGTCGGATCACGAAGATCTGGCGGACTGGTTAATGGAGCAGGGCATCGACTCTGTCTCGCTGAACCCGGATACTGTGGTTGAAACCTGGCTGCACCTGGGTGAAAAACACGCATAAATAACCGGCTGACCGTATTCGGTTCACTGTCTGGTCCGCACCTGTCCCTGGCTGACGCAAGTCGCCAAGGCAGGTGCGGACTTTTTTGTATGGGCGCAATAGTGATCTCAATCGTCACGGTTTGATGCGATTGGTATAATATGTAATAAGTTTGATAATAAACTTGGGCTCAGTTAGTATCCCTGAGTCACAGTTGGAATTGATGAAGGGCGAATGAAACCAAAGATTTACCTGATCCCGGGTACCATGTGCACCGCGCTGTTGTGGTGTCGTCTGATGCCATACCTGGAATCTGCTGTTGAGATCATTCCCCTGCCACCGTATCAGCATGCCTCGCCATCAGCATATTTCAGCCAATTGCGACAGTTGCTGCCTCAAAGGCCGGTTAATCTGGTCGGTTTTTCACTCGGGGGCTATCTTGCTGCCAGTTTTAGCACCCAGTTTCCGGCGCAGGTTCAACAGCTGTTCGTAATTTCTAACACGCCCTGTGCACTAAGCGACACGGAACTGACCGCGCGACAGCAAGCTCTGGTGCTGGTGGATCGTTATGGGTACAAGGGGATCAGTCGCAAACGGGCGGCTGATCTTTTGGATCGCCAAGCTTCATCGTGTCCGCTTGCTGAGCCGAATCATACCAGCGCAGATGAAGCATTGATTGACATCATTGTTGAAATGGATCGCGTGTTGGGTGAGTCGACATTCAGGCTTCAATTGCAGACTGCCTCGGCAAGGCAAGATCTGATGGCGGACTTATTGGCGGCTGGCGTGCCCACCACGTTTTACTACAGCGAAGGAGATCCGCTACTCCAGACCGACTGGTTTCAGCGCTTGCAAACCAGGGCTCAGGATAGACATATCGGTTTGCTGCCGACATCCGGGCGCGGGCATATGCTGCCGCTGGAAAAACCGAATGAGCTGGCTGTGCACCTGCTGAACTGGCTGGGCTTGGATGACTTGCAATAGTCGCGTTTATCCAAGCTGTGCCCCGTCGATGTTTGTTGCGTGAAACAACTGTACATCACATTAAATTTATGGAATCCCAACAGGAGTTTGCGTGTATCAATCTGCGTTGCTGTTTGTCAAAGGAGAAGCCGGGCGATTCTTTTTCGTCAACGGTTTTACCGCGCTGGCGTTCTCTTTTATTTTGCCCATTATGAGTCTGTTTCTGGTCAAACAGCTCGGTTTGGATCCGAGCTATATCGGGGTGTATACCGTCAGTGTCGCTTTGTCGGGGATGGTGATCAGCCACCGCCTCGGTGCGTTATCGGATCGGGGCGTGCAGGACAAGAAGCTGTTTCTGCTGGGTGTCGCGGGGATTGCAATGGCCGCGCTGTGTTTTTCGATGGCGACGGCGTTCTGGCAGGTGCTGTTGACCGGCGTGCTGTTTATGGGGCTGGGGAGCGCGTCGATCCCGATGATCCTGGCGATGATCCGTCGTTATGCAGAAAGTTCGGGGCAGGACAGCACCCGGATCAACTCGCAAATGCGATCCTCGGTATCTCTGGTGTGGATCATCGGTCCGGCAATGGCGTTTGCTTCTGTTGAGCAGTTTGGCTTTCAGGGTAACTTCTTTCTGGCTGGTACAATTGCGGTGCTGGTGGGTCTGTTCACCTGGCGGGCGATTTCCGGTGATGACCGTCGCCAAGTTCAATCGATCGAGCTCGATAGCCAGGACGTGAAGAAAGACGCTGCACAGGAGAAAGCACGGCTGCCAGCTCGGGTCTGGTGGCTCGGCTTGGTGATTTTCCTGGCCAATATTGCCAACAGTACCTATATCACCAGTATTCCGTTGTATCTGACGGAAACGCTTGGGATGTCAACTTCTTTTCCTGGCGTTTTGATCGGGTTGACGGCAGCCTTCGAGATCCCGGTGATGCTGCTGTCGGCGCGCTGGGCGAGCCGATACGGCAAGCGTCCGGTGATCCTGTGCAGTTTCCTGCTGGCGGCCGTGTTTTACATCGGTCTGCAAGTGGCTGAAACGCCTTTGGCATTTGTTATCCTGCAGGTTTTTAATGGTCTGTTTTTCGGAATATTTGTCGGGCTTGGGATCAGTCTGCTTCAGGATGAAGCACCGGAACATGTCGGGAAAGCATCCGCGTTCTACACCAATGCGATGGCGGTTGGCACGATGGCCGGTACATCATTAATGGGGGTGGTTGCGGGCGCTTTTGGCTATAAGCAGGCCCTGCTGATCAGCCTGGGTGCGATTTCACTGGCGTTTGTTCTGCTGCTGGCCATTGAGCTTCGGGCACGGCGGATGCAGTCGCAGCAAACGCGCGTAGCACAGCTTTCTTCCCGTTAGTTTGAGTCTCAATGGTGTTAAACCGATACCCACTCATGGGTCACAGCCAGAATAAGACTATGACGAGCATCGTCAGCAGGGCCAGATTGATGTTCTGGATCACTTGATGTCGGTACAGTTGTTTCATCATATCCGCTGAAAATTGGACCATTTGTGCCTGCTCCCGAGTGTATATTTTCCTGGGCTCAGCGGGTTGTTTGGGCTTGGTTAAAGACTGCGGGGCGATGTCGATAGTTAGCGGCAGCCGAGCGGAGGACTGTGAAGGTTTCGGGCCCGGACCAGCGTGACGGATTCTGCTGGGATCAGAGATTGGCGGCGAGGTAACGTCATGATGCTTTCCTTTCGAGCAGATTCAGAGGCGTGTGGGCGGTTTGAATGGTTCCGTGTCAGCGCCTCTGTTGCCTGATTAATGAATATTTCTCACGGCGCGGACAAAGTGCTTTTGCTGCCGCTTGCCACCCAAGATGCTCAGCCCATTGCCTGCCTGGACAATTTTGAGACTGGTGTGCTGTACCCCCGGGAGATCCAGTCCCCGGGTTGCCGGCTCGTGGTAATGCGCCAGCAGTGCATCCCCGGTCGAGTGACCAAACTGGATAGTCGATGCGCCGGCAGATCTTTTTATGCTGGTAGAGCTCCAGTACAGGGCATAGTCAATGTCCCCGGATTCACGTTGATACAGGGACGTCACAAACCGAGGGGAAATCGGTGGTTTGCCTGTCGCCACACGATTGTAATCGACAATGCTCTGGAGCTCTTTAATATTGGGGACCCGCCAGTCGAGGTAGCCGCCGTAGCTAAGGTTTTCTGCATATTGGAGGACGTCCTGCCAGCTGAGTGGCCGCATACTGTCCAGGGTGCTCCACATCAGGCCGGTGGCCACATCAGAGATCGTGCCGTCGCCATTATCAATCAGGCGGTTCTTGCCATAATCTGGATTCCCCCGGACCAGCCGGATGTAAAAGCGGCGATTTTGTGAGGGCTCAACCGGATAGGCTTTGAGCTGGCCACTGGCGAAATTGACGGTATAGACCACATCACCGTGGGTGATCTTTCCTCCGGAGAGCCGGGTGCGGGTAGCAAAAATGGCATTGAGGTTATGGGAAGCCGGATACTGGAAATCAAAGTATGCCGTGTCAATAAAAGGCATCGCATCGGCAGCTGCCTCAATGCTGTTGTAGGGATTCTCCCTGTACTGCCCTGAAAAGTTCACCAGCGAAAACAGCTCTTTGGCGTTTGGCAGGCGCCAGTCAGGGTAGCCGCCGAGCATTGCTTCTTTGGCAGCAGCCTCGGCTTGCGCCAACGTCACCAGGGTATAGCTCTTCTGCCACATCAAGCCCGTAGTTTGATCGATGATTGTGCCGTCACCATTGTCGATATATTGCGAAGCCGGCGCTGTATATTGGGCATCCTGTCCGGTGAACGGCTGATGGCGCGACGGGCATGGGATCGGTTGTGGCGATTGCTCGAAGCACTGGTTCAGGCCGCTATCAACCACGGTAAACGGGAACAAGGTATCGCGCTGCAATTCGTAGGCTGATGCAGTATAAGTTGGCTGACGCTCCTCGTGAATACACGCCGTCAGGGCGGAAGAAGTGAGAAATAGGGTGACAAACTTGACCATCATGAATGCCTTACGCGTTCCCATCAACTGGGCGAAAAATCAGTAACGAAATCATAAAGAGCGTTTTTTTGGGTCCCAAGCCCGCGAATAACTTTTGACTGGATTCAGGCGTATTGTGCTCTCGCCAGCGCCTGGTTGATTCTCTGTTCAATCGCGACGCGTGTTCCTTTGAACAGCTGACCCCGATGCAGCATGTACCATCCGTTTGATTCGCCGGTGTCGTTGATAATTTTAAAGCCGCGATGAATCACGATTTGACGCGTGAATGCGGCGCTACCAAAGTGCTTCGAGCCGGGTTTCACGGCCACTTGTTTGTCGCACCACCTGTCGATACGTTCTTTCAGCGAGTCCAGATCGCCGGAGATCACCTGTTGATTGACTTTGGCTTTCCAGTCATCGGTGTTTCCGGTGGCGTTTTCGACCAGGTGCTCCCGGTAAACCAGTCGCTCAACTGCCGGGAGGAGCGGCTCTGAACCAAACAGGTGACGAGTTCGTTGTGCCCGGCGGGCGCTGAATGTTGTTGTCAGAAACTGACGCAGAGACATCTTGTTCCTTCCTTGTGGTGATTACTGTGGCTAAGAATAAGGTCACAATGGTCAGCAAAAATGGAAAGAATGAGGAGGAAATAAGGAAATGGAATAACATACATTTTAAATGTATGATTGTTTCAAGGTGATTTTGCTTGCCTGTTGATGAAAAAGTTCAATCAAGGGAAACGCTTATGGGTGACTTTGAATTACTGGTACTAGCCAGGGTATTGCATGTTTCAGGGGTGGTGATGTGGATTGGTGGGGTGGCCTTTGTGACGACTGTGCTGATCCCTTCACTCAGAAAGACCACGGATGCCGATCAACGTTTGGCATTGTTTGAACAACTGGAAGGCCGGTTCGGTTTACAGGCCAAGCTCACGACTCTGATCACTGGCGTCAGTGGCTATTACATGCTGGAAACGCTCAACGCATGGGATCGGTACCTGCACCCGCAGTTTTGGTGGATGCACCTGATGACCGTGGTGTGGGGGATTTTCACTCTGGTGCTCTTTGTATTGGAGCCTCTGGTGCTGCATCGCTGGTTTCACCAGCAGGCGGTGAAAAACAGCGAACGGGCTTTTGTCTGGCTGCACCGAATGCACCAGGGATTGCTGAGCCTGAGTTTGATCGCGGTGTTCGGGGCGGTGGCCGGTGCCAATGGTTATGCGTTTTAGGAAATAAGGAAAGTTTGCAGCCGGGAAGGGCGTTGTTACATGTTTGTCTGAGATGAAAAATGCCGCCCCGTGGAGCGGAGGCGGCAAAGAGCAAGAGGGTATTTATAGTTATCTTTCAGCTAGCGATTGTTATACAGCTGGATACGTGTTGTAGCGAACACCCATCATTTGTTCCATACAGTGAACAACCTGGCAGCTGTAGCCGAATTCGTTATCGTACCAGATGTACAGCACACAGCGTTTGTCCTGGGCAATCGTCGCTTCGCCGTCAACCACACCGGCATGGCGAGAGCCAACAATGTCGGTAGATACGATTTCAGTCGACTGGGTGTAATCAATCTGGCCGGACAGTGGCGAGTTGATAGCCATTTCGCGCAGGTAGTTGTTTAGTTCTTCTGCAGAAACATCTTTTTCCAGGTTCAGGTTGGCAATCGCCATCGACACGTTTGGCGTTGGGACGCGGATAGCGTTACCGGTCAGCTTACCGGCCATTTCCGGCAGCGCTTTGGCAACGGCTTTCGCAGCACCCGTCGAGGTCAGAACCATGTTCAGCGCCGCTGAGCGGCCACGACGGTCGCCTTTGTGGAAGTTGTCAATCAGGTTCTGGTCGTTGGTGTACGAGTGAACTGTTTCGATGTGGCCAGACAGCACGCCGTACTTGTCGTTGACCGCCTTCAGCACCGGGGTGATGGCGTTGGTGGTGCAGCTGGCTGCCGAGATGATCTTGTCTTCATCCAGGATCACAGACTCATTCACACCGAAGACCACGTTTTTGATATCGCCTTTGCCCGGGGCTGTGAGCAGAACCTTCGCGGCGCCCGGAGAAGCCAGATGCTGGCTCAGGCCTTCTGCGTCACGCCACATACCCGTGTTGTCGACAACCAGAGCGTTGTTGATGCCATAGGCAGTGTAGTCAACATCTGCAGGGCTGTTCGCGTAGATCACCTGGATGTAGTTGCCGTTGACGATAATTGCTTTGCGCTCTTCATCAACAGTGATGCTGCCGTTGAACTGACCGTGTACGGAGTCACGGCGCAGCAGGCTGGCACGTTTTTCCAGATCACCGCCTTTACCGCGAACCACAATGGCACGTAGGCGCAGTGGGTAACCCTGACCGCTCTTGTCAATCAGCAGGCGAGCCAGCAGACGACCGATACGACCAAAGCCGTACAGCACGACATCACGTGACTCAAGAGACTGCGAGCTGCTTAGCGATTCAGCCAGGGCTGTTTGCAGGTAATCAGTCAGGTTGCTTTCGTCTTCGTTCTTGCTCCAGTAGTCGTGCGCCATACGGCCAACATCGATACGGCAAGGGGACAGGTCCATTTCGGTAAGCGCTTTAACCAGCGGCAGAGTTTGCGCTGGGGACAGCTCGCTGCCGGTATAACGGCGTGCAAAGCGGTGTGCTTTGATGATATCGATGACAGAAGCATTCACAATTTGGCGGCCGAACAGCAGGACTTCAACGCCTTTCTGACGGTATAGCTGGCCAAGAAGTGGTGAGATGGATTCTGCATTGGTTTGGCTTGTTTGCCAGTCTAGAAGATATTTTTCCGGACTCATCTTTACTTAGGACCTTTCACGTTGGGGAAAAGAGACAGGCATAAATCCTGTTCGGTGTTGTCATTTTTATGCGGCGCAGTGTAACGTTTGCGTCGTTTTTATCCTAGTAAAATTAATGGCTTGTGAATTGTGATCTGGATCGGTTTGGTCGGGTGATCTTTGTCATACTTTTGAGGCTTTGTGCTGTTGGGGTGATATGAATTCGTCATACTTATTTTTTAACGATTCATTTACCTTTTGTAAACTGATCAGAGACTTAGTTTGTGCGAGGCACGGAAATGATGAGTTTCTTTTGAGATGGGCACTGAAAAGCAGATGAAAAGTAATGATATTCAGTGCGTGGACGGCGCTTCGGCTGAATTTCTCTGCATTAGAAGAACAAAGTTCATGGAAAACTCTGCCACCCGAAAAAGAAATAGGCAAATCCAATGCCTATTTCTTATTGTCTGGCGGTGTTAACTATTGTGCTGGTTGTTTTCTGGAGCTTTATACTGCCTTTTGGGGGTATTGTGTTGCTCTGTTGTTTTACAGGGGAGCAGCCAGTATCGCTTTGCTCCCCCGGTTCCAGTTAAGTCAGTGTGAGTAACAAACCTTCCTTGCCTGCCAGCGTCATGGACAGTTGACCGTCTTTCACTTGCCATTCATCCCCGGTCAGTTGATCCTGCAACACCGCGTGCTCAATCCCCAGCTGCCAGACCGGCAAGGTGAGTGTTTTGGCATTCTCGCTATTGTTGATCAGGCACAGGGCAATTTCATCGCCTAGTGTCCGGGCAAACGCCAGCTGCTGATGCTCGGCATACAGCCATTGCAGACTGCCTTCCTGAAGTGCAGCTGTGTTTTTGCGCAGTTGGATCAGGTGCGAGACATAGTCAAACATCGCATTTGGCTTCTCCGTGCGTTCCCACGGGAAGCAGCGGCGGTTGTCCGGATCCTGACCGCCTTCCAGCGCAACTTCGGTGCCGTAATACAGGCAAGGGGTGCCGACATAGGCAAATAGCATCAGCAGGGCTAATTTCATGGTGTCCTGATCGCCTTCAAGCATGGTCAGGAAACGCATGGTGTCATGGCTGTCGAGCTGGTTAAACTGGCTGAGCTGGTTTTGCCACGGGATTTTCCCCCGGGCTTCGTCGAGCCAAGCCACGAGTTCCTCAGCGTCGATCTGGCAGCGGTGGTAGGCAATATCCAACCCGGTAAAGAAGGCCCGTACCGGGTGGGCGAAGCCATAGTAGTTCATCGCGCCGTCTTCCTGATCGCCCTGCAGCCACTGGCTGGCTTCGAAAAAGTGCTCGCCCAGCACATAGCTGTCGGGGTTGACCGATTTGGCCGCATCCCGGAACGCTTTCACATAACGGGCATTGTTTACCGCCCCGGCACCTTCGCCCAGCATATGAATGACATCAAAGCGCCAGCCGTCAATCTGGTAAGGCGGGCGGAGCCAGTGTTTGATCACCGCCTCTTCTCCGGCATAGATGAAGTCTTGTACCGCCGGATTGGAAAAGTTCAATTTGGGCAGCGAGCTGATCCCTTTCCAGCCAATATACTCATTGCTGTCGCCGTCGAACTGGTAGTAATCGCGATACGCTGAGTCCGGGTGGTTGTACGCACCCGGCTCGTCCGTGTTGCGCTGGTATTTATCAAACCAGGGATGATCAACCGAGGTATGGTTATAGACGGCATCCAGAATGATCTTCATCCCACGCTGGTGCAGATCGCCCACCATATCGGCAAATTGCGTATTGGTGCCCAGGTGCGGGTCGACCCGGTGATAGTCCGTGGTGTCATATTTATGGTTGCTCGGCGCGGCAAAAATTGGGTTCAGGTAAAGGGCTGTGATCCCCAGCTTTTGAAGATAATCCAGTTTGCTCTGAATCCCGGCTAAATCGCCGCCGTAAAACTCATTTGGCCCGTTGCCTTCATCATGGCTGGACACCGGTGTACCCCAGGCTTTGGCGATGGTTGGCCGTTCATGACCGCGCAAGCAGTACTCATCAGACTGTACACTAAGCGCCGGATCGCCGTTGGCAAAGCGGTCCGGGAAAATTTGGTAGAACACCTGTTGTTTGACCCAGGCTGGCGGCTGTGCCTGGCGGTTGTATTTAAAGTGAGCTTCTTTGCCCGGCACCCGCGGGGTCACGCCCTGTGCGTGTAGCCACCACTGGCGGTTGTTCTGCATGATCTTAAAGCAGTAGTGGGTCAGGGGAATATCACTGTTAAGCGGGATCTCTCCATGCCAGTATTGCAGGCGGCCGTGGGTTTCACCGCGCGACATATCGAGCAGCTCTTCTTCGTTATCTGGTTCGCAACGGACAAAAATAGCTGAAACCTGACGATCGGACTCGCTCACCAAAGTGACTTTCAGGTGATCCCGGGCCGGTGTGGCCCAAAAGGCATCCTGACCGTGGAATAAGTAGGGTGTCTTCATCATGATTCTTCTCTGTCGTGATTGGAAGGTTGACGAGGCACACCATACTGGCTCTGGCACGTGATGAAATCCACCCTGAAAGCGGGTCGGGCGGCGTAGTTGGGGAGGCGTAGAGCATTTTTTGGAAATGCGTCACAAGAAATCAAATCGAACAGCGGCTGGTTTGCTTCGCCATTTCTTGCTGTCTAAGGGGCATACTATCAATCAATTCAGTAAGATAACGCCAGTTGGTTGCGTCACTCCAGCGGTGCTTCTCTTTGCCGTCTTTGCCAATCAGGATCGCGGTGTGGGCATCCGGGGCAATGTTATATTTTTGTGTCAGCATCCGAATATCCTCGGGGCTGAACAGGTTGGCGGGTTGGTTAAAGCCGTCGTGGGTGATCACAATGGTCACAACATCGCGCTCTTGCAGTAGGCAATCGTTCATCAGCGCTTCGCGCAGAAATGCCTGAACATGCTGATCGTTCTGCGGCGCAAAATAGAGGATACTGCGATGATGCCAGTGCAGGGAATCCGGCGGATAAGCTCGTACAGAGGGAGCGACCGTCATCAGGGCGAAGCACAGAGTGCCGCACAGGAAGTAGTAGAGCAAGGTATTGCAGGGCAAGACATGACTGAGCAGGGCGCAGCATCGGTTTTGCTGGAACTCGTTCATCGGCACGCTCCTGATATTGGTCAGATCCATTCAATATGGCTACATCCTTGAAATACCAATCGCAGTAAATAACTGGCCATCCTAGCTTGTTAAAACGCTCGATAACTGCGTTAGAATTTTTGACTGTAGAATAACTACTTATCAAAAAATTCCGCCTTGTTCTCAAACATTTTTCCTGCGCTATTTCTGATCACTTACTTTGATTGGTATAACGATGCCACGTGCTGAGTGGATCAATCAGCGGAGTATTTTGATACCCTTTGGACTAAATCCAGTATAGCTGATGCTCTGATAAGCCCGTATGGTCAGATTTGTGCTAATAAAATCCGGGTTTGAAGTTTATTATGATTCCACGGTGTACTGGGACAGGTGCTCGGAGACATAGTCGATAAAAACCCGCAGCCGGGCCGGCATGAATTTGGTCTGGGCGAACTGCAACACGATATCCCCTTGGTAGTTGCCTTTTAGAGTCCAGTCATCCAGCACCTCAACCACGCTGCCTTCTTCCAGCGCGCGTTTGATCACAAAATCCGGAAAAATCCCGATCCCCAAGCCATCCAGCACCCCTTTCAGCCGCATCTGGGAGTGGTTGACCGCATAACGCCCTTTGACCGGAATCGAGTGGAATTCATCATCTTTGACAAAATCCCAGATATGGTCGGTGGTTGTTTCCCCCAAATAGATGCAATCGTGGTTCAGTAGATCGGTCGGCACGCGCGGCGTGCCGCGCTGGGCCAGGTAATCCGGGCTGGCGCACAGGCTCAGGCGGACTTTGCCGATTTGTTTCAGCACCAGCCCTTCACTTGGTTTTTCGGTGAGGCGAAAGACCACATCGATGCCTTCGGAAATCAGATCGATGTCGCCGTCGGAGGCCTTGAGTTTTAACTCGATGTTCGGGTATTGGGTCAGAAAAGGGGTTACCAGCGGTTGCAGCACAATACTCAGAAACGCTTTTGGCGCAGCCACGGTCAAAGAGCCGGACGGCGTTTCATGCTCTGAGCTGGTAAATTCCACCACTTGCTTGGTCGCCTGCAATATGGTGCAGCATTGATCGTAGATCCCCCGGCCCGACTGGGTGATCACCAGTTTGCGGGTGGTCCGCTCAAGCAGTTTTGCCGAGAGCGTCGTTTCCAACCGGGAGATCTGCTTGCTGAGGGCCGATGGGGTGACCCCCAGTTTTTTCGCGGCAGCCGTGAAGCTGCCTTCATCCACGACAATCTTAAAAACCGCCAGTTCCGGCATTAAGGCAATCAGGGTATTTGTGTCCATAGTTCAAGAGTCCTTTTCCAGGTCAGGGGATAATAGTCCGAATAGGCTTGGATTAGAATGGCTGGCGTTGAAACATCCTGTTAACTGAACATTTTTTCAGACAGATCACCTAACCTGTTTATAAGGTCATCTGTCTGGTGAATGACGTTACGGCGTGCATTTGCAGAATCTAATGAGAGGAACATCATGTCAGCTGCATTCTACGACCAAATCAAACAGCAAATCGAACAAGTAAAAGCTGAAGGTTTGTACAAATCAGAACGTGTGATCACTTCAGCACAAAAAGCGGCTGTTTCGATTAACACCGGCGAGGAAGTCCTGAACTTCTGTGCCAACAACTACCTGGGCCTGGCGAATCACCCTGATCTGATTGAAGCGGCAAAAGCCGGGATGGATCAGCACGGCTTCGGGATGGCATCGGTGCGTTTCATCTGCGGTACGCAGGACGCGCACAAAGAGCTCGAGCGCAAGCTGTCTGACTTCCTGGGAATGGAAGACACCATCCTTTATACCTCTTGTTTCGACGCCAATGCCGGCCTGTTCGAAACGATTCTTGGCCCGGATGATGCCATCATCTCTGATGCCCTGAACCACGCGTCGATCATCGACGGTGTGCGTCTGTGTAAAGCCAAGCGTTTCCGCTACGCCAACAACGACATGGCTGAGCTGGAGCAACAACTGATTGCTGCAGATGAAGCGGGCGCGCGTCATAAGCTGATCGTGACCGACGGTGTGTTTTCGATGGACGGCGTAGTGGCGAACCTGCCTGCAATCTGTGACCTGGCGGACAAGTACAATGCGCTGGTGATGGTTGATGACTCTCACGCAGTTGGCTTCATGGGCGACAACGGTCGCGGTACTCACGAGTACCATGACGTAATGGGTCGCATCGACATCATCACCGGGACCCTGGGTAAAGCCATGGGTGGTGCATCTGGCGGTTATACTTCCGGTAAGAAAGAAGTGATCGACTGGTTGCGTCAGCGCTCTCGTCCATACCTGTTCTCGAACTCTGTGGCACCGGCAATTGTTTCTGCGTCTCTGCGTGTGCTGGACTTGCTGGCCGAAAGCGGCTCACTACGCGATCAGCTGTGGGACAACGCGGCGCATTTCCGTGCCCGCATGACTGAAGCCGGCTTCACCATGGCAGGCGCTGACCACGCAATTATCCCAATCATGCTGGGTGATGCGAAAGTGGCGGCTGAGTTTGCCGAGCGCGCACTGGCGAAAGGTATTTACGTGATTGGCTTCTCCTTCCCGGTGGTGCCGAAAGGTCAAGCCCGTATCCGTACACAGATGTCTGCGGCCCATACCCGCGAGCAGTTGGACCAAGCGATTGATGCCTTTATCGAAGTCGGTAAAGACATGGGCATCATCTAATTCAGGCGATTGGGCCTCTGAAACGACTTGGGCCTGAGACGACCTGGAACTGTACGACCAGGTTGTGAATAACGAGCAATGAATAGATTTTACTCTCCCGAACCATTGCGGGAGAGTCATTCGGACAAGAGATTATGAAAATTAAAGCGCTTTCAAAGCTGAAGCCTGAAGAAGGCATCTGGATGACCGAAGTGGACAAGCCGGAGCTTGGCCATAACGATCTGCTGATCAAAATTAAGAAAACTGCGATTTGCGGTACCGACGTTCACATCTACAACTGGGATGAGTGGTCACAAAAGACAATTCCGGTTCCGATGGTTGTGGGTCACGAATACGTGGGTGAAGTGGTTGGCATCGGCCAGGAAGTTCGCGGTTTTGAAATCGGCGATCGCGTCTCCGGTGAAGGTCACATCACCTGTGGTCACTGCCGTAATTGTCGTGGCGGCCGGACGCACCTGTGCCGTAACACCATTGGTGTGGGCGTCAACCGCGAAGGCGCGTTTGCAGAATATCTGGTGATCCCAGCATTCAATGCATTCAAAATCCCGGACGAGATCTCGGACGATCTGGCGTCGATTTTCGACCCGTTCGGCAATGCCGTTCACACCGCGCTGTCGTTCGACCTGGTGGGTGAAGATGTGCTGATCACCGGTGCAGGCCCAATCGGGATCATGGCTGCAGCCGTTGCCAAACACGTCGGTGCCCGTCATGTGGTGATCACCGATGTGAACGAATACCGTCTGGATCTGGCGCGTCAAATGGGCGTGACCCGTGCAGTGAACGTTGCCAAAGAGAAGCTGGAAGATGTTGCCGCTGAGCTGGGCATGACTGAAGGCTTCGATGTCGGTCTGGAAATGTCGGGTAACCCGGCAGCTTTCAACAGCATGCTGACCAACATGAACCACGGCGGTAAGATTGCGCTGCTGGGTATTCCACCATCAGACATGGGCATCGACTGGAACCAGGTGATCTTCAAAGGTTTGATCATCAAAGGCATCTACGGTCGCGAAATGTTCGAGACTTGGTACAAGATGGCAAGCCTGATCCAATCTGGCCTGGATCTGAACCCAATTATCACCCACCACTTCAAGGTGGATGACTTCCAGAAAGGCTTCGACGCCATGCGTAGCGGGCTTTCCGGCAAGGTTATCCTTGATTGGGAATAAGATTGAGAGCGCTCCGAAAGGGGCGCTTTTTCATTTTGACTGTGCTGTATGCATAAACAGTAAAATGGAAGTTGGGGCGGTATTTAGCCCCCCAAATAGCCCCTTTTTAGCCCCCATCTTTGTGAAAAAAAGCCCCCATGAACCGATGGGGGCTTTTTACTTGGACTGATACATACACTGCCAAACACGTTGGCGGGTACAGTTCGAGCGATCCCACTCCGGCCTCCCTTCAAATTCCTTTCAGACCCAAGCTTGTCAGCACGGATCCTTCCACTCCATTTCATCCCTCACCGTTTTTGCCAGCCAGCTGTCGATGCTGAATCGTCCGCACATCCTGCTTACCTTTTCATCTGTTGATCCATTGAAGTGATAGAGCGCTTGCAAAACGCCCCGGTAGCGTTGAAAATAATACTGTATAAATAAACAGTATTTTGCAATATGAACGTCATTCCAATTTGTGCAAGTGCCGGGATCACAGGCTTTGAGAGCCCGGCCGCCGATTACCTTCAGTTACCGCTCAGCCTGGATGAACTCCTGGTTGAACATCCCAGTGCCACCTTTATCGGGCGAGCACAGGGGCGCTCGATGGAAGGGGTCGGGATATTCGATGGCGATATCCTGATTGTAGATCGTCATGTCTCGGTGGCAGACCACGATGTCATCGTCGCCAATTTCAATGGTGAATTCGTTTGTAAGATCATCGATGTCCGTCAGCGGCGGTTGCTCTCTGCAACCTCTGGGTACCCGCCGATCTGGATCGGTGGCGATGATCAGTTTTCTGTCGAAGGCGTAGTGGTCCGCTCGATACGCTGCCACCGGGCCAGCCGGTTACTGGAGGCCTGATGTTTGCCCTGGTGGATGCTAATAGCTTCTATTGCTCTGCCGAGCAGGTCTACCGGCCAGACTGGCGTGGCAGGCCGATCATTGTGCTCAGCAATAATGATGGCTGTATCGTGGCCGCAAACCGCCAGGCGCGCGAAGCCGGCATTGAAAAATTCAAGCCGTACTTTGAAGTGAAGGGGCTGTGTAAAGCTAAAGGCGTGATTGTCTGTTCGTCCAATTACGAGCTCTATGGTGACTTGTCCGCCAAGATGATGGAGGTGATCGGCCGCTTTGCGCCGGAGCAACATATCTACTCCATTGATGAATCCTTTCTTTCCTTTCAGCGCTGCAGTAAAGCGATTCCGGATTTCGCGGCCCATGGCAGCTTGCTGAGACGGACGGTATGGAAAGAGTGTCGATTGCCTCTATGTGTCGGCATGGGGCCGTCGCTGACGCTGGCCAAGGTGGCGAATCACGCGGCAAAGAAAATCCCCGGCTACCAGGGCGTTTGTGTGTTGGATGAGAGCAGGGCATGGCGTTCGGTACTGGCGCAGATGACAACCCGAGACATATGGGGGATCGGTGGGCGTATCGCCAGGCGGTTATCGCTGGTGGGGATTGAAACGGCGTTGCAGCTGGCCGATATGCCGCCTGGTCTCGCAAGAAAGCAGTTTAATGTTGAACTGGAGCGGACCGTTCGAGAGCTCAACGGCCAGCCCTGCAAAGTGTGGGATGAAGCGAGAGCAGACAAGAAACAGATCTTCTCAACCCGCAGTATGGGCCAGCGGATCACGTCCCTAACCGAACTGGAGCAGGCACTGTGTAAACACGCTGGTATTGCCGCCGCCAAGGCGCGCCGACAACAATCGCTGTGCCGCCAGATACTCATTTTTGCCGGGAACTCGCCGTACGACGAAGCGCCAGTGAGCAGACGTTTTCAGTACCGGTTTGCCTTTCCGACAGATGACACCCGGCAGCTGACACAAATCGCATCCCAAGCCGCCAAATCACTCTTTATTCCGGGTGTTCGCTACTACAAGGTGGGCGTCGGGTTAATTGACCTGGAAGATGCCCGCCATGCCCAGCAGGACTTGTTCAACACCTCCCCAGCAGATCCAACGCTGATGAAAGCTTTCGACGGCATCAATGGAAAGTTTGGCTCAGATACTGTGTTCATGGCCGCGCAGGGGATCACCCCCAAGTGGGCGATGCGCCGTGAATTTCTCTCCCCGCAGTACACCACCAAGTGGCGGGATCTACCGGTTATCAAATGCGGATAAGACATTCGGGGCTGGACAGTTGATCTGCTCTGACAAACAGTGATAAGTGAGAATTACCATTTTCTGCTTATCTCGGGGAGTGTTAACGAGACAGAAATTGCTCAATTTTCTCAGGGCCAATCAGCTTATGCTGTTGAAAATAAGCGCTTTATTCTCCGTTGTTGAGTGCTTATGAGGTCTCGTTATACGCACATGCATGTTTTGACCGAACGTAAAACCGGACATAGATATCAAATCAGGACTTAAATGTTTGATAAGCATAATGAATTGTCTAATATGTTATCAAAATACAATGAGTGTTATCGAGCATGCTGCTTAATACTCTGTTATACCTATGAGGGAGGAAACAATGGGCAAAGGAGCTAATAAATGCATGCGCTGATTGTGTATGGTTTTCCTATTATATTGGTTTCGTTTGAAGCTTTGCTTAGAAATCTGGTTAATGTCGATACCTTCGGGTTCGTTGGTCCAACTTTAGCAGCGACGGGTATTTCTTTCTTGGTACCACTTACAAAATTAAAAGAATTTGAGTTTGAGACAGATGAAGGTGAGCGATGGGTCAAAGTATCGAAAAGAGACCAAGTTTTCGTAAACTTGATGTGGTTATTTCTGTTTGTTTCTCTATTTATATGGTTTTGGATTTGCACTTTATCTATTCAAAGTTCACCAGTACTTTTTCTTGGTTTTCCTGCTCAAATCTTAGCTGGAGCAGGACTTTATGTTTTCAGTATTATTCTTAGTACAGCTAAGGAGTATGTATCATGAATATTGACCTTATGAGTGTTTTGATCGGCATACTCTCATCAATAGTTACAGCCATTGCCGTTTTCTTTACAAAAAGGTTGGCCAAGAAAAACCTTAATCAAAAAGTTGTCACACTAAAAAATAGCCACGGTGGAACTATAGAAATAGTTACAGGAAATGACGGTGAGAAAAATATACGGTCGCATTTCAGAGATGCGATTGAATACGAGAGAACCGTCGCAGATATTCTTAGAAATCTAAATTTTGAGGTTGAAGAAGCTTCACTGAAGTCACCAGATAAAGGTTACGATCTTCTAGCAAAACTTGGAGAGCGGCTGATAGCCGTTGAAGTTAAGTCACATTCAAGACCACTTTCGGCGAGTGTAATCAAAGATACATTAAATAAATTTCCAACCGATATTGATGACGCATTGTTTATCTCTAAAAATGGTTTCTCGAGTTCCTCTTTGGATTATATTCAAAGCTTTAATAAGGGCATCGCCTTAGCGAGTGGAGAAAACGAAGAGCTAATTAAAAGTATTAAAAGTGCGTTAGAGTCAAAAGGTATAAAACAAGCCAAGTAAGTGGGACGCACTAACGTGCGACCCTTCTTGGAGCGTTAGGGCTACACGCAAAAGGAGATACAATTGTCGTTTGAAGTAATTATCGAAGCATTGAAAGACTCTACTGCCACCGTAGGATTAGTGGCTGTTGCAATGGCAGTGTTAAGTAATGTTGTTACTTCACAGATCATTAAGCCAGAAAAAAGGGAAGAGAAGGCCAAGGATAAACTTTTCAAGTTGCTAAACTCTCACTTAGATGCTGGTCACGATATTGATTTAGAGTTTTTAAAATATGTAAAATCATCAGTAGAGCGAGAGTTTGAAACAAACATTGCCATATCTCACCTACTTGAAGACTTTCTTGTTCATAAATTGAACGCGCAAAGCGAAAGTAAACATAATATAGATTACATAAGTAAACTAAAGTTATTAATAGAAGCTGAGAAGCAAGTCAAGCCTTTCGATAGTCTTCCATCAGAAGAAAGAAGACTCCTTAAGGGGTTGAAAGATTCAATCGAAGCTAAAGAGGCAACCGAGAGTACAAATTATTTTATTGATGAACTTAGCACAGTACTATCTGTGAGAAGTAGTGAGCATCAACGAACTCATCAAACTAACAAATGGTCAGTCCCATTGGCTATTATCGGTCTGGTATTTACTATTGTTTTTGGAGTAATGAGTATTTTTAGTGGCCCCAACGAAGATGCAGTGGCTTCCAAAATAATAGAGAGAATCGAGCAACAAAGTCCTAACAAGTAAAACCAGCGGATTCTGGACTTCCCCGGTTGTCAACAACAGCGTCAGGTAATGCAAGGGTTTGAACTGCCGCTCTACATTAAGTCTGTTGAGTGGCATTTATGCCATGACCCTTATGGACTGTGCGGTTGCGGTTCCTCATTCGTTAGAAGGCATCAAATGTGCCCGCAGCATTATCAGGTTTTCCCGCAAAGATCTGAAAATTACATCATCATTGGTTGTTGCAATCTCCTGGTGAAGTGGTTACTCCTGAAAGACTGATATCGGGATTTTACGGACTGACTGGACCGATAATGAGAGGCTCCACAGACTTTCATCCTAGCCATAGCCAGCGGGATATTGACAAACGTCGAAAGGACTTTTGATCGCGGTATTGTTCTGTTGATCAAGACCTTGCATTGGTGAACCTCACCGTGGATACTGAATCAATGTTTGGCTAAATCAATACCATAGATAGATTATTACGTGGTTGCCTCCGGCGATTTCGTCATCAGATTTACCAAGTGTGGCAAAGCCTGATGAGGGGGAGTCCATGTCATTCGTTATGTTTCTGGAGCACAGCCGATATGGCCGAAAACTTATTCAAATACCTTGGTGTGGTGGCAGCGAACTCGTTCCTGCAAGAAGAAACTATCCGATTTACTCCGCCTAACTCATACAACGATCCGTTTGAGCTATCACTTGATATACGTATGCGCTCCAATATTGAGCCGTCTATAGCAGGGCTGAGGTTTGTCCTTCACGGCGGAAAGTCGGTAATCGAGAACTTCCTGATACCCAGTGAAAGGATAGATGAGTATAAATTTGAACTTGCAAACAATGTAATTGAACAACTGAGCTCTAGTGTCGGAACCTGTTGCTTTTCACTATCAGAAAAGAAAATTCCGCTAAACCTGCTGATGTGGGCGCACTATGCGGAATCTCACCGGGGAATAGCCTTAAAGTTGAAGCGCGGAACAGAACTTGCTAATCGTGCTGCTGAGGTCCGCTATAGCAAGGGTAGGCCCGTGGTTGATGGTGCAATGTTCTCGGACGGTTCGGAAATTTCGGTGTCGGATTTGTATGTAAAGTCGGATCACTGGCAATACGAACGCGAGAGGAGAGTTGCAATGCGGCTGGCAGATTGCACTGATACCGGAAAAACCGATGCGTTCAGTATACCCGTTCATGTTGCAAAAATTCCCACGAATGATGTTGAGCAAGTTGTGGTCGGAGTGAACGCAAGCGAAGAAACAAAAAAACTTGCCCTAGAATTTCATCATCGTACTGGGGTTCAGGTTGTACGGGTCAGGCCTTCCGGCCAGAAATTTGGTTTCGAGCCGTATGCGGTTTTCGGTGGCGACTTAGCAGAAGCAAGAGAGTTATGTGAAAGTTATGGCACAGAAGCCTAACAAAACCATGGAGAGGGGCGCAATTTTCGCTATGCCCTGCGGGCTCCGCTCCAAATGCGCCCTCAAGGTTGGCGTTAAGCTCTTCGGGACATGATGATGAAATACTTGGAAGAAATGTTAAACATAATTTCCAAAGGCATGACTAAAAAAACTGCCATCATTTTGATGCTGACAGTGGTTTCTATATTACTATCTTTTTCTACCACCAAAACTCTAGCTGAAGAACTTCCTGTTTTAGTGTTATTTAGTCTGCTTACTGGATTTTATATTGCTTTATATGTACTAGCTTTTGATATCGTGTGTTGGTTGTTTAATCAGATAAATACTATTCGCAAGTCTCTTTTAGACACTTCAATTACTACGTTTGCAAAATTTAAGTTGTTAATTCAAAACAATAAAAAACAAAGATTGGCTCAAAGGTTATTTATAGAGAAAATGGGTGAGAATGAGGTTAAGTATTTGTCTCTTTTTTTTGGTGAGCCTAAAAGTTCCATAAAAAATAATCATGGGTTAATACCTAAAGAGGTAATGGAATACTTTGATGATTTATGTGGTAGTAAGTTAATGGTACGGGAGGTTACTACTGATGGTGCTAGCTATGTATTTTTTATAGATAAACGTTTTTCAAAAACTTTGCAGAAAAGAATTTTTTTAAATGAGCAGGTTAGTAGTTCATTAACTTTAAAACTCACAGAGATTCAAGCGAGTATTGTCACCAGAGGTGGGGGGCTTGCGAGAGGGAATGTCCGAACTTGACAAAGCACTTAAACAGAACAGAAACAGTTGATATTGAGGGGACTTTGAAAAATATTGATTATCCATCTTTCACTGCTTTTATTGCGTTGGTGATTACTTGTTTCTCTGCTGGTTTTTTTACTGGTAGCGGTAGCTGGGGATCTGCGATTTCTGGTGTAATAGTGTCACTTATTTCCAGTTATGTATTCTTCATATTAACGGTCACTTTGACAAAGCGAGAGGATAGAAAGAAAAATAATCGTATTGTTTATCCTCAGCTTGAGAGTTTGATCTGCAAAGTAGACTACGCTTTAGAAGTATGTATCCCTTTAGTTGTGAATCATAAAAACGTCAAAAATATAGATTTAGTTGAGTTAAAGCGATACCTCTCAGTTAGAGGTGCTCTGGATCATCAAATTCCGAAAAATCTGGGCATAGTTATCTATTCGAAGAATCAGTATGAAGCAAGGAATTATAAAGAGCTTCTCACTATATATACTACTTGGCCAATACTCGACCTTATTGAACAACTTAAACCGCACTATTTCCTTATGGAGAAAGAACTAGTTGAAACTCTTTCAAAAATTGCAAATAGTCATTATTTAAGAGTAACAGGCTCTACTCTAGTTGATGAGGGCCAAGTGTTGTTCATTCCACCGCACTTTATTGAGTTTGTTGAAGCTATTGAGCAACTTCGAGAGCAACTATCTAAGATGAGAATGTAAGCATAACAACGTTTAAGCTATCAAGATACTTTATCTAATATTAAATAATCGGGTTAGAATCACTAATCTACCCCATTTCTGCTCAGCTGCGAGTTACGATAACAGCAAACCGCCTTTCGGCGGTTTACTTCCTCTGAACCTTCTGCAACTCTCCCCACACCCGATCGGACTCTTTCTTGTTCGATTCCGTTAACCACTTCCCGTAGACCTTGGCGACCATGGTGATGTCGGCGTGGCCCATTTGCTGCGCCAGGTAACTGACATTGACGTTCGCGTGGGTGATCATCCAACTGGCGTAGGTGTGCCGCAACTGGTACTGGTTGCGGTGTGGAATGCCGGCCTTTTGGCAAAGGGCTTCCCAAACTTTGCCAAGCGCGCGTTTCCCGTAATAGTCGTAGTCGCTGCACTTTTGCTCACGAACGGCCTTTGGGTTGAAGACAAAGCGGAGCTTCTCTTGGCGATAAGCTTGGCCGGGCAACTCAACATCATATTCTTTGGCCGGAAACAAATACGTTAAGTGGCGTTGCGCCTTTAATGCTTCAATGGCTGGTGGCAGTAAATCAACAAAGCGTTCTTTGTCGGTCTTGGTTGTTTTGAGGCCACGCCTGTCATAGGTTGATCGCCGGATGTGAATGGTGTTGTTTTCAAAGTCCACATCTTCCCAGGCGAGGGCACACAACTCGCCGCTGCGAATGCCGGTGTAAACCAGTAGTGTGATCATATTCCTGTGCTGTAGCTGGTGGCATTCAGCCAGTGCCTTGTTAATTTCGTCGACTGAGAAGGGCTGTATGTCAACCTCGCTCTCTTTCACTCGGGTGAGCACCTCCGAGAGATCGCGCTCGACGTATTCCATTTTGTGTAGCCAGGCCAGAAAGGCATTGATGGTGACCAGGTTGCGGTTAATCGTCCGGCCACTTTTCCCTTTCACCAGCTCCTGCCGGAATTGCGTGAGTGATCTGGGCGATAGCGTGTCGCAGCTCCGGTTGGCGCCGTAGAGTTCGAGAAAGTCCCTCAGCACCCATTCATACCGCTGGTGGGTCGACCGGCGAATGTCGTGCGCTTTGGATTCAAGAAACTGTTTCGCGAGTTGGCTCAGATCTAATGCCCCCGGCTTTCCTGACGCATGCTTGGATTCAGGAAAGTGGGCGGCATAGCTAAAGGTGCCGATTTTCATTTCATAGAGCATGGCCTCGCGCTTGCGCGTGGCGAAATTGATGTTCTGTTTCGTTGGTTTCAGGCCAAGTGATTCTCGATGGCGCTTCCCTTTGTAGTAGAAGCATATCCGTAAATTTCCGCTATGGATTTCTATACCAGAAGGGAGTTTATCTACTATTGCATTCGGTGCCATCGGTTCCATTCCTCAATATCTACCATCCAGGTGCCGTGAATCTTTCTCATGACAGTGGATGGATAGAACCCGTCACGAGCTTTTTCTCGCAATGTTTTGGTGCTCAGGCCGATCTCTTCAGAAGCCTTCTTCAGCGTAACAATCGCGATTTGAGATCTACTCATGTATGTGACCTATATATCTGGTTATGGTGTTGAAGGTAACCACCAGTAACGGGCGGAACTGGTGGTTGACTTTTTAAACGTACCGACTCAGTGCGCGGTATTGCTTGAAGCGTGGTGCGCCTTGTTCAGCGCCAGCATGGTTAAGGTGTCTTTGGCGGCATCATGCAACGCGTGGTGCTTGATGAATCCAACAGGATTCTTTTCAACCACATAGCCGTTACGCGAGGCGGACAGAATATCAATGGCAGTACGAACGCAGCGGAACCGGTTGTAGGTCCAGGGCGTCAGCAATTCCAGCTGATCGTAGGCATGATTCAAAATGCCGCCGTCAAAGTCGTAGCCACGGCAAAACACTTGTCCGCTGTCTTTCTTCAGGGGAAGCACGTGAGCACAAAGGTGGATGTGTAGCTTCATCAAAGCATCTTTAATGCTGATGTCTGTCGGGCTTGGCGCCAGAACATGCCTTGCCGCTTCACCCTGGCTTTCCCACCATTTCATCGTGCTGGTGGACTCGGTGAAGCCAGCAGGGAAGCTGGATAAATCGAGAGTCAAATACAGGCTGCTTTCCCGGTGGCACAGTTCATCAAAGCTGACGTTCTCTCCCCAGTTGAATGGCACCACGCCAATGCTGAGAATCTTTGAGGTGTCTTCAGTGTCAGTTGTTTCGAGGTCGATCGTGACGTTTTCGTAGTGCATGTTGGTCCCTTACAGTAGCTTGCTGGCTTGATCGGCGAAGTCGTTGAGCAGATCGGAAGTGAGTTCAGTTGAAACCGGGTAGGGCTTGCTGACGCCCCATCCATTTTCTTGGTTTTCATGCCGGATCAGCTTCAGATCAACCACCTGTCCCAGTGGGAAGAGGTAATACGGCTTGCCGACCGTAATCACCCCGTGTTTTGTTTGAAATGCAGTTGCCATGTTTCCTCGCAAGAAGCGCCCTCCTGAAAGGGCGCGTTATCCGGTTATGAAGAGAACGAGCCGATAAAGGTGTCGATTTCGATTTCTTCCGACAGGAACTTGGCTTGAAGTTTCTCTTGGAACTCTTCGCCCATTTCTTCCTGATGCTGCTCTAATTTCTTGATCCGTAGCACCAGCGTATCGTTCCCGATGGTGCTCATGCGCAGTTCAAACACGCGCTCATCAAGCCCCAGGTACGGCTCACAGGTGAACTTGAACACGGCAGGCATTGGGAATTCATCTTTGGTACGAACAGCAATCGACTCGTACTCAGATTGGTGTTGGCTGAAATCATCAACGTTTGATTCACGGCCTGCTTTTGCTTCGAACTTCATGTTACGAACCGCGGCAGAAGCGACCGCGTTCTCAATGACGTCACCGGCGGTCGAAAACACTTGGATCGACGCGCTGTAATCTTCGATCCACTCGGCCAGCTGCTTTTGCCCGAGGCGTTCTTCATTCACGTTTAGCAGGGCACGAAACAGTGCTGTTTTACGCAAGGTCAGCTGTGCCTGGTGTTTGCAATGGCCCGGGAAATTGTGAGTACCCAGGTCAAAGATGGTTAACGCTGACATGCTGTCGGCGTTGATAAAACACTGGTTTCCTTCGGTCTGATACTCTTCGTGGTAGCGAACAAATTCATCGATGTTGGCCGTTTTCATCAGGCCGCGGAAAGTGTTGCGGTTAGGCATAAAGCTTTCCAGGCTGTGCAGTGCGAAGTTTTCAGGGAGCGCCGCAACAGGAAACCCTGCGCCAGCCAACTGGGCCAGAAACTCTTTCGCGCTGCCGGATTCTTGAATTTGTTGAATTGCAGATTTGTCCATGCTCATGATTACTCTCTTTCAGGTTATTGAATCGGGTGGTGTGTATTAGCCGCGAACTTCACGCAGCACGGCGTCTTCTATAACAACTTGGCCGTGAACGTCTTCTTTTGGTCGGTCGTAGGTCAGTTTGCCGCCTTTCCCTACATACGCGATTGAGGTGTACTGGAAGTCTTCACTCTTGGCGCCGAAACCAGTCTTTGGCTCCTTCACCGACATGTTGACCGTGATTTCAACCATCTCGTTGTTGGTGCCCATGGGCTTCAGCTTGAGGTCCATCTTCACGTTGCCGGCTTTGTCGCTGTACGAAACAGCCCGGGCAACGTTCGACATGGCCAGTCCCATAACATTTGAAATGACCCCGCCATCAAGCTCTTGCATCAGCTTGGGGAAGTTGGTGGTGCGATCCTCAACACTGAGGTTTCCGGCTTCTTGTTTCTGCATCGTTT
Source organism: Photobacterium atrarenae (assembly GCF_024380015.1). Classification (NCBI taxonomy): domain Bacteria; kingdom Pseudomonadati; phylum Pseudomonadota; class Gammaproteobacteria; order Vibrionales; family Vibrionaceae; genus Photobacterium; species Photobacterium atrarenae. The sequence continues at coordinate 1,490,002 of NZ_CP101508.1, forward strand.
TTCCTCGCAATTTGTCAGGTGGCTACGTTTTGTGTTTTCAATCTACACATATCGTGTCCATGGGTCAAACACAAAATGTGTTCGTGTGGTTTGCGAGGTGCGAAAGGAGGTATAAAAAAACCGCCCGGAGGCGGTTAGATTTGTGTTTTGGCGAGGCGAGTCGGTTAGAAGAGTTTCATTTTCGCGTCGACAACGACACCAATAATTTTGCAGTTACCGTTGATAGGTAAAGTCGGGTATGACGGATTCAGGGGTTTTAAGAATTTCTGGCCAGCATCGATGACGAGCTTTTTAAAAGTCGCCTCGTTCACATCAATCAGCTTAGCAACGACTAAAGAGCCATTTGCAAAATCTCGTTCCGGATCAACCAGCACAAGCGTTCCTTCTGGAAAGCTGAGACCGGTTGCTGACGTCATAGAGTCACCCTGGACTCTTAACCAGAAGCTATGTTTGCTTGTGCGCTCAGTGGTTTCATACCATTCATCAGCATCAATGCTTGAACAGGGCTCGACTGCTTCAGTCCAGGCCCCAGCTTGAACTGAGCTCAATACTGGAAATTGTTGTTTGTAGGAAGGCTGAATGTCTATCTTAGAAACATTCGCAAACTCAATTAACTCTTCGCTATCAAATAAGATCTGATATGGCTTGATGCCAAGGTGTTTAGCGATGACTTCTGCATCATCAAGGTTGATGCTACGCGCACCCGCTTCATAGTTTCCAATACGAGACGCTCCCCAGCCGCACTTTTCAGCCAGAGATCTTTGACTCATCCCTTTATCTTCCCGGAAGCGCTTAAGGCGTGCCCCGACTTCTTGTTTCTTATTCATGTCATTAAATTACCACGCTCCGTGTACAGAGTAAGCACACTATTTGTGTTTACGGTTGAACACGATTTGTGTATATTTGGTTCGGGAGGAGTACTCATGAACAGAATTTCCGATTTTCGTGACAAAGCAAAAGTCAGCCAGGCAGGGTTAGCAAAAGTTGTGGGTGTTACTCCATCAACTATTGGGAATTACGAATCTGGTATTAGAAATATCAAACTCAAAATGTGCTGGAAAATAGTCAAGGCACTGAATGCATTAGGTGCCAACTGTACCTTTGAGGAAGTGTTCCCTAACCCTCAACACGATACTAGCGAGATCGAGCACAAAGGTTAACCACCAAACATAGGAGCAGATGGTGATAAACAAGAAAGAGATGGTGAACAAGACCATTGCGGGGGTAACCGGTGGGAAGGAAGCGGTTGCTGCGGTTTTGGGGATGTCCGTGGATAGCTTCAATAACCACTTGTACGAAAAGAAAGGCTCGCGTTTCTTCAGTGTTGATGAGCTGGTGGAGATGGCCGATCTGACGATGACGTCATACGTTGCTGAGTACTTTGCAGAGCGTGTTGGCAGCATGGTTGTGGCGCGTCCACGAGTTGCGCAGCTGGATAGCGTCGACATGTTCGATTGCCACTTACAGCTGAACGCGGTGAAGGGGCTTTTGGATAAAACCATCGAAGAGGCGAGGGCCGACGGCGTGTTTGATTCCCGCGAACGGAAGACCATTGCCCGGTTGAAGAATGACTATCAGGGCATGTTCGAGGCCTTCATGCTCAAGCTCGATGCTTTATACGCGGAGGACGTATGAAAACAGATGAATTCTGGGAAATGGTGAAGCAGATGTCGGACATGACGATGAACTCTTGCCGAGTGATTCGTGTGCAGCAGGACGTTGAAGGTGACCGGTTCGAACTGGAACGACTTCGGATACTCAAGGCTCGATGCGACCTGCATATCCAAACGGTAGAGAAAAGAATTGAGTTGGCTTTAAGCCGCGGCAACGACTTAAAGCCAGGATGTGAATTTTCTTGCGAGGAAAAATCACTAACCACCCCGAAAACACGTGTAAGTAACCCGGAGAAGTCATGAGGAGAATAGCACTAAAGGCCCGTATAGAGAACCACCAATGGCGATTGTTCATGGTGGGCAAACATGGGGTTGTAGAAATTAGCCGCTCATTTTTCAAAGCGATTGATGAGGGGGAGAGTCTACTTTTTGGGGAGATCTCCGGCCAGCCAGGCAAGAGTCGATTCGAAAGTCGTCAGGTTAACGGCGTAGTCCGGTTGGCCATATTCAATCGAGGCACGGTTGAAAGCCGGAGTTTCGAAACAACCGAGAGGGTCACTGTCTTTAGGCTTCAGCCGATAAAGCTCATCCGACAGTTCTTTATCTTCCATTTTACTCATATGGAGTCTCACTCGAGAGTACTCGGACATCTGAGCTTTGGCGTGTGCCATCGCACTGTCGGGGCGAAAAACGAAAGCACCAATCGTCAGGCTTGCCATGAGAGCGCCATACCATTGAGTGCCGGATACACCAGAGAATACCATGGTACTCAGGAAAATTTGGAGAAACACCACGAGGTTGTAGGTTCTGCGCCAGAAGGTGTAGAGGTACTTTTCCAGTCTGTAGCAGTAGATAACGTTAAATTCTTGCTCGTGGCGTTTCATGTTGCTTCTCCTTTTATGATGACTGCGGCGGCCTTTGTGGAGGCGGCGGGGGAGGCTGTGTTCGAGGGTAATTCCCTCTCTGTTGATCAGACGGTAAACGTCCAGGCATGTCACTTTCCTTACATTAGTCATTTGGTCGCATATGCATTCTATTGGTTGTTTGGTCGCGCTTCAACCAAGGAGCCCAGTTCGTGCGGTCTGGTTTATCAAAACCGCACAACACGTTTGGAGGTGGCGTAATGGCTGATTATATTGCGTCGGATTTATCACCGAATCAGAAAGATGCCTGGGCAACGCCTGACTGGCTTTATGCGGCTTTGAACAATGAGTTCTGGTTCAGGCTTGATGCTTGTGCCAGTGAGCATAACTTCAAAAACCCTTGCTACATCACTGAAGCCATGGACGCGCTGAGCATGGAGAACTGGAAAGATGTTTGGAAAGGGTATCTTCACCTCAAGCAACGATGGGCATGGATCAACCCGCCTTATTCGCGCGGCATGATTAAAGCCTTCATCGAAAAGGCGTATGAGCAATGCGTGAATCACCAAATCAACTCTGTACTGCTGGTGCCTGCAACGCCAGATGCTAGCTGGTGGCCAAAGCACGCGACTGAAATTCGTTTTATTACTGGTGGCCGGGTGTCGTTCATGAATCCGGTGACGAAAAAGGTGGTAAACGGAAACACCAAAGGAAGCGTTCTGATCCTGTTCAAACATTCCGACCTTGGTGCGGGGCAGGTGACGCGATATGTCGACCGGGATCGCTTGCGTGAAATCGGTGAGGCTATTTTGAGAGAGAGGGAAAAGACTGATGGCTAGGTTGTTTGACGTCGTACGTGAGCTCTCTGGTCAGGCAGCAGCGATCAGCATTCCACGTCCATATATCAAATTCTGCGAGGGGAACCACACCCATGCGGCCGTGCTGTCTCAGCTGGTGTTCTGGTCGAGCACCAAAGCCGACGGTGAGTGGTTCTATAAATCAAATGACGAGTTGGGCACTGAACTGTGCCTGACTACTGACCAGGTGCGTTACGCCGTTCGTCAGCTTAAGAAGCGGTTGGGTGATGTGATTCAAAGTCGGGTGAAGAAGGCCAATGGCGTTCCGACAACGCATTACCAGATCAACGGTGATCGGCTGGTGGAGTTACTGTTTCCGGCAACTGAACAGGATTCCCAAATGGATTCGGTAATTTTACCGGATGGAAATGGAAATATTACCGATTCGAAATGGGAAGATTACTAAAACCATGGAAGTGGGAATATTACCGATTCCAGTAACAGATCCAAACCATATACAAACAAACAGATCATTGATGCACCGAGCAAGCTCGATGCCGACGAGCGGCAACCTGTTTTTCAGCTGGTCTTGAATGACAAGTCGCTGTTCCCGCTGTACGCCGAAGACGTTCAGGCACTGGCAGGGCTGTACCCGGCGGTGGACGTCCACCAGCAGTTTCGGAACATGATCGGCTGGCTTGCTGCGAACCCTCGCCGCCGCAAAACGAAATCCGGCATCGAGCGGTTCATCAACTCCTGGTTGGCCAAAGAGCAAGATCGGGGTTATGCGGTACCTGCGGCCCAGCCGACTTCGAAGCCAAAACCAGATCAGCGTACTCAGCTGAAAAACAAAATTCGCGATCTGGAGTTGGAAATCAACAACGAAAACCAGGCACTGCTGCGCGCGATTGACTGGGGAGCAACACAGGAGTCGATTGATTCCAGTAAGCGTCGTATCGCGGAAATGTCACGGCAACGACAGCAGCTGCTGGACGAACTAGGGGGAAGGAATGGCCAGTGAAAAGGATCTTCGAGCCTTGATGGTATCCCGCGCCAGAGTGTGGACACCAAAGGAGCTGTGTGACGAGCTGGGTGTTCATGTCTGTGAGTTGGTTCGACTGTTAGATAAAGCACGTAAGGCCGGCGCCAACATTCGGATCATGAACAACGAGCAAACAGGAAATACGCATAAGCTCTGGCTGGTGGAGGGATGACCAATGTTTGAACTGACAACCCAAACAGAAATGACGATGAGCAGTCGCGAGATTGCTTCGCTAACCAATAAACGCCACGACAATGTGATGAAGGTTATTCGTGAATTGGTGAGCGGCAGAATACTGAAGCCGAGTGATGGGGTTCCTGAGATTAAGGAGACCCCCTATGTTCACCCACAGAACCAGAGGACCTATTACGAATATCACCTGAACCGACGAAATTCATTGGTTGTGGTGGCGCGTTTATGTCCTGAGTTCACCGCAGTCGTCGTGGATCGTTGGCAAGAGCTGGAAAAGCAGAGCCAACCGAAAGTCCCGGGCTCTTTTGCTGAAGCTCTGCAATTAGCTGCCAACCAGGCGAAAGAGATAGAAGCCAAAAATCACGCCCTGGCGGTTGCCAAACCGAAAGTTGAGTTTGCCGATGCTGTTGCTGGTGCCGACAAGGGGGTGAAGCTGGGCCAGTTTGCCAAGACGGTCGGGCTAGGGCCGGTGACCATCTTCCGTATTCTTCGAGAGATTAAGGTGTTCATGAGCCGTGGGGATTCGTACAACCTGCCATACCAGGAGTATGTGGAGAGAGGGTACTTTACGGTGAAGCAGGGGACGTATGAAACAAACTCTCAGACCCGCATCAGCCATACAGCGATGATCACCGGCAAGGGTGAAATCTGGCTCCGGAAAAAGTTGATTGAAACCGGTCATCTAAAGGCGGTGGCAGCCTGATGATTATTCGTATGTTACCCGATAGCAAAGTTGTTGAAGCGCTTTGCATTTGTTATGAGAAGCAGCGTGTTTATCACCACCAGGGAATACCACACTTTGTGACCTCGATTACGGTTGCCGGATCAGGGCGTGAGGCGCGCGTTGAAGCCGAACTGAATCCCGTATGGAATGAAGAGGTGGTGCTGTGAGTCAGTTAGAGCGTCTGCTGTTAACGCACATTCGGGCAGTAAAGCTGGATGTGCCTGTCGCTGAGTACCGGTTCCATGAAAAGCGTCGGTGGCGATTCGACTTTGCTTATCCGGATCTGCTCGTGGCGATTGAGGTTGAGGGCGGTACCTGGACGAATGGCCGGCACACCCGGGGGAAAGGGTTCGAAGGGGATTGCGAGAAATACAATACCGCGGCATTAAGAGGCTGGACGGTACTGCGTTTTACAGGTGACATGATCAAGCGGGGGGAAGCAATAAAGATGATTGAGGAGGCGTTGCGTTGTTAGTACTTCAACCTTTCCTACAGCCTGATCTGGGTTTGATGATGTTCAAACCCGGCAAAACCCTGTTAACTGAGCTGGTCAAAATGAGCCAGGGTAACCGGCTGGTGGTCATGCCGTTACCGAAAGAGCTGGTGAATGTACCAAGCGGGAAGCTGAACCGTCCGGTGTTCCCGGATCGTTCAACATCGCTGGTGGATGATGAGCGGTTGCTCGAGTTCTTCTCTCATCCGGATGTCCAAAAGTGCCTGGGCAACTTCTATCACTGGTTAGAGCGGATCCCGCATTGCCAGCTGTCGGACAGTGAATACTGCGATAAAAACCTGACGTTCTTGGATTACGCCAGCGGGGCCATCCGGCTTTGCTGGCACCATGACAATGAGGAGCGCATCAATCCAACTGAAAAGGGCAGGGCGATCGCCAGGCGTAATGTCATGCTATGTGGCCTTGAAGCGTTAAAGCACCAGCTGAGGTTAGATCGGGCCGTATCATTGCCCGAGCTCTGCTGGTGGAGTGTGGTGAATGGTGTGTACGACTGTCTGCCGCGTTCTGTTGTCGATGAGATGTTTGGCGTAAAGCCAAAACCAAAATCAGAGACGCTTGCGTCACGCCGCGAGAGCGATGAACGGTTCGACCTCGATACGAAGGCGTTACTGGCCGACCGGGTGAAGCCCATCCAGTTCAAGGTGGATGACGAGCCACCAGCGATGTACATGGCCCGGCCAAAAGAGCTCATTTGGCGTAGCGAAAAGTATCTGAAGTTTGTGCGCTCGTTGCCTTGCGTGATCACCGGTAAAACTGAAAATGTTGTCGCTCATCACTTGATCGGCCACGGCGAAGGGAAGATGGGCGGCAAAACCCATGATCTCTTCACCATCCCTTTAGAAACCAACGAACACCGCCGCTTTCATGACGATCCCAAAGCCTGGGAAGAACGGCATGGCTCACAGCTTGAGTACGTGAAAGCAACGCTGAAGAATGCCCTCGAGCTGGGGGCGCTGGGGTAGGTGAGGTTCCCCGTTTTAGAAGCAAGCATAGCAACCGGCCAGGTTAGTTATGGGTGTGTACTAAAGCGGGGAGGCTTAAAACCTACCTAAAAGCGATGTTATCTCTAAGGTTCCAAGGAAGAACCGTCACGAGTTAAGTCTAAGTCTAGATCTAGTCCATTAGTGATTATTTCAAGTTTAGACAACGAACTATCTTGGACTGCATCTATAAAATCATCTCTTCGGTCGCCATGATGACACCCGATAAGCTTATTTAGAATATAATGCTCTAGACTGATACGACTTTTACCGATTCTAAGTTGCTCTTGTTGATCTCCGATACGAACCATAGGTCCGAGCTCACCGTTTTGAGGTGCTTCAACTACAATATAGTCCGTTGTATGGCCAAACATTTTATTGCATTGTTCAATCAGGCGAGCACGCTCTCTCTTTGTGAGCTTGTCTGAACTACCATTTTTTGCTTGTCCGAGAATTGCTTTAGAACACCCGTTTACAACCCCCTGCTTTTTAAAAACAATAGCAAAATCTGCTCCGTATCTATTCTCTGCTGCTCCCGGTCCGCGATCATTGACAACCACGGTATCGAACTTAAATTCCAATGTTCCGTGGCTTTTTGGATCTTTTATTGTGCCATTCAAGCGTCCCATTACAGCTGAAACATAAGCTGCCTCTTGCTGATAGTGTTTACGTTCAATACCTTGGTGGGCACTTTTGATATGTTCAAAAGCTTTTCTCAAGAACTTCTTATCTCTCAAGTTAACCTCGAATTATATTAATAAACATAGCGGAAGACATGGACTCCCCCTTATCAGGCTTTGCCAAACTTGGTAAGTCTGATTTTTAAATCACCTGAGGCCACAATGTCACCATCTATGGCATTGATTTGCCAAACATCGCTTCAGTATCTACGGGGAGGATCACTAAGGCAAGGTGTTGAACCACAAAACAATAGCGCGATCAAAAGTCATCTTGACGTTTGCTGGTATCCCGCCGGCAATTATCGGGATGGAGGCCGGCGGCGCGTATCATTGCTGGGCCCGAGAGCTCGTTAAACTCGGCCACACGCCAAACATCATGGCATCAAGGGCCAGGAACCAGACCGAAGTAGAGCGGCAGTTCCAAGGCTGCATTAACTAGCGCTGTTGTTGATGACCGGGGGAGGCCGTGTGGCTGCGTAAGGCGCTTTACCAGAACCTATTTTGGAGCGCAGGAATTTCTAATTGTAAGTCATCTTCATACTCATACATTAAAGCGCCATTCGTAGTCGAATATGCTTTAGTTGAATATGAGCGCAACCATAGTTTCCTATCTTCGGCGGAAAGAACATACCCCTTACATTCCTCTTTACCTTTCAAGCGATCCGGGTATGCCCAACCTCTTTTTTCTAGTTTAGATATCGTAACAATCAGGTGAGCCAATAAAGGTTGTTCTGGCGAAACAATTTCATGGAACCAAGGCCAAAATTGTTCATCTCCTTGGGATGCTCTCCAGCCCTTAACTTCGTTTACCTCAGTCAGATTTGCATATGGATGAGAGTGGAATGTCCCTACTAGCTCAATATTTGGCCAATATCTTTCAAAAAAGCTCTTCTTCGCGATTATTGAATCTAAATCTGGTCGTACCCAATCTTGATGTCTTAGAGCTGATGTCTCGACTGTAGCCATTGTAGCTACTATCCGGTCGGGTAAATTTCCTTTTTGAGGAATTGAATAGCCCCATAGAAGCCCGAAGGTTTCTAAGTTTTTATACGATTTACCATTCTTATGAGCCTTATGTTCAAATTCATAAGCTTCGATCGCTGTTGTGAAAAGTTGAGGAACAACATGGTCTTCTATAACTATATTTTTATTCATTTTAGTATCCGTATAAAAAATTTGAAGCTATGGTGCGCAGCCACAGACTCCCTCTCATCAGACAATGACACGCTTGGTAAGTCTGATGACGAAATCACTGGAGGCGAACATGTCACAATCTGTCTATGGCATTTATTAGCCAAACATAGCTTCAGTATCCATGGCGAGGAACATCAAGGCAAGCTGTTGATCTAAAAACAATAACGCGATCAAATGTTGTCTCGACTTTAGCCAGTAACCCGCCGGCTATCATGGGGATGGTAGCCAGCGGCGCGTCTCAGTACTGGGCCCGAGAGCAGGGGGTAATCCCCCCGAAAAATAGCAGCCGGTTGTGTTTTTAATCAGGCTGGATCAGGGTTTGGCCCCTCCAACAAGGGGGCTTCCTTATTGCCTAATGAGAAAGCAAGTCGCTTCTTGTTTTGGTCAAATACGTAAATAGCGATCAGAGGCACTGCTGTCACCAGTACCCCTGATAGAATCGCTGTGATTTGGTTGTTGAACCGGTTTAACAATGGTACGCCCGCGATGCTGGTGCTAATGACCCGGCTAACATACAGACCGACCACCGCAGAGGCTGTGCTGGCCATGATGATACTGATCGACTGAAGCTTATTCGGATCATTGCTTGCCAGTACTCTAGCACTTCGGACACAACTTAATGTTCCTTCTCGTATTAGACCAAGCGCAAAGGCTGGTAGTCTTGTGAGTGTTGAGATCAAGATTTGCGGGATAACGCTCAGAGCGCCGCTTACCCCGGCCTCTACTCCCAACTCCCTCGCTTTAGCCCAGATCTGCCGCTCTTCAAATCGCTGGTTAAGTTTTTGGGATAGACGTTGGTTGAGTTCTTGCACGTTGCCAACAAGCCCTTTCTCATCAAAGAGCTTGAACTCCTTGCTGAATCGCTGCAATTCATCCATGAAGATATCTATGGTTTCAACGACCATCATCCCCACTACCTGCTGCACTGCCATTGTCGCACCGGTTTTGGCAGCAGTAGCGCCAATTTCTAGGGCGGCAGAAGCTTTATGCGCGGCGAGACCTGTTTGGGCTTTCTTCAACGCCTCCTGGCAGTCTGCCTCGTTGACTTCATGGGTTTCACCATTGATCGAGATGGTTCTGACCCCTGGTTTGGTTGGGTGGGGTTCCGATCTCTCAAGAAAATCCGACAACGAGACCGACCCCTTGGACCGGTTCACTGAACTATTGGTGAAGATCAGGTTATCTTTGTTGTTAATGGCATCAATCAACTCTTGGTCTTTTGTACCCGAACGGAGCAATGTTGAGCCATAGACCTCTTTCGCTGCTATTACGTGTTCAATATCAGCATCATAGGCGTTGAGGATATCTTCTTTGTTATAGCCATCTTCGAGTGTACTGAATGAGCTCCTCGCATTAGCACGTTGGTCTTGCATATTCGAGAAATTCTCATGACTTCGAATATTGTGCCCACCTACGCGATCACCGTATTCTTTGTAACTTTCGTGCAGGTTTTCGTACTTTTCCGAAGAGTTTCTATCAATAGCTTCAGTAGCACCGGCCAGAAAGAACGCCGCTGTGGCTCGATGAATTGCTACGTCACGGCACTGGGTGAAAATATCGTCCATCGTCTCTGCCGGAACGGGGAGACGCCCTTGGAGATCGTTTACCATCTGCATGGTGTCTTTATCAATTTCCAGAGTTGAGCGAGCTATCTGATTAAGTTTTTCTGTACCGCTCTGCCAATATTCAGCGATATTGGCTGATTGGTGCTTGATGTCTGTAACCTGCTCCCAGTCGATATTTGCGATGGCATCTTTAGATTTTTGAAGGCTGTCTGAAGCGATGGTTTGCCCTTTTTCTGAAAGCCCAACAGCACTAGCCTTGGCGTCAGTTAAGATTTGTTCGGTGTCTACATTCGATAAAGTATCTTTCGCTGTACTCAACACTTGTGAGGACTTTTCAGATATCCCTGAAACGGTGTCACTGGAAATCTCTTTTGCCCGCTGCTTTATGGTTTCAGTATTGACTTCTGCTATTGTTCCCTTTGCTTGTTCTGCTACCTTTTTAGCTTTATCTAGCCAACCCATATGCATTCCTTGAGTTAAATATAAAAATGGTGGAGTTCTACGCTTGCTCGAAATAACCAGTCAAAATCATATTCTTCGATTGATTTAGACATGGAGTTCATTTGAATTTTTAACAGAGTACTAGGCAGCATGCTCGATAATACGCATACCTTATTGATTAATATGATAGCAATTTAACATTAAGTATCAATTGCTTATGTCCAAATTTGATAGTTGTGCACGGTTTTACTTTTGGTCAAAACAAGCATGTGCGTATAACCAGGCCTCATCAATACTCACCGACGGAAAACAAACCCTTTATTTTTCAGTGGAATAAGGTGAGATGCCCTGAGTAAAGGGAGCAGTTTCTGTCTCGTTCACACAACCGAGATGCGTTGAGATGAGAGATTCTTGGTGTGTGAGTGGTTTGATACTGTTTTTATGAACAGGTATGATCTTCTTATTTGGAGAAGGGGGGCGTTATGGGGCTAATCACAAATATCGAGAAATGGGCTATGCCGGCGGCTATTGGGATGGCGACTGAAGGCATTAAGGCCAAATACAATCACGGTGTTGGTGGTGGCGGCTTCGGTGCTGCTGACATGGAGATCGCATCAAGAATAGACGGTGCGAAAGTCTTAGCCGTTATCGATGAGATTGAAAAAGTATCCCCTCATCTGGCTGACTGGAGTCTGTTTGCATATTCTTCACCCTATTGGAACGCTCAGGAAAATCGACAGCGTTTGTTTTGCCACCTGCTTCATGACTGGGCAATGAAGTTGGCCGGGCATGGCGTTTTCATACAGGAACGAACGTTTAGGCGGGTAGAAACATTGGTCCCACTCATTGCTGGTGGTTTGGCGTTGGAGCAGACCTCAGGCGCCGATGTAAGGTATCACAACTCAGAGCTGCAATATCAACCCGTGTCGACACGTTCTGCATTGATTGCCGCGCTGGTGGAGTTCGATTGTAAAGAGAAGGATGACTTCTCCGAGTCGTTTTGGAAAAAACGCCAGCGGTATTATCAGAATCACTGGTCGGCCTGGCAACCGCATGTCGATAGTATTCGGGCTCAGTTAGTCAGCTATGATCAATTAGCCCGGACGATGTTCAAAAAAGCGCTTGAAAATAAAAACGGGGCATATTAGTGTATATATATCTAGTATGGATAAATGTACAGATTCTTGATGAACCGCCAACTTGGCGGTTTTTTTATGCCTGAAATTCAGGAAATACAATTCATTGTTTGAGGGGGCACCGTGAGGTGCCTTTTTTGATCATCATGCAAGACGAAATGAAAAGCATGTTAAAGAGAGTCGCTGTGTGGTGGTCAGCTTTTCCTGTCACCGTCAGGGCTGAAGAGATCTCGACCGGCTCCACTCGCTTTTGGGCGGGTTGGTCGACGTTTTTTAGTCTGTTCACAGTGCAGGAGTGGGGGGTACTCGTGGGGATTGTGCTTGGCGTTCTGTCGTTTGTGCTGAGTTGGTATTACAAGCATAAGAACCATGAATTACTGAAACATTCAATGGAGCGGGAGCGCCGCGTGGTAAATGAAGTGGAGCAGCCATGAGCGAAGTGAAATCTTTACCTAGATTAACCCTGATCACGAAATCCATCCCGGGTGTCGGCACGTTCGGAGAGTTGTTTTCGAACGGGGAAGTGATTTGCAAGACGGTCGAACGGGAATGGTTGAGCAACCGCAAAAATAAAAGCTGTGTTCCGCCTGGGGTGTACCGGGTGAAGCCGAATCACTCACCGCGTTTTGGTGAAGGGTTTGTCCTGGAGAACCCCGACCTGGGCGTGACGGTGAAAGGGCCGTCGCAACGGACCCACTGCCTGATCCATGTGGCGAACTTCCCGGAAGAAGTCGAAGGCTGCATTGCCCCAGGCACTGATTTTCACTCGGCGCGATGGGGAGTCGCAAACAGCCGATACGCTTTTGGCCGATTGATGGAGCTGTTGGGCGGCCAAGAGTGGGAGCTCGAAATCATCCGCCATTAAGCGGTAAGAATTTGCGGCCGGGGGAAATCAATGATGGCAGGAGTCCAGCCCTCACAGCCGCACCTATCCAAAGTGTTATGGCCCACTTGAATTGGCCAGATAAGCAAAGGAGATGTAGTGAGTGAAGGTGTTTAAGAAAATGCTCGTCGCTATGGCCGCCGTTGTCGGGATGTTGTGTGTGGCACTGCCGGTTTCAGCCAGTGAGGCAGCAATGTCGGCTGAGTCGTCCACGGCGTGGTTAGGGCGCGCGGTTGCGTTCCTCGGGGTTTTAACTGGCCTGATCGCTCAGGTGGACGCCCACGTTCCGGAAGAGTTAAAGCGGCGTTGGCCCTGGTGGTTTGCTGTGGGATGGAATTATCTCGCCGGGAACTATAAGCACTCGAAGAACGCGGGGATGTAGATGGGAGCGACAGCGCTGAAGTTGTTGGTGCTGATGCTGGAGCTGTTCGCGCAAGTGAAACGAAGGGATGCCTATGAAGAGCGTCAAGAGCGGTTGTCACAGGCCAAGGCTGATCCTGCTGGCTATCTGCGGCAGTTTGGTCGGGTGCGTGGGAACTCCGACAACCCCAGCGCCCCCGTGCGTGGCGACCCAGCCGGTACTGAACCAGACGATACATGATACACAAGAGGGGGTGTTTATCGTGCCAACGAGTGAGATGGCACAGATAACCACCTATATAGAACAGCTGCGCCAATGCGTAGAGCCGCCTTAGGCCAGTGGCTGTTCTGTGATAGAGCCCGGTGAACCACCGGGCTTTTTTGTTGATGGGTATGGGGTGAGACCGCTGTCGCACCCCATACCCATGAGCAAAAGACTTCATTACATAGAGGAGAGCCGATATGACCCATTAACTCCCAAGCGGGCGGGTAACGAAGCACGGATCAGGCGTGAGTATCGTTACGGAAACCAATTACCATCGGCCTTCTTTCTTGAATTCCAGAAGGATTGAGAGGTTACGACCTGAGGTCAGACAGATGAGAACAGCAGCCGGTTGGTGACGCTTCTGGATTACAGGTTGTGTTCGACATGGTGAGATCGTGGCCTCGTCCAGCATTGGTAAGCGGGTCCTTTGGGCGATCCGGCATTACCACGGGGGCGGGACCTCGCAGAAAAGCCCTCGTTAAAAATTTTTTTTGATTTTGGAGGTTTCCGGTTTCCGGTTTTTAACCATGAATGAGCAGCATATTCAATCCCGACAAAAAGTTTACTCAGTCGGATATTGCCAAGCTCCTTGGAATTAGCGAAAGACAGGTCAGAAACCTTATGAGTCAAGGGATCTTGCCTGCTGCCAAGGGGCGGAATGGCATGGATCCTCTGGCGTGTAATCACGCTTATATCAGCTACAAATCACAGGCCAAACAGGCCGAATCAAAACCGGAAACGCCGGCAGAAAACCCGGAAGAAGATCTGGAACTGGAAAAGAAGCGGCTGGCGAATGAAGACAAGCGCGAAACGATCGCCATGAAGCGGGCGAAGCGAGTGCTGTTTGAAAAATCATATGGTCCGCTGCAGATCATTGTCGATACCTTGCAGCAAGTCAGCTCGCGATTAACGTCCCGCCTGGATGGTCTGCTCCCCAAAATGAAAAAAGTATGGCCGGACATGCCGCCTGAGGCGGTTGAGGTTTTAGAGGCGGAAATAGCCGCTGCGTCAAATGAGTGTGCGGATGTTCGACCAGATTTCTCAGATTACATGGACGGCGATCCATTCGGCGGTCCAGCGTGGCTTGTCGGGGATGAAGCGGACACCACCAGTGAGTGGAACTGAGTGGGCGAATGAACACTATCGCCTGGCCGCCGGATCCTCTCAGGATGAAGGGGCCTGGGTAACACTGCCATTTCAAATCGCGATTCTGAACATGATGTGTAACCGGTCGATTCGCCGGTTAGCTTTCCAGAAATCAGCACGGATCGGTTGGTCGAAAATGTTGGTGGCAGCCGTTACCTGCATGCTGCACCAGTTCAAAACCAACACCGTGATTTATCAACCCACGGACGATGATGCCAAAGGGTTCTGCATTGATGAAATAGACGGGGCCTGGGAAGAGATGCCGATCATGCGGCGGATATTCCCGTTCCTGTTTGCCCGGGACCAAAACAACACCACCAAAAAGAAAGTCGGTCTCGGTTGGATCCTCGATATTTTGGGCGCCGCCACACCGAAGAACATGCGGCGGATCACCAAGGCGGCGTTATTTGGCGATGAGGTCGATGGCTGGGACTGGGAGCTGGGCAAAGAAGGGGACCCGATTTCTCTGGCTCGCACCCGCCTTGAAGGTGCCGCGTTCCCGATGGAGCGCTGGGGAACGACGCCGACCAATGCCGGTGAATCCCATATCGAAAAACTGATGAAAGAGATGGAGCTGACCTTTCGGTTCTATCTCCCTTGTCCTCACCCTCAGTGTGGCCACGAACAGGTGCTCGAGTGGGGCAGCGCCGAAACCAAGCATGGTTTCAAATGGGACAATGACCAACCGTCCATCGAGAAAAAAGCCCGGACCGCACATTACCGGTGCATCGGGTGTGAACACCCAATTTACTATCGTGATTTGCTGAAAATGGAGAAGGCCGGCCGCTGGATGGCTGAGGACTTCACCTGGACCAAAGATGGGATCCATTTTTTCGATGGGGATGACAACCCGGTGGGTACGCCGGTTAGCGTCGGGATCCACTGCTGGGCCGCTTACAACACCACGATGACCGATGGTTGGGTCGGCTTGGTTCGGGAGTACCTGCATAAAAGAAAGGACCCGGCCAAGCTCAAGACGTTTATCAACCTGATCCTCGGTGAACTGTGGGAAGGGGAAAACGGCGACAAGCTTGATTGGGAGCAGCTCAAGGCCCGGCGTGAGATTTGGTGGTCCGGCGAGCGAAGAAGTAACCCGGTGCCTGATCGAGCCGTTGCCCTGACGGGTGGCATCGATACCCAGGATGATCGGGTGGAGCTGTTTGTCTGGGCCTGGGGTGCAGGTGAAGAGTGCTGGCTGGTTGCACATATTGTCCGGCTTGGCGACCTCTCAAGCCAGGTGCTGAAAGACACCATTGGCAAGGACTTAAACAAGACCTACAAAAAGCGCAACGGTGACGAAATGGACGTCCAGCTTTGGTGCTGGGATGCCATGGGTCACAAGACCGATGATGTATACGAAATGAGCCGAACCCATGGGGTGCTTAGGGTGATCCCAATCCAGGGCGAAAACCAATACGGCAAGCCGATCCAGAATTTCCCGCGCAAGAAAAACAGTAAAAAAGTGTACCTGACCCGCCTCGGTACCGACGGTATCAAGCAACGGCTATACAGCCGATTGTGCCTGACACCCAAAGGCAACGAGCCGGTGCCGGGATGCGTTCACTTTCCGCTGGATGATGAGATAGCCGGCGATGAGTTTTTCAAGCAGTTGTGCTCTGCCAATAAAAAGCTGGAGCACAACAAGTCCGGTCGCCAGGTCTGGCGCTGGATAAAGCAATATCACCCATTTGATGAAGCGCTCGATGGCTGGAACTACGCCTATGCGGCGCTCAATATCCTGATTCAAAAATTCGGCCTGGAGCTCAATGAGCCAGCGCCGGTGCAAGCGCAACAATCCTCCGGCCCCAGCATCGCTGAACTGGCCGCCCGACTGAAAGGTGGATAATGAGTTTACAAGAAAGACTGAGTGAAGCGGAGCACGCTTACCACCAGATCCAGACCGGTACCATGGCGGTATCCATCCAGAAAGGGGACCGCCGGGTAGAGTACAACCGGGCGAACGTGCATGAGTTGCGTGCCTATATCGACGATCTCAAGGCGCAATTAGGCATCACCAACGTTCGGCGCCGCCGTCCTGCAGGAGTCGGATTCTGATGAAAAACACCGGACTGTTGGCCGCAGATGGTCAGACACCATTAAGAGAGGCGGTGTTCAGAGCTGGCGGTTCAGGGTTTGGTGGTCAGATGCGAGACTGGCATCCGCCGTCAAAATCGGTGGATGCCGCTTTGCTGCCTGTTATGAAGCAGGCCAACGCTCGAACCGATGATGTGATCCGCAATAACGGCATTGCCGCGAACGGTATCCAGCTGCACAAAGACCACATCATCGGCTCAGAATTTCGTCTCAGTTATAAACCAAACTGGCTGCTGCTCGGCATCAAACCGGACAAGGGGTTTGTCCGGGAAGTGGAGGCGGTATTTCGCGATATTGCCGAAGACCCGAACTGTTTTATTGATGCCGAGGGGCGCCGCACCTTCACCATGATGATGCGTGAGTCGACCGAGACCCATGCCTCTTCTGGTGAAATTATGGCGAAACCGGAGTGGATTGACCGGAATCATTCGCCGTTTTCAACCTGTATCCGCATGGTCTCTCCCCGGAAGGTGAACAATCCTCACTACGCCATGGATAAGCCGGAACGGCGTGGCGGGATGGATTTCAATCGCCACGGTGAAGCGGTGGCATTTCATATTGAAGAAGGGGCGGATAATTTCGGGGTGCCGAAGCAGTGGCGCCGGATCCCGAAATACACCAAGTCAGGTCGCCTCGGATTCATTCATGTTTTCGAGCCGTCTGAAGGCGGCCAGTGCCGTGGTGTGAACCGGTTCATGTCGAGTCTGGAGCAGTTGAAAATGCTCGACACTCTGCAAAACACCACCTTACAGCGCGCGGTGGTCAACGCCATGTATGCCGCCAGCATCGAGTCTGAATTGGGAACTGATCAGGCCATGGAGTTTATGTTCGGTGCATCCAAGCAGGACGGTGCAATCGGGAAGATGCTGATGGCATACGGGGATTACTACGCCTCCAATGAAGTGAAGTTCAATGGGGTGAAACTGCCTCACCTGATGCCAGGAGACAAAATTAACCTGCACAGCGCCGGCAATGCGGACAACGGGTTCGCTGCGTTGGAGCAGTCGATTATCCGTTACATCGCGGCCGGGATCGGGGTTGACTATGCCCAGCTATCGAAAAATTACGCGCAAATGTCTTACAGCACGATCCGTGCTGCCCACAACGATTCCTGGCGCTACTTCATGGGGCGCCGAAAAATTATTGCCAACAGGTTCGCCAGCCAAATTTTCACCCTGTTGTTTGAGGAAATGTTGCTTCGCCGGTACATCACGCTGCCGAGCAAAGCGCGGTTTGGTTTCTATGATCGCCGCCATGCCTGGACCAAATGCGACTGGATTGGCTCCGGACGCCTGGCCATTGATGGCCTGAAAGAGGTTAAGGAAGCGATTCTTCGGATTGAAGGCGGGCTTTCGACTTACGAGAAAGAGCTGGCGTTGCTGGGTGAGGATTATCAGGAAACGTTCGAGCAGCAGGTGG
Source organism: Photobacterium atrarenae (assembly GCF_024380015.1). Lineage (NCBI taxonomy): Bacteria > Pseudomonadati > Pseudomonadota > Gammaproteobacteria > Vibrionales > Vibrionaceae > Photobacterium > Photobacterium atrarenae. Next base: position 1,507,910 of record NZ_CP101508.1, read on the forward strand.
CGGAAATGCAAGAGCGCAAGTCGCAAGGTCTACCGCCCCCAAGCTGGGTGAAATTGCAGGCGCTTGCGCCGGACAACCCAAACGAGAGCCCAAATGAATAGCTTACAACATCTGATCAGCAACACCTTTAACCGGCCGCTGGCGCTGGAAGCGGGGTATGCCCGGGTATTCTTCTCGGCATTGAGTCAGCGCCTGGGCAACGTGGTGCAACTGACGGATACCGACGGGGTTGTGTTGCGCGAGCAGGAGATGGAAAAAGTCGCTTCCGGCTTTAGTCGCGGCCGTGCCAGCAATCGCAGTTACCAGGTGGTGAATGGCATTGCGGTGATCCCGATTGATGGCTCCCTGGTGCATAAATACGGCCACGTGAAGCCGTATTCAGGCATGACCGGCTATGACGGCATTATGTACCGCCTCACCGAAGCGGTGAGTGATCCGGAGGTTAAAGCTCTCATGCTGGATATGAACACGCCCGGCGGCATGGTCGCCGGGTGTTTTGATCTGGCGGACAAAATAGCGGAGCTTCGCAAAGTTAAACCGATTTGGTCTCTGGGCTACGACATGCACTGCAGCGCGGGCCAGATGATCGCCAGCGCCTGTACTCGCCGTTTGATCACGCAGACCGGCATTGCCGGGTCGGTCGGGGTCATCATGGCTCACACCAATCTTGAAAAGATGCTCAATCAGCAAGGGGTGGAAATCACCCTGGTCACCGCCGGTGACCATAAATCTGATGGCAACCCTTACCAGTCACTCCCCAAAGAAGTGCGGGAAAAATGGCAAAGCGAAGCGGAATCAACCCGTCAGATGTTTGCCGGCAAGGCCGCGCAATACATGGGCATTGATGTGAAAAAAGTTTTGGCGACCGAAGCGCAGGTTTATGAAGGCCAGGCGGCGGTCGACGTGGGCTTCGCAGATGAAGTCGTGAACGGTCTGGATGCGATTCAGCTGATGGCCGAATCTTTCAACAAGCAATCAAGCAAATTTGATATGGGAGCCGCAATGACGGACAAGAATGCAACGAAACCTGCCGCAGCTGCGAAACCACAAGTGGCTGCTGCCCCTCAACCGGCTGCGGAAACTGAACCGACTCAGGAAGAGCTGAATCCGGCGCCAGCACCTCAGGCGTCAGCCCCGGAAAGCGACCCCGATCCCGCGACACAGGAGCGTGAACGCTGCATGGGGATCCTGGGCCTTGAAGAAAGCAAAGGCCGAGAAGCGCTGGCGCACCAGCTGGCCAACAACCCGAAAATTTCGGTTGAAGATGCCAAAGCCTTTCTATCGGCGGCGCCGGTGAGCGCCGTGAGCCAGAACAATGCGGCTTTGCAAACTTTGTCTGCCGAACATGGGGACCCGTTGGGGCAGGATGTCAGCTCCGGTGATGTGACCGATGAACAGCAAAATATCAACGCACTCGCTGCCTCATACACCCGTATCGATTAAGGACAACCTCAATGAGCGAAGTAACAGAATACGTTCCAGATGATTATTTGATTGGTGCTCCCGTCACCACCCGCGCCACGATCAAAGCCGGCGAAACCTTCCCGGCTCGAACGCCGTTGATGTTCGATGCCACGGATACCGCCGCATTGGTGAAGTGGGACGGTACACCAGGTAAGGCGGTGGCCATGTCGGCCCGCAATGTGACAGACACAGGTTCGGATCAACTTTCGACGATTTATACCCAAGGGGGATTCCGGATTGGTTTTGTGAACTGGCCGGATACTGTCACCACCGAAAAAGCTAAACGCGCAGCATTCCTGGGGAGTGCTGTGTACGTCGACGACGAATACTAAGTCGTTTCCCTCCGAATTTAGAAAGAGCTAACTATGCCTGATAATTTCACTACACGTGAACTGCTGGGTGCGATTACGCAAGCCGGTATTCGTCGTGACAACTTTTTCATGCGCTTCTTTTTCCGTGAGTCATACACCTTTAAAACGGAAAAAGTCGACCTGGATATGATCCCGAACAAGACCAAGATTGCAGCCTATTGCTCGCCGATGATTGGTGCGACACCGGATCGCAATCAGGGTTTCAAAACCTCAACCTTCAAGCCTGCCTACGTGAAATCCAAGCACATTGTCAGCGCAAACCAGAGCATCAAACGACGCCCGGGTGAGCCCGTGCGGGGCACCATGTCTGCCGGTGAACGATTGAATGCCATCGTGATGCAGAATATGGACATCGAAGAGCAGGCGGTGCGCGACCGTGAAGAGCTGATGTGTGCAGAAATGGTGTATGACGGTAAAACAATCATTGATAGCCCATTTATTGAAGAGCCGTATGAAATTGATGCCGGGCGGCATCCGGATAACAACATCACCCTGTTGTCTGCGACGATGTGGGCTAATCAGGATCGCCAGACCTACAATATCGTCGCCGATATTGAAAAATGGGCGGCCCAGTCCGAAGGGCTGACCAACACAATCATCGCCGATCCGAAAACATGGGCGCTGATGTGTGAGTTTAAGTCGTTCAATGACAAGCTTGAAACCCGCCGCGGCTCCAAATCTCAGCTGGAAACCGCACTGAAAGATCTGGGTGCAACTGTCAGCATCAAAGGCAACCTGGGTGATGTGACCATCATTGTGGTTGACGAAGAGTACATCGACCGCGATGGCAGCACTAAAAAAGTCCAGCGTGACTTCCACTTGATCCTGGCGCATACCGCGGTTCGTGGTGCTCGCTTGTATGGTCAAATCCAGGATCTGGCTGCCCAGACTGAGGGCTTTGACGAGGCAGAGCGCTACGTCAAGGACTGGACCGAAGGTGGTGACCCGGCGGTGCGCCAGACTAAGACGGAATCGGCGCCGGCGATGTACCTGATTGATGTCAACAAAGTGGTGGTTGTGAAAGTGGGCTAACCCCTTTTCCTGCTGAGATTAACAGGATGGGGCCTTGCGCCCCATTTTTGATGGGATCAACAAAATGAGCCGTAAAGACAATCTGAAAAAACGCATTGATGCGCTGTGCCAGGAGCTGGGGATTTCTGATGTGCCTTACCGTGATACGTCCACGGAGACCCAGCTCAATACCATGATTGATGAACTGGAAGCCAAGCTGCCCGGTGAGGATGAATCGGATGATGAAATCACTCAAGACGAAGAAGCAGGCCCCGAAACGCAAACATCTGACATTGAGGATCACGCCGGTGGTGAAAGCAACGAAGCCGCGAACCCGGTTCAGGATCAGACAGAAGTCCTTGTCGGTGTCGGTGATTTTCCGCCCGGCGCGTCGTTAAACGACGAGCGAGTGCCTCAGGCCAAGGTCAATGATGAAGGACTGATTCAGGTTAAAGTGCTGAGCTCGTTTCAGTGCCAAGTCGGCGACCATCCGAAGTTGCTGAAAGTCGGTGAAGAGCCGTATCTGGATGAAGACACAGCGATGGAAGCGGTTGAAGCCGGAGTCGCGGTAATTATCGCGACCCTGTAAGGGGGCGGCATGTTCGACAATCGATTTGACCAGGCGATGGAAAAAGCCGACCAGACGATCTGGTCGGCTTTTTCGATTCAGGTGCGGGTGAACGGTGGTGACCCGGTTTCAGCCGTTTATGACGAAACCCCGATCGAGTTTGATTCGATGTCAGGGGCGCTCCGGAAACTGTCGTTCCTGGCGTCTTCTGGCGTTCGGGTTCGCAAAGGGGACGTGATTGAGTTCGTCAAAACCGGGAAAAAAGCCACGGTCACCTCAGGCCCTTATCTGGATGGCGGAAATTTTGTGGTGAATCTATGAATCAGATGGATCGGGAGTTGGTCCAGGCGGTGAAAAACCTGTCATCCCTGCAAGAGTCAGCGGTGCCGAAAGCCAGCGCGATGGCGATCAACCGGGTGGCGACCCGGGCGGTTTCCCGGTCTGTCAAAGACACCGCCAAAACGGTTCGGATTAAGCAAAAGGTGATCCGGCCCCGGGCCACGATAAAAAAGGCCAGCGGCAAAATGCCGGTGGCTTATGTGCGGGTACGTCGGTTCGATGTGCCGGCGATTTCGATTGCTACCGCCAGAACCCAAATCCGGCGCAAAAAAGGCCGGATGCAGGTCAGCGGTGTCAGCCGGAACAGCCGGGGCCGGTTCAGCCAGCGTCAGCACTCAGGCAATACCGCGATCGTGGTTGGCCGGCACAAGTTTGCGAATGCATTTTTGCAGCGGCTGAAAAACGGGCGCTGGCACATCATGCAGCGAACCTCAGATAGCCGTTATCCAATTCAGGTGTGCAAGGTGCCCATCGTCAATGAAATCACCCGGGCCTTTAAACACCACAGCCAGACACTGATGAAAACAGATATGCCGAAGGAGCTGTCCAGCGCGATGGGGCAGCAAATCCGGCTGATTGTACGGAGGGAGGTGGGACGTGGACATTAACAACCGGATCCGAGAGCAGGTCCTGGCAGATTTAGAGGCCGGGATGAATTCCGGCGGGACAAGCCTGATCCGGTCATTTCATAACGGCCTGCCGTTGTTCCTCGCAGTGCCGGAGCCCAATAGCTTTGATGATGACGGGGATGTTCCGGCGCTGGCGGTCTCGATTGCAGAAGGCACGCCATCCGGGGACAGCTTTGATGACATCACCTGGCAGGCCACCATGACGGTCCGGATTTATCTCCAGGCGTCGAATGTGGTTGACCAAAGCCTGGATGAAATTGGCCAGTCCGTGCTGAACATCATTGATACCCATTACGACGCCAATGGCCTGCTGGAGCTGTGCAACCGCTCCGGTTTTGACTACGGCCGCGATGACGAGCAGCCATGGGGCACGCTCGATTTGTACTTTTCAATAAAATACACAGAAGGGTAAAGCATGTCAGATCCAACCAAACCCGAAAAAGGCGCCGGGACGACGTTCTGTCGCCTGAATGATGGCGTTGAAATTACCAGCGTCACGGATTACACCGATGATACCCCCTGGATGAAAATCGCCGACATCAAAGAGCTTCAGCCGGGTGAAATCACGGTTGAAGATGAAGCGGATGATTACCTCGATGATCCGGAAGCGGATTGGGATAAAACCAGCCCGGGCAAAAAGAGCGCCGGTGAAACATCCGTGACGATCGCCTGGAAGCCGGGAGACACGGCTCAGCAGCAGCTGGATAAAGATGTGGCTGATGGCACGGTGACTCACTATCGCGCGAAATACCCGAATGGGGCGGTGGATGTCTGGTATGGCTACGTGAACTCGCTGGGTAAAGCGATCCCTCGAAACGAGAAAATGACCCGCTCTTTCAAAATCAAAAACGTCGGCAAGCCGAAAACAGCGGAAGAGCTGCTGGCTGCCGCGCCGGCAGCGTAATGGGGTGATGGCATGACATTTTTGAAGAAACAGACCGTTGATGTTGATGGTCAATCGGTTGAAATCACCCAGCTATCCGGGCTGGAGCGGTTTGATTACCTGGAATACTGTGCAGATCTCCCGCAGCCCGATGAGGTTGCGCCGATGGGAGAAAACCCATCTGAAGAGCAGAAAAAACAGTATGCTCAGGCGATAGCGAAAGCCCATCGGACTTGGACCAAGTTGACTTTCCTATTTCACTCCCGCCTTGTGGCGTATGGGTTAAAAGGTGAAGCGACTGACATCGAGCAACAGCACCAGGTTGTGATGTCGACGATGACCCCTGATCAGATAAAGCATCTGCATGATGAGATCGCCCGGTTTTCAGGTATGCCGTTACTGAATGATGAGCAAAATGAATCCAGTGAAGAGTCTACCATCGAAACGAGCTCTGAGCCCATTGACCCAAAAGCCTGATCCGGTCGGAGCAGGAATTTTCCCAACACCTGGCCCGTGAGTTTGGCCAGATATGCTGGCGAACCATGTTGGCGTCCATCAGCGCGGAAACAGTGCTGGAGTGGCGAAGATATTTTGTCGAGCATGGCTTCACCCATGAGATGGACAATTGGCGAGCCGCGATGGCTACTGCTGCCAACTGGAATGTCACCGCCCTGAGTGCCGGCATCAAGATGGATGAGCCGATGTCTCTGAAGAACTTCCTGCCTTCGACCGGGGAACCGGAACCACCGCGTGAATATACAGATGATGAGCTGATGGATTTGGGTGCATCAGCCGGAGGGATGCGTTTTGAGTGCCCAGATAGCTGATTTCAATATCCGATTCAATTCCGAATCGGCCCAGTTCAACAAGGATGTTGATTACGCCAAAAAGATGCTGCGCGGCTACACCAAGGAAGCCAAGGCCGCCAACCATTCAACCGGCGGTTTTAACAAGCAGGTCAACGTCGCCGGCGTCAGCCTGAAAGGATTGGGTAAGACGGCTAAAACCACGGCGAGGGCATTTGGGGGGGTGACCGCTGGTTTTGGCGCAGTCACGACGGCTTCTACTTACATGATCCGCCAGACCGCCCAGCAGGCCCGTGAAATTGAGCGTATGGCCACCGTCGCTCAGGTGAGCGCCGGAGAAATTCAGGCGCTGGGTTATGCTTCCGAGCAATATAACATTGCCGGGGATAAAATGGCCGACATCCTCAAGGATGTGAACGACAAGATCGGTGATTTCGATGAAAACGAAGGCGGTGAGTTCGCTGACTTCATGGAGAACATCGCTCCGCTCACCGGGCTGACTATCGAGCAGCTGCAACGCTTGTCCGGTCCGGAAGCGCTGATTGCAGTCAAAGAGGCGATGGATGCAGCCAATTTGCCGATGAAGTCGCAGCTGCACTATTTAGAGGCGATTGCGAATGATGCATCCGCCCTGATGCCGCTGCTGGAGAACAAAGGCGCCAAGCTGTATGAGCTGACTCAGCGTTATGACGATCTGAATGTGGCGATGTCAGAATATGACATTGAGCAGATGAAACAGATGGATCAGCAGCTCAATGATATGTCTCTCAAAATGCAGGCATCATTCAGGCAGGCGGTTATCGGTTCAAAAGACCAGATTGATTGGTTGACTGAGCATGTCAGCTATTCGGTTTCCTGGTGGGGAACCCTGTTCGATAGCATGTCCGATAATCCTCGGACTGAGCAAGGAATGGTGAAAAGGCTTGGTGAATTGCGTGGTGATCTGAAAGAAACCAAAGCCGAAGCCGAAGCTGCAAAGTCAGAGCTCAAAAAGCTTGAAGAAATTTCTGGCAGGGCAGAAGGTGACGCTGCACTGACAGCAAGGTTAGCCAATGCCGGACATCCTGAAAAGTTGGCTAAAACCAGGGCAAGGTTTGACGTACTGAAGCATGATGCCGATGAACTTCAGGCCAAAATAGATAGGGCTCAGAAAGCCTATAACGTTGCTGTCCTTGGTATGAACTATGACCAAAACAAGCCATCAGATACACCTCCCGGAATAAATGGTGGCGGAGATGGTGATAAGCCGCGGCTCAGTCAAAGTGAACAGGATGAGCTGGACCGGAAACAGAAAGCAGGTCAAGCCCGTCTGGAAACGCTGGATAATCAGTATGCCAATGAGCGGGATAAGCTTCAGCTCGCTCATCAGCAACGCCTCTCCGATATCGACACGCTGCAGCTCTCTGAGCAGGAGCTGACGCGCCGTGGTTTTGAAACCATGAGCGCCCTGAAATCTGAGTATAAGGATCGGGAGCGGGCGCATCACGCTGCCGAGGTGAAGGAATACCAGCGCCAGCAGGATGAGGCCTTGCAGCGGGAACTGGGTGCGTTTACCCGCACCCAGCAAGAGAAAACCCGAGTCGATGAAGCTGAGAAGAAGAAACGGGCTTACATGGATGAGCGCCTGAACCAGGAGCGCATTCGCGGCGTCAGCAACTTCATGGGCCAGGTATCCCAGCTCAGGGAGAGCGAGAACAAAAACGCGGCCCGGATCGGTAAAACTGCGGCCCGTTTTCAGATCATGCTGAACGCCTATGAATCGGCAACATCGGCCTATAACGCCCTGGTGGGGATCCCCTATGTTGGTCCCGGGTTAGCAGCAGCTGCCGCCGGCACCGCGATGGGGTTCGGCCTGTCTATGGCCAGCAAAGTAGATTCGATCAATATGGCTCACAACGGCATTGGTGAAGTGCCGATGATGGGCGGCCGGAGAGAGTCAAATTGGACACTGATGGCAGGCGAGCGGGTCTATACCAACGATAGTGCCCGTCAGATTGACCAGATGTACCAGGCTGTGATGGCGATGAGTCGTCAGCGGTTTGCGGTCAATGACCCGACCCAGGCCTTCGCCCGTCAGGCGGCAGCCATGCCGCGGGGGGGCGGCGTTATTCTGAATATGTACGGGATCCCGCAAGATGCCCGTATCGAAGAGAAGGAAACCGACAATGGCCAGACGCAGGTCGATGTGTTCCTGTCCGATCTGGACAGCGATGGCCAGATGTCGCAGGCCATCACCCGGACCTTTGGCATACCAAGAGTGGGGGCCGCTTAAATGGTAGGGATGATGTATCCCAGCAACTTGCCCCATCCGCATTTCAGCTCATCCGGTCTCAAGCAACAATCCAATCGCATCAGCACCCAAATGGCGTCGGGCCGGAAACGGCAACGGCGCCGTTTTTATCGGGTGCCGGTCGAGCAGAAGCTGGTCTGGAAACTGAAAGCCGAGGATGCGGCGACGTTCCTGGGCTGGGTGGATGACGCCCTGAACGGCGGCATCTCCTGGTTCACTTTGAACCAGCGTACCGAGATAGGCGTGGTGCCCGTCGATGTCCGGATGCTGGCGCACCCGCTGGAAGATGCCAAGCAAAACGCCGGGAAGTTTATCTACACCGTCAAATGTGAAATCAGACGTTACCCGCGGCTGAGTGAAGCGCAGGTGTTTGAAAACTTGTTATCGCCATACACAACCGAGCAATTTATTGCCGAAATGGATATGAGCCATTACTACACTGAGAGTTGGAAAGATGGAAACCAATAATGTTTATCAGCTGGCAGAGGTTCTCAAGCAGAATATTGACTGGCTCAACGTGATCATGCTGGGTAACGATACTCAATCTATCAATATTGGCGGGGTGGAGAGACCATCGATCAGCAAAGAAGTGTCAAGCCGGCTGGCCGCATTTAATGCGATGGTACAAGGGCGGCGTGCGTATGAAACCTTTGCAGATCTTGTGGCGTCGGGCGCACCGCCATCAGATAAGTTACTGGCAGAGGTCTGGAGTGATGGTGATAATAACGGTCTTTACGGCTGGAATGGTGCCAGCTGGGTGCGCTCGGATTATGATTTGTACCAACAGGTCCGGCGACTGTCTGACTCTCAGTCAAACATGTGGTACCAAGATCTCGGTCCCACCCTTGCGGTAAATGAGCAAAATCGTTCGGTGATTGTCAGGGCAATTAAAGATGTAAAAGCAAACAATCTGGTCAACCCAAACCAGGCTCACTATTTATGGATCCTGGCCAGCAACGATAGCGTTTATAACGACCGATTTTATATCCGGGATGAGTCGGGCACGAACTACAGATTAGATCCTGAAGTACGACCGCAAGGGTGGGAAAACGGCCCTGTCTGGGTTCGTTTGAACACATCTACCAGTTTCAACCAGTTTATTGATGTCCTGATTGACTACCGAGAGTTGCCAACGGGTTTGCTTTGGAACGGCGGCTCTCCGGCGCTAGGGTTTTCCAATGCCTGGTTGCATTACAGCGTAGAGACTCTGGGGGCCGTCAATAAATTAGATTTGATGCGCGGTTGCCTGGAGCCGAATCTCGACCTCTACAAACCAACGGAGAGCTATGACCGGAAGTGGATGAAGCATTTCATTTGCCACGCGTTTTCTTTGCTCCAAGTGAAACACCGTTATCGATTGGTTGTTTTTACTGTCGATGATGATACGCATGGCAACAGAATGACCATCAAAAATGACAGTGATGGACTTTATGAAACATTGCCGGACAGCGAGCCAGTTCAAGCAGGGAAATACTATCAATACGAGTGCCATGGCCATGACGGCGTTATCCGTGTTCTGGTAGACACAGATGCAATTCGAGCGCAGGGCTTGCCGAGTTTGCTATGGAATACCAATGAACATCACCTTTATTTTTCGGCGAATGAAGGTCTTGCAGATCTTCCCCGTATGCTTTGGCTGTCGAACGACTTTCCGATGGTCAACACGATTACTTCCAGTTTGCAAACCTCAGCATATACGGAAGTAGCGAAGAGTATTGTGTCTGCCAACATTGTTGTTGCAGAGCCAGGCTTGACCGTGGATAAGCTTCGTATTCAGGTCTTTACCAAGAGCCCTTCTGATTTTGGAGATAGCATCTGGGTTTGCGATAACGAAAAGACGATCGGCACCTGGTCAGGAAAAGCAGAAATCAATGGCGAAACTGAGCTCACGATCAACGGCACCTGGAGTGGACGCCCTGCCGTTATCAATATGATCGTGGATTGGTCCAGAATCTCAGCCTCCGGGGTTTTGATTAATGGTGTGCCCGGACAGGCTCCAATTCACTTGCGCCATAATAATATTGGTGAGTCGACAGCCGATCGACGAGTCAAAGGCCATGAAGAAACATTTCACTTAGCCCAGTGGCTAGATCCGTCAGCAAAATCTCACTTGCTCTGGGACTCTTTTGCCGCCTTGACTGCTAATTATGTCAAAGGTTTCTATCTCGCGGGCACTCAGGCAGGGGTGGTTTACGGGATAGGTATTATTACCAAGAACTCCACGACCTACGGCACCAAAGTTGATGTTTTCAACAATGAGCGCCGGATTGTTGCCTCTGGGCGTGTGGATGCGCCAAACGAGAACGGTGAAACCATTTTCGAGCTGAAGCCGGTGGGGAGTACGGTTCACGGTAAGATTTGGTTAGACATGACCCAGATGTCAGATGGGGTCGTTGAAAATACCAACAGTCCCAGGTTCCTGCTCAATCCCGACTACGTCGAGGTTCGCGCGATTCCGGACATGCTGCCAGATGTGAAGTCCGAAACGAAACCGTTCACGGTGAGAAATCCTGTTCGTTTGGCTTGCATGGGGAGCTCGATCACCTGGGGCTCCGGATACGTTGGCCAGAGCTCCTATGTCGGGGCGGTTGAAGATTACCTGCGTCATGAAGTGGCGACAACGATCTTAGGGGAGCAACTCGGATATACCACCCGGCTGCCTGAGCCCATGCAGTATAAGGGGGCAGTCGCTTACCTTGAGGGGAATGATGCGACCACCGAGTTTATGTTGCAGGGCGACGAGATTAGTCTGGCAATCTGTAAAGAGCGCGGGAATGAGCACGCGGCCATTGTCGAGCTTTGGGTCAATGATGAGTTGTCTCAGCGATTTTCCACCTTCAATGATGAGCCCTTTTCTGAAGGAGAAGTGAAGTTCTGGCAGGCGGATGGTTCCACCCGCTCCTGGGATTTGGGTGTGCCGTTTACGTTCAACCATACCGTGAGACGGAATGGCAAAGTGTTGACCGGAGGAATGAACAGTGGTGGTTACAGCGGGAGCTGGCCGGACGGTTGGGAGTACATGATTATACGAAAAACCAAAGAGTCCGGTGCAGAGCACGAGATTACGCACTGGCTGACCTTTAAGGTCAATCAAGCGGAAGGCACGGTGATCGAATGCGGGTTTGATCACGGCGAGACCATCAAGCCGATGCGCTCGACTGTCGGCAACCTTGGTAAAGGGCTGGGAAGTGGCATTGAATCAACGTATGGCGATGGCAATATTGCCTATGACCCGGCGAACCCTGTGGGCCTGTCCTCTGGTCTGGATTTTCGTTATACAGATGACCGAGCCATCATTACTGCGAAGTTTCCAACGGTCGGGGCATTAAATGCCAAGTTAGTTATCGTCGGCTCTGATCCTCGGGTAGCCAACCCATCGTCCCCACGGCTTTACCTGAATTTCGTGACCAACAAAATGCACCACCTCATGAATGCAGGGATTGGTGGCTTCAAGGCGAGTAACTTCCTTTCGTCTTATGCGAGCCTGAAAAGCCACTACAAGGTGAGTCAGTGGCAGCCGACACATATCTCGATGGAGTCATGCACCAATGACGACTGGGGGACAAATGAGTATTTGTGCTGGACCGATGTCACGATGACTCAGGCCCAGCTTTTTAAGGTGGACTCCCTGTTGTGGCTCCAGAGCATTCAACAAAATCCAGACGGCAGCTATCTGGTTTCCGATTCACGGATTGACTACGAGGAAATCGGCCCGTTCCATGTGATCCTCAACAGTGACACGACACACATTGGTGATATTCAGCCTGGCGATGTCGTGACGTTTGGACGGTGGAAAGGGGATAACCGCTCGATGTCCGTTCGTCTGGTGAAAAGCTGGGATGCAGCGTCACGCCGGATTGAGTGGGGGCCTGAGCTGAGGCTTGATGACTTCGGCTGGCAGATGGACTCACTTGCTGACATTGAGACGATTCAAGTCAAGTCGCTGAAGCAATGGGGCGCCAATGTTGAGTCGGTCATTCATTATCTCAAAGAGGCCAACCCAAATGCACAAATCAGCATCGGAACCAGCGGCGTGCCCAATATGCGTACTCGCCGCCTGGAAGGTTATGCCGACTACGGGAAGCATATCGCCAAGCAGCTGGGTGTGGATTTTGTCGATTACTACCAGGTGACTCGGGACTGGTCGGAAAATACCGCGGCGGATCACCAAGTTTATGTTACAGCCGATGCTGGGGAAATTAGTGATGGATCCGCAGAGTTTCCGTTGTATCTGGCCGATGGACGAGAGCTGAGAAATCACTGGGCGTTGCGAGGTTGGTCTGTCGTTGTCAATGGAATTGAGCGCTATTTAGATGGCTGCTATGTCATTGGTGGTGCACGCCGCGCCTGGAGCGATATAAACGCTGAACTCACGATGAGTAATTACACCTGGGTGTTTGACCAGTTTAAGGTGATTTTTACCAGGGATGTGCCACCGGCCGGCGCGCAAATCATTGTGAAAAAATCCAGTCAATATTGGTCGGGAGATGATTGCCACCCATCCTCAACGGGTTATTCGTTGTTTGGTCAGGCTCTAACGGAATATTTAAGGAAAGTGATTTAATGCAGAGCCTAGAGGTCTATTATGCCTCTGCCCCTGTCGACTCGACCTCCATCCACACCCTTGAAATTAAAAATGAGCAGGCTGACCAGCGTGGTGAGCCCGGGTCGGTGATCCGGGTCGCCGATGGTTTCTATGATCTCAATGATGAGGGTGAGGAAGGGATCGAACTGGGCCTGGAAGACGGCAGCACCGCTTTCTTTCGCTCTTCCGGGTTCGGCCTCTCCCTGCCGGGGAAGAGTGTCAAGGGCAAGCAGAATCTCCAGTTCCAGCTCGATAACGTCACCGGCGAAGCCCGGCAGTTTATCGACAAGGTGCTGGAAGATGGCAGCAAGGCCATCATTACCTACCGGGTGTACCTGAGCAGTAACCTTTCCGCACCCGCCAAGCCGCCGCTGGTGATGACCTGCGTGTCTGAAAAGGACAACGTTCAGACGGTCGCTGTGGTGGGCTCGTTCCATGATTTGGTTAACCGGGGCTGGCCGAGGCGGCGCTATAAGCCGGCGGTCACCCGGGGCCTTAAATACCAGGGAAGTTAAATGATCACGTTAGCATCCATTATGACCGTCCCTTATGTGGATGGCGGCCGGGATTTGTCCGGCCTCGACTGCTGGGGACTGGTGCGGCTGGTGCGCCACCATCACCACGGCCTGCCGTTGCTGGAAAGCTTTGGCCGGGTCTCGCCCGACGACAAGGCGGGGATGACCGATGGCTATCAGGCCGTGGTTTCTGACTTTGTTGAAACTGCCCCGGTCGATGGGGCGATTGCCTGCCATTTCCTCGGTGATGTCCTCTGGCATGTCGGGGTGGTGGTGAACGAGTGCGGCCTCAAGGTGCTGCATACCGGCAGGAAACAGGGCCGCCCCTGCCTGTCCCGTCTGGCTGAGTTTGAGCGCATGGCCCTGACTACGAGGTATTACATCGAGCATGACAGTTTTAGCCTTTTATCCCAACAAGCTGGATCGCAGCAAGCGTGAGTTTTGCCCGGTTGAGCCGGGCCAGACCCTGCACCAATGGCTCACCCAAAACATCAAAGCCTACCAGGTCAGCAATACCTGCCGTCTCAGCTATGCCGTCAATGATGAAATCTATGGGCCGGAGGCGTGGGATCGGTATGTCTGGCAGCCCGGTGACTTGATTGAGTTGACGGCGGAGCCGAAAGATCCGGTGACTCAGGTGCTGTCATTGGTCGCAGTGGTTGCCATAGGAACTGCCATTTATGAGCTGAGCCAGATCCCGGACAACTACCAGAAGACAACTCCGGAAGGCAGCCCGATTTATTCCACCAATGCACAAGGAAACCGGCCGCGGTTGATGGGGATCATCCCGGAGTTATTCGGCCGCCATAAGACTTACCCGGATATCATTTCAGAGCCGCACTGGTATTTTTCCGATGATGATGAGTACCTGATGATGATGACCGCCATCAGCGTGGGTGATATTGAGCTGACCGCCGATAACATCTTCATCGGGGACACCCCGATTTCTCGCTACGGCAGTGACATCGATTTTCAGGTCTTCCCGCCGGGCAGTGATGTGACCGGCCACCTGGCGCACCAGAATATCTACACTTCCCGCGAAGTGGGCGCGACGGCTTCGACCTCAGGGATTGAGCTGAAAAGTGCGATCGGGACCGTCTCGCCTTACCGTGCGACTCTGGCTGATAAAACGGTGCTGATGACTAAGTTTGTTGACGGCACCTCATCGGCCTACTGGCCGGAAGAGTGGGAGCCCGGGCACCGGGTAGAAATCCAAGGCACCGGTGGCGCGGTGACTGTCTCTGAATCTCATCAGTACGGCGGCTGGAAGGGGGATCCGGCAGAGCCCGGATTGCATTTCTGGTCGAAGGACTCTGAGCTGGCCAATGCCAAATGGGGTCAGTATGTTCAGTATCCGGTTGCCGATGAAGATGGTGAGTTCGAGACCTGGAAAACCGGGGTAGTCAGCAAAATCGGCACCGGGAGCGAAAATGGTGTGACATTTAACCTGATCGTGGTGGTTGGTGTGAATGGTGAGGAGCTGTCCCCGTCGACGGTGGCGTCATCCTTGCGATACTATTCAGTCAAGTTGCTGTCCCCGGAAGATGGTTATTACCGGATCACATCGGTTTCCAACCGGGTGGCCACGCTGGATAAACTCTATCCCAATAAAAGCACGACCATTGCGAACTGGCGCGGATTTGATGACCAGACCTACAGTGGTCTGAAAGTCATTGCCCTGACGTCATTGCCCGGCCAGCCGGCGGGGTCGTTTTTTGTCTGCCCCAGTTCTGAGGTGACGGACCGAATTTATATCGACATCAAGCTGCCGGACGGCCTCGGTTACATGAATGATGACGGCGATATTGAAAGCCGGAATATCAAAGTGATGATTGAGTGGCGGGGAGAAGGGGAAAGCCAGTGGAATCAGCGGCAGTACAGCCGCACGGCGGGCACCCGGGATCAGTTGGGTGACACCGTGACCATCTCGCTTGGCCGCAAAGTTAGGCCGGAGGTGCGTTTCTACCGGATCACCGGTGACAGCGAAGACAGCCGGGTGTTTGACCGGGTTGAGGTCAAGCGCCTGAAAGCCAGGTTGCCGGCGAATACCCGATATGATGACTTTACCACCCTGGCCATCCGGATCCGGGGTAGTAACAGCCTGTCACGTAATGCAGAGAACAAGCTCGGTGTGATCCCGACCCGCAAGCTGCAGATCCCGGACGGCAATGGCGGCTGGACCACCGACACCTATCCGACCCGGGATATTGCCCCGGCGGTGCGCTACATTATCCTGGACAGCGGGTTGACCGATGTTCAGATCGGCCAGAACGAGCTGTTGCGGCTGCATGACGTCTGGCGGGCGCGAGGGGACACCTTTGATGCGGTGTTCACCGATGACAGCACCTTGTTTGAGGTGCTGAAAAAGGTGTTGTCGGTCGGGTATGCCGAGCCGACCCTGAACTATGGTCAGATCGTGCCGGTTCGCGACGAGCCACGCAGCGTACCTGACTACCCGTTTATGCCGGACAACATGCTGGGCAAAGGACTGGAGCGCTCAACGAAGCTGATTGACGACCAGGAGCCGGACGGCATCGAGGTGGAGTATTTCTCGACCGAGACCTGGAAGCCGGAGACCCTGCTGTGTCTGCTGCCGGGCGACTTGGGTGTCAAACCTCAAAAGGTCCGGGCTTTCGGGATCACCGAGCCGAAAAAGGCTTGGCAGTTCGGGATGCGGGTGCGACGCAAGAAACGCTATCGCCGCACCCAGTACACGTTCCAGACTGAGATGGACGGGTTCAACCTCAATTATCTGTGTTATGTCGCGCTGGCCGATGATGTGCCCGGCTATGCCCAAAGCGGGCGCCTGGAGGATTATCAGCCTCTGGGCAAAAGTTACGTGCTGCGGCTGGATATGCCGGTTGAGTGGGGCAGTGGGACACACCACATTGTGCTGCGCAAGCCGGATGGCAAGTCCTCAGGTCCGTATCCATGCTCACCGGGCGGCGATCCGTTCGAGGTGGTGATCAGCACCAAGCTGGATTTCAAGCCGACCCTGGATGGCTCCATGGAGCCGCCGTTGTGGCTGTTCGGGGAGGCGGACCGGTGGTGCTACCCGGCCCTGATCGAGGACGTCGATCCCCGCGGGATGGATAAGTGTGCCGTGAAGGCGGTCAACTACGATGTCCGGGTGTACGAAGATGATGATCACGAGCCGGATGAGAACGGGTACCCGAAAGTGGCGTTATAACTACCATGCCGTATAGCGTGGTAGATAGTCATGCGCAGTTGGTTCCAGTAATCTACCGCTGATAAGTTCTAAAAATTGCGATGGTCTCCGGTTTATCATGATTCATTAGTGTATCCTTTCCATCTTGAATAGTGCATAACATGCTGAACAAGCAGGGAAATATAAAAGTGAATATCAGGGTAGTTTCAGCAATTCTAGTTGCTGCCATTAGTTTGGCTGGCTGTACGGGGCCGATGGTGAAAATTAATGATGTTGATGACACCGTTGCCAGCAAGGTCATGCTAACTACAGACAAATCGGTATTGAAAAAAGAAGGCGTAACCATCATTGGTGTGGTCGAGGCTACATCTTGCAGGCATTTGTTGTGGGAGCCTGATGCCAGTGAGAAGAACTGTATTGATCAGCTCAAAATGAAGGCGCATCAAGTCGGCGCAAATGCGATTATGTTTGGCGCCGCAGATAAAACGTCGGCGGATTTTATCCCGGATGATGGCATCAACCGCAATTGTTGGAATACAGTTGACTGTCGTGGAGTCGCCATCATTGATAACTCGGAAAACTGATAAGACCTGCCCGCTGCCTGGCGGGTAATTTTCCTTCCTTTCTCCCTCCCGTACAGAACTATTCGCAAATAGCCCCATTTTAGCCCCATCAGGCAGCTGTGTGTTTATAACTAACTGATTCATATGGTTTAAAACGCTCTTGTACTGGATATGTTCGAGACTTGGTACAAGATGGCAAGCCTGATCCAATCAGGTCTGGATCTGAACCCAATTATCACCCATCACTTCAAGGTTGATGACTTCCAGAAAGGCTTCGACGCCATGCGTAGCGGGCTTTCCGGCAAGGTTATCCTTGATTGGGAATAAGATTGAGAGCGCTCCGAAAGGGGCGCTTTTTCTTTCTGGTGCCTTCAACACATAAACCAACGCATCGTAAAAATGCTATGTGTTGCGAACTTCTCTTTAAGCAACTTGTGATATTGCTTGGCTGAATCTAAAATGACCAGTATAAAGACCATTTAAGAGACCTGTTATATGACCACTCGAATTTTAGCCGATGTCGCTGCAAGCATTACTGAGTTAAAAGCTAACCCGATGAAAGTTGCAACGAGTGCTCACGGCGAACCTGTTGCTGTACTTAACCGAAATGAACCAGCATTTTACTGCGTACCTGCTGAAGCATATGAAATGATGATGGACAGACTCGAAGATCTTGAGCTGCTTGCTATTGCTAAAGAGCGTGAATCTGAAGAGAGCATTTCGGTTAACATTGATGACCTATAAACTCGATTTCAAAAAGAGTGCACTCAAAGAGTGGAAAAAGCTTGGCTCTACGTTGCAACAGCAGTTTAAGAAAAAACTGATTGAGCGCCTGGAAGACCCACATGTGCCAGCCTCAAAACTTTCCGGCGCTGACAACATGTATAAAATTAAACTGCGTCAATCGGGTTACCGCTTAGTCTACAAAGTTGAAGACGATGTCGTTATTGTAACCGTCTTAGCCGTCGGAAAGCGCGAACGTAGCGATGTTTACCGTAAGGCAATGAAACGTTCAGATGTCTGATGCGGTATAGCGAGTGACAAGGACCCTGACCGAGCTGGAGCAGGCACTGTGCAAACACGCCGGCATTGCGGCTGCCAAGGCGCGCCGACTACAATCACTGTGCCGCCAGATACTCATTTTTGCCGGGAACTCGCCGTACGATGAAGCGCCAGTAAGCAGACGTTTTCAGTACCGGTTTGCCTACCCGACAGATGACACCCGGCAGCTGACACAGATCGCATCCCAGGCCGCCAAGTCACTCTTTATCCTAGGTGTGCGCTACTACAAGGTGGGCGTCGGTTTAATCGACCTGGAAGATGCTCGCCATGCCCAGCAGGACTTGTTTAACACCTCTCCATCAAATCCAACCCTGATGAAAGCTTTCGACGGCATCAATGGAAAATATGGCTCGGATACCGTGTTTATGGCTGCGCAGGGGATCACCCCAAAATGGGCCATGCGCCGTGAATTCCTGTCCCCGCAGTACACCACCAAGTGGCAGGATTTTTTCATGCAGAATCTCCTTTCGTTTAGGTTACGAGAAAATTCTACTTTTTGCTGCTGTTATTTTTCGGGGGGATTACCCGCCCAAGTATTCAGTTTTAAATATTGTTGGTTATCTAAAGGATAAGAATGAAATTTCGAAAGCAAAAATTTTTTCGGGGCAGACAGATGAATTTTAATAGTGAACACTTTTGGGCAAGGAGATACTTTGTCTAGACGGTTGGTCTTTATGAAGAAGTTGTTCTTGAATACATAAGAACTCAAGAGTAAAAAGATGAGCAACGAGATCAACTGAAGTTTGGTTTATAGCGCCTTGGGCACTTTGATGGCGTAATCCAATAAACCTCCGGCTTTGTTGGAGGTCATTTACTTTGTCACTCCCACCACATCACTCGATATGATTAGCCGGAACGATAATAAAAAAATGGGGTCGGTTTGTAACCTGGCCCCGATTTCTTTAGATAACGGCCACAATGAGAGACACGATTTCTTACTCACTCATGAACTGAGCCAATCAACCAGACTTTCAACTCTTTTTTCTCTACTTAACTTACTACGGGTTCGGCCTGAGGCACCTAACTTATACTCAGAAATGAACGCAGAATGAGCCGTATCGTCAGACTTATAAGCTTGAATAAATTCTAGCAATCGCGAACCTATTTCTCTTACATCAGCACCAGCAGACTTAAGGTAATCAATCACTACAAATAAAGTATATAGGTGAACTGTTGATGAAAAAAATCGCGCTATTTCATCACTTTCCTCAAACAAAAAGTCTATATCGATCAGAATATCATTAACTGCCTTTAAGTCATTGTCCTTCTTATCGTAAATGTCATTATAAAGATCATATATCTTATTGATATTACTAGGCGTGTCATTACTTATTCCGCTTCTTTGATAAATTAATAAGCTGCTTGCAAAAGTAATGTCCGCCATTCGGCGCCTTTCATTATCAGAGAATATATTCCACTTTCTATCCCATGACTTTAAAATAGGGTGGTCCGCAACTTTTTCTGAAGCTTTCAGAAATAAGCCATTAAACTCGGCATTTCTAATCTCTTGAGGGTTTAAAGATTTATCGGTTTCGTTTAATCTTCTAAACAACGCAGTAATTTCTTCACGTTTAATATCTGATGGTATCGTTCTAACATTAATAACATAATTCCAAATCTTTTCTTTATTTTCAACTGACAAATCCCCCCAAGACTTATCAGCATAGTCAGATTCTTTGTCATCGAGATAGAGTGATTTCAATTCCCATTCATTACCAACAAACTGCAGAATCGCACTCATGCGCTGTTGACCATCAACAACACTATGCCTCTGCAACCCTGTTTCCGGGTCAACTGGCTGCTGCCACAGATAAAACTCAGGCATTGGATATCCCATCAAAATCGTTTCAATGAGCCGAACTCTCT
This sequence comes from Photobacterium atrarenae, assembly GCF_024380015.1. Lineage (NCBI taxonomy): Bacteria > Pseudomonadati > Pseudomonadota > Gammaproteobacteria > Vibrionales > Vibrionaceae > Photobacterium > Photobacterium atrarenae. The sequence continues at coordinate 1,528,031 of NZ_CP101508.1, forward strand.
GCTTTTCAACCCATACTAATCTTCTTTGAAAAGAGTTATCAATAAAATACTTCGTGTCTCTCAACTCAGAATAAAGATTAGAAAGGGTTGGCCGACTTGTCTGAATACGTTCATTAATTATAGTCATAATGAATTTCCTCTCGGACCACTTAGCACATTTTTCAAAAGACCTACGCCAAATTCATGGTAAGATTCAACATCTAACCAATTGGAATAAATCCGATAGTTTATTTTTCGCTTAATTCGAAAGGAACGATTAATATTCTTTTTCATTTCCTCAAGTAACGTAATGGTTTCTCGCATATGTGTGCTTTTATATTCCATTTTATCATTCACAACCAGAAACTTAGAAAAAATGTCATTTGCATGGCTTTCTCTGACTTCTATCTGGTTACTATAATAAGATTTTCTCAATTGCCACCAAGTTTTTTCAAATATTTGAGGGCACGCAATAACAACATCTAAATCAGACTTTCGATTAAAATCTTTAAAAATATCCTTTGTTGGATTCATACTGAATCCAAACTTACCACTACCTACAATAGCAATATTATTAGGTGAAGTATTTAATGCATTTCCGATTTCACATTTAAAATCGTGATATTCCCCTTTCACCCCAAGCTCTTCAGAATTTTCAAAAATATAAACGTTCTGGTCAAATAAATGAGACCTGCAAAAGTCCAAAGGCTTATTTTCTAAGATCAGTTTTTTTAATTCAATTTTATTTATCAGCACTCGTGCAATCTCGATTCATCCTTCTTTAGTATTCCATCTAATAGAACACCCCTTTACAGTCAACTGAGAAAACTAGCCATACTGCCACCACTTTTATAAAACTCACACTACATTATCTACGAGGTTCATACTGAATCACGAAAGTCTGGCCAGATAATTCCCCTTTATTCATGGTACCAGCATCCGTTTTCGCATCTCCTTAGATCAGAATGCGGGATTTCTGACCACGATAAGTAATAAGGCTTAATGCTTGATCTAGTGCGATATGCCGTACTTTCTCCTATGGCACGCCTCCTATCTAATGACAGGAACTATAAGTCAATAAACTCAGTGAGTTATAGCACAAAGTTATCTGTTGCGCATCATGATGTATGGATTTTGTCTGAAGAGAATATTGAATTTGAGAAGTTGTACAATCACGGCATGCAACGGCATAGGGGACGGGAGGTTCTTTGTATTCCACGCATGTTTTTATGAGCTGCTTCAGAGCAGAAGTGTTGCCGAGGTAGTATAGGTGCTGCATGCTCTGCGGCGAATCCTTTATAAAGTGAATCTGACACCGCAGATCGGGGAGTGGAAGGTTATGTCCAGCTCCTATCAACAATGCAACCTGTCGAAACGGCGGCATTTTGTTACTTGGATACAAGAAGTTATCCGAAGGCAGGACACCATCTGCATCTGCTAAATTGGAAATAACCACTTGCGAGTTACGATTGAACCAAACTGCCTTATCGGCGGTTTACTTCTTCTGAACCTTCTGCAACTCTCCCCACACCCGATCGGACTCTTTCTTGTTCGATTCCGTTAACCACTTCCCATCGACCTTGGCGACCATGGTGATGTCGGCGTGGCCCATTTGCTGTGCCAGGTAACTGACATTGACGTTTGCGTGGGTGATCATCCAGCTGGCGTAGGTGTGCCGCAACTAGTATTGATTGCGGTGTGGAATGCCGGCCTTTTGGCAAAGGGCTTCCCAAATTTTGCCGTAGGGCACCTGAACCACTACTGCCCTTCATAATCAAAGCACTGCTGTTTGAGCCAGCGGCCCAGGGCGATGATTTCACTTTGTCTCGCCCGTGATTGCTTATAGGTGAAGTAGAGCTTATCGCCGGTCGGCAGCTCATGGGTGGGGATGCGGACCAGGTGCTGCCGGTCCTGATCATTGAGGAAGTAGTCATTGAGAAAGGCGATGCCTTGGTGATATTTGGCGGCTTCTGCGGCGAGAACCATGTGGCTGAAATAGCTCATGTTGATGCCGTCTGGCAACTCGAACCCGCCTAGTTTGCACCAGGCTTTCCAGTCGGCTCCTTGTTCTGAGTTGAAGATGGAACGCACAGACAGCAAAGGCTGCTGCCAGATGGCTTCCGGCAAGGGCTGATCCTGTATTTTCTGCCACAGCTTCTGGCTGCAGAACGGGTAGAGGGTTTCCTGGTACAGGAACTCGGCGGTAAAGTTCTTTTGCGGCGGGCGCGCTGTGACAAAGCAGTCGGCACACTGATCGGTAAATTCCGGCTCCTCGGTGACCATGTTTAACGTCAGCTCAATATCCGGGTGCTGCTGACGGAAATTATCTAATCTCGGCACCAGCCACTTCACCGCGAGCGAGCTATAAAGGGCCAGCCGCAGCCGGCCACATTCACCCTCGCGGATCTGCTGGCTCGACTGGGAAATACACTGGAGCGAGTGGGAAATATCTTCGAAATAGCGTTCGCCGAGTACGGTGAGGGAGAGCTTGCGCCCGCCGCGAATAAACAGGCTTTCACCCAGATATTCTTCCAACAGTCGCACCTGATGGCTGACGGCACTTTGGGTGACGTTCAGGGCGACAGCAGCTTGGGAGAAGCTGTTCAGCCGGGCAACGGCCTCAAAGCATTGAACGGCGCGAAGGGGCGGTAATTTCATTATTAGAATAGCTCATACTTAGATAATATTTATCATTTCCATTGATATTAACCCATCGACTAAGCTTCTGCCATTGGATGATGAATGAGTAATGAGGGCGGTTGACGCGTCCTCTGGGGAGGTGTTATGCCGGCGATGTCTGTTGGATTTGCGATGACCCTGTTGGTGGTCGGTAATTTGATTGCAGTGTTCTCTGATGCCCTGGTGAAAACCCTCGGGGAAGACGTGGCGGTGTTTCAGTTTGTGCTTTATCGCCAGGTGACAGCCGTGATGATCTTACTGCCGTTTTGTCTGAAACAGGGCAAAAGCGGTTTGATGGATGGGCTGAAGTGGCACACGCTCCGAGCCCATGTGTGGCTCCTGGGCGCGGTGTTTATGGTGGTGGCGATTAACTCAATGCCGCTGGCGACAGCCAATGCGATTTTTTACGCCGCGCCGTTGCTGATGTTGCCGCTGGCCTACCTGTTGTACCAAGAGCAGTTGTCACGCTATTCCATGCTGGCCGGACTGATTGGCTTTGCCGGGGTGCTGGTGATCATCCGGCCGACCCAGATCGACTGGGCGGCGATTGCGGCGCTGATTGTGGCCCTGACGCTGGCGGGCAATAACTTGCTGATCCGCAAACTGCCGACGCACCAAAGCGTTCCCCATACCTTGCTGCTGACCAATGCCGCCGGGATCCCGGTTGCGCTGTGTCTGGCCTTATGGGAAGGCGAGCGCTGGGATTGGAGCCTTCTGCTGACTGCGGCGGGATCCAGTGCCTTGATTATGGTTTATGCCGGGATTTGTGTCGCCACGTATCGGCGGGTTGAAAGCAATAAAATCGCCAGTGCCGAGTACACCGGTTTGCTCGGTGCAGTGGGCGTCGGGTTGATCTGGTTTGATGAAATGCCGGATCTGGCGATGCTGGTGGGAACGGCGCTGATCATCGTGCCTCTGATTTGGCTGGCCCGGGTGGAGAAGAAAAAGAGTCGGGTGCTTCGCGCCGGTCAGGCGTCTGCCGTTGAGACATAGCGTCAGTACTGACGATAAACCTTTTACATGCCGGATGATTATCATGGCTTGACGGATGATGTAGATCACGAAACCTGATATACTCGCCGCGTTCACAAGGTAAAAGCTGTCGATTCGACAGCTTTTTTCATGCTTGTTAAATACATCAACATTGGAACAGTACATTGATTTCTACCGCTAATATCACAATGCAGTTTGGCGATAAGCCATTGTTTGAAAATATCTCCGTCAAGTTTGGTGAAGGCAACCGTTACGGCCTGATCGGCGCCAACGGCTGTGGTAAGTCGACGTTCATGAAAATCCTGGGCGGCGAGCTGGAGCCTTCTTCCGGTACTGTTTCCAAAGATCCGAACGAGCGTATGGCAAAACTGGGCCAGGATCAGTTTGCCTTTGAAGAATACAGCGTCGTTGATACGGTGATCATGGGCCACAAAGAGCTGTGGGCGATCAAAGAAGAGCGCGACCGTATCTACGCGATGGCAGAAATGTCTGAAGAAGACGGCATGCGCGTCGCTGATCTGGAAGTTCAGTTTGCCGAGATGGACGGCTATTCAGCCGAAGCCCGTGCCGGTGAGTTGCTGCTGGGTCTGGGGATTCCTGAGGAGATGCACTTCGGTCTGATGAGTGCGGTTGCGCCGGGCCTGAAAGTACGTGTGCTCCTGGCGCAGGTGCTGTTTGCTGATCCTGAAATCATGCTGCTTGACGAACCGACGAACAACCTGGACATTCACACCATTGCCTGGTTGGAGCGCGTGCTGCTGGAGCGAAACTGCACCATGATCATCATCTCGCACGACCGTCACTTCCTGAACAGCGTCTGTACCCACATGGCGGATCTGGATTACGGTGAATTGCGTATGTTCTCCGGGAACTACGACGAGTACATGGTTGCCGCCACTCAGGCCCGTGAGCGTCTGCTGGCTGATAACGCCAAGAAGAAAGCGCAAATTGCTGAGCTGAATACCTTCGTCAGCCGTTTCTCAGCCAACGCCTCAAAGGCGAAGCAGGCGACATCCCGTCAGAAGCAGATCGACAAGATCCAGCTGGAAGAGGTGAAGGCCTCAAGCCGTCAGAACCCGTTCATCCGTTTCGAGCAGGAAAAAGAGCTGTTCCGTAACGCGCTGGAAGTGGAAGGTCTGAAGCAGGGCTACGGTGATAACATCCTGATCAACGGCGTGAACCTGATGGTTGAAGTGGGTGAGCGTATCGCGATCATCGGTGAGAACGGGATTGGTAAGTCAACCTTCCTGAACACCCTGGCGGGTGCGATGGCGCCGATGGATGGTATGGTGAAATGGTCTGAGAATGCCAACATTGGTTTCTATGCTCAGGATCACTCCGAAGACTTCGACATGGACATGAACCTGATCGACTGGATGGGTCAGTGGAAGAACGAAGGCGATGACGAGCAAACCGTGCGTGGCATTCTGGGCCGGATGCTGTTCTCGCAAAACGACATCAAGAAATCTGTGCGTGTGATCTCTGGTGGTGAGCAAGGTCGGATGCTGTTCGGTAAGCTGATCATGCAAAAACCAAACATCCTGCTGATGGATGAGCCAACCAACCACATGGACATGGAATCGATCGAGTCGTTGAACCTGGCGTTGGAAAACTACAAAGGCACCCTGATGTTTGTTTCCCACGACCGTCAGTTTGTATCTTCGATCGCGACGCGGATCATTGAAATCACCAAAGATGGCGTAGAAGATTTCCACGGCACGTACGATGAGTACCTGGCGAAGAAAGGTCTGGAAGGCTAAGGTCTGTAACGTCTGGTTGTTGAACCTTTGATGCTTTGAAATTCAGAAAGCCGCCGTGAGGGCGGCTTTCTATAATACCAATCGCAGTAAATCACTGGTCATCCTAGCTTGTTAAAACGCTCGATAACTGCGTTAGAATTTTTGATTGTAGAATAACTACTGATCGAAAAATTTTGCCTTGTTCTCGAACATTTTTCCTACGCTATTTCTGATCACTTACTTACTGTGATTGGTATAAGAGAGAATAAACGATGAAGATTTGGGTAGACGCAGACGCGTGTCCGAATGTAATTAAAGAGATTCTGTTCCGTGCTGCCAACCGGGTTGCGATTCCTGTCACGCTGGTGGCGAACCATTTTGTTCGGGTGCCGCTGTCACCCCATATCAAATCGATTCAGGTTGAGTCGGGTTTTGATGTCGCGGACAACTACATCGTCCAGCAGGCGGAAGCCGGCGATCTGGTGATCACCGCGGATATTCCGCTGGCCGATGAGCTGATCACCAAAGGTGCTCATGCCCTGAACCCGCGCGGTGAGCTGTATACCAAGGACACCATCAAACAGCGCCTGCAAATGCGCGACTTTATGGAAACCATGCGCAGCAGCGGCGTCCAAACCGGCGGCCCCGCGCCATTGAACCAAACCGACCGCCAGAACTTTGCCAACAAGCTGGATGCCATGCTGGCGAAGTATCATAAAAAATAGTGGCTGTTAAGGTTGGTTAATAGAGCTTGACCACATTGACTGCAATCATGATGGGGAGCTTTGAGTCTGACGATAAGCTGTATACCGTATTCCCACCATGTTTCTCGGCGGATTTTTCTGCCCGATTGAATTTGATATTTCCAATTGTGAGGGCGTCCGAGGTGGTCACGGCGCGGTCGATTGCTGCCTCCACGCTCCCTAGTGCGGTTAATTCAACCGTCGGTTGATAAGCCACAATTAGCTCAGAAACCCGGCAATGGAGTAGTCCGTTTGCACCCATGATGGAGTCAAGATTCACGCCGCCTTGTAACAACGGTCGGCTTTCTTTGATGAATTTTAACAAGCTACTGTTGAACCAGGCTCCCGGGGTGATTTTAATACGATTCCATGCTTGTGCGCTGATTTCTAAATAGTTGCTGCCCGTGTGTAGCGGAAGTTCAAGTGGAGTGGCGTGCCCAATCTTCAGCGAAACCGGATGTTGTATCGGGATGCGAATGGTTTGGGCATTCGAACCCTTGGTGATTTGATTAACCCATTCGTCGGACCACTGGCTGATGCTGTAGGCCGGGGCCCAGCGCAGCATACCGGCACCATCGGTTGTTTTTGTCCAGCCAAGCGGTGTAAAGCTGGCTGAGGCTGGTGGCTGGCTTGGTGGTTTGATCAGCTCCCGGGCATGAAGTAAAACTTGCTTGGGTTCAAAATGTTCCTCGTCAATCAAGTTCAGTAGCAGGCTGTAACTGTTAAACAACCGTCCCGTACCAAATGCAAACGCACCGCCGGAACATGAAGCCGGTAAGGTGTCACTGAAGTTGACCATGCTTGAAGGTAAGGTTCCGGTTGGCGTCGCTTCCCAGGACCAGGTTTTACTGGGAATGAGCACCTGTCCCTGGATGGTCACCACCGGGTCGGAACTCTGGTTTTCAGGAATCGTGAAAAAGGCCATCGTCAACACCAACAATAAAAAAAACGTGAGGTAGAGGAGCGGGCTTTTCCTGACAGTGTGATTCGGCAACGTCATCACTCTTTAGGGTGTTTTCGGGGCAGGCAGGCTGCCCCGTTGATGATGAAATTTACACTTCTGCCATATCTGCAGCTGATTTCGATTCGCTGGTATTTGGGGTGACATTTCCAGGGAAACTCACCACGACCCCCAGAATTACAGGATTTTCAGAGGTTGTTTTCCCTTCGAAGGTGTTATTCCCGGATGTGCTGTGAACATAGTCGCTTTCATGGCCGCCGCTTCCGCCAAAGTTGAACGGACCGATGCGGAAGCCACCACCCCCGTTGAACTTCTCGTAATTACGGTTGTAGGTTGCTTCGCTCATGGTCACTTTAAAGCTGGGTTTATAAGCGACGAGTAACTGAACAATGCCTGTGGTCAGAATGCCAAACTGGCCAAACAGAGAACTGCTCCCTTTGGGGCCATTGGCAACCCATGGGCTGACAATAGTAAACCCTTGGCCGGATTGCCCTTGGGTCGCATTTGCGAGTTCATTGAGGAAACCGCCGTCATACCAGTCGCCGGGTGAAATATCGACTAAGGTGCTGCTCTCAACGCTGATTTCCGCTTTGACGCTGGAGTCTTGCGAGCTGAGGTCTATTTTCTCCCAGCCCCCGCTGCCATGCACACCCCAGAAGAACGTACTATAGCCCGCGCTGCCGCCGGCCCAGGAGTGATTCATCGCGGAGGATTGCTCACTGGAATCGACGGTAATAGTAAAGGCGCCCTGGGTACCGTTGGTCAGCTCACTGCGCCAATCCTGACCTGATTTGCCAATTTTGAACTCCGGCTGCCACTCCAGAATGCCGCTGCCATTGGGCACTTTGACCCATCCGCGTGGAGCCGTTGCTGATGCAGGATCTGTGGTCGGCATCACGGTCGCGTTAATCGCATTTTGCAGGGTTTGGGGCATAAAGGCTTTTTCGAGTTGTAACTTAAACGCCAGCGCTTGATTGAATGCTGCCGTCGCATCCTTGACAGCTGTTTGATAGCTTTGCGCCTGAGGAGATCCCAGCCAATCGTTGATGGTTGGGTACTGCGCTTCAAAAATCACCCCGCCATTTTGCTTCGCGGCCAGGTAGGCCTGATTCATGTTGCTTTCAGCCTTCACCACGGCATTTTGTTTCTCGGTCACTTGGTTGGTGGCGTCTGTCACCGCCTGTTGCTGCTCCGGGCTGACTTTGAAAGTAACATGCGAGAAGATTTGTTTATACGCGTCAAAAAAACGCGTGGTGGTACGGGTAAAGTTGCCAACGGGTGACCAGTTCGGCATTGCGCTAATCATTTGATAGGCGGTTGGATCGATTTGCCCGGTCGGTGCCACATTCCAGTTAAAGTTCTGTGGCGTCCCGTTCATTTGTAAATATTCAAGGCCGAGCTGAGTACTGAGTTGTTGATATATCTGACTGAATAAATTCTCATTATTAGACATAAACCTTTTTCCTTATGGGTTTCAGGTGATCGTCGATATCCATGACTGAAATAGCCAAATGAATTGTTGAGTTTTAGTTCAGATACAAACTTGAACTTACTTCCGTTTCAACTGCCTCGGAAAGTCACTTAATCGTAGAAGAGGATGAGGGTTGTACAATGAATATGATGTGAAGACCATATCAATATGAGATGAAAAAGTGTAATTATCAATATTCATATTTAAAGTGTATGAATTATAAGGATATCAACCTGTTTATAGAAAGGGCTTTCTGGTCTGACTACTTTTTAATGGCAGGTATTCTTCCTTCATTTGTTTTTCACGATTGATTAGTACCAATCACAGTAAGAAAGTGATCAGAAATTGCGCGATAAAAATGACTGAGAACAAGCTGGAATCTTTCGATAAGTGGTTATTATAGAATCGGAAACTCTAACGAAGAACTCGAGATTTTTAAAAATCTAAGGTGATCATTTTTTACCACGGTTGGTATAAAAAATAAATTTTACCGCGTTATGGGCTTAAGGTCTCGGATTGAATTTAGATGGTAACAGCTGCCGAAAAATAACATTTGTGATTAATTTTGTTTTTTAATGACAGCTTTTTCATAAAAGGTCTTAATTAAAATCAAGATACTTTGATTCGCTTATGGTTAGCGCGGTTTCCACTGCGCGTGCTCGGTCATATTCTAGTTGCGTTTTATCTTGGGTAACAGCATGAAGCGCTTAAATACCCCTTGGTGTCGTGATCCTCATCAGGGACGCAACCACATGATATTGGTGCTGATGTGAGTCATGCCACACAAGATAAAAAACTATAAATGTGGATATATTTGCTGTCGTTGATTGCCTGAAAACTCAATACTCTGTCTGACGGTGAATTTACCAACTATACTTCGCCTTGAGATTTGTCTTAAACAATCGGCATCGCTGTGGGATTTGTGTGTTGTGCCGTGTTCATACTGTTGATTACTAAAGGACAGTGATTGATCAAATAATAAGAGGTAAACACCCGTGAGTGATTAAGAAATCCATGAACAACGAGGATGCAGGAATGACTAAGAAGTTCGCGAATAAGATATTTCTGTTTGGTTTAGGTGTCGCTTTTACCAGTGCGGCCCTGGCCCACCATAATTATTTCAGGTCAACGAATCACGCTGCTCAACTTGACGGCTTTCAGGAGGTCCCATCTGTTTTGACCGAGGGCTCCGGCATGTTTAAAGCCAGGCTTGGGAAAGATAAGCTCTACTTTACATTTAAATATAATAATGTTGCAGGCCCGATTAAGTTTGCGCATATCCACTTTGCCCAGCCTGGGGCTAATGGCGGTGTTCTTGCTTTCCTTTGTACGAATGATGGCTCAAATGCCCCGGCGAATGTTCCTTCCTGTCCGGGAGAAGGTGAAAAGCTACAAGGGATGATTAGCGGTGATGGTGTGCTTGAAATCGCGGAGCAAGGTGTAGTGGCCGGAGATTTTGAGGCACTGAAAAAAGCAATCAAAAATGGTGCAGCTTACATTAATGTCCATACAGATGCTTTTCCATCCGGTGAGTTGCGCGGTAATATCCAAGGTCAATCCGGATCCGAAAAAAATAAGAAATATGACCAGCGAAATAGTCAACCCGATGACTCGGATTCAGATCATAAGCCTCACAAGCGGTATGATCATCATTCAACGAGGGCTGAAAATACAAACAATTACCGGAAAGAGTATTACTAAAAAAGGTTGGTCATCCGCCCAGGCAGGGCGGCTGACCACATGTCGATCTGTCGAGGTTTGGTGGGGGTCAGGCGTTACGGCGTTGCTCCCATTCCGTTCGTAATACGGCGTAGACCACAGTATCCCACCAACGGTCTTTGAAAAAACGGTGCTGGTGAAAGTGCGCTTCTTTTCGCATCCCTAACCGCTGGCACAGGCGAATTGCAGCTTTATTCTCACTGATGGTCTCTGCAAAAATCCGGTGAACATTCAGCTCCTGAAAGCCGAAATTTGCCAGGGCCTGAACGGCTTCAACCATCAGGTTTTGTCCCTGGTGATGGCGGGAGAGTCCGCAGCCCATCGAGGCTTGCTGATCGCCTTCTAAGCGCAAGCAGACGGTGCCGATGAATGCGCCGCCGGCCTGGTGCTCAATCGCCAGTTGATAACTGGTTCGCGGCAGCTCCTTAGCCTGCGCGATAAAGAGCTGAGTCAGTTCCCGATATTTATTCGGATCACAATCGGATTCATCATAAAAGCGTTGATATTTTTCATCCTGAGAAATGGCAACGAAAGCGTCCTCGTCTTCGGGACGCATATCGCGGATGAGAAAATGTTCGGTCTTGAGTTGAAACACTGACAGTCCTTATCAGTTGGGTTAGCTCTGCACGCGGGGAGCGTCAGGCATTGTTGATCAGCTTGTAGGTAATGACATAGAGCTGATCGATGTCCGGGTAAATTTCGCGGATCAACGTTTTGAGTCTGGAGAGCTCAAGTGCCTCCTGCTCGGCATGAAACTCGTTTATGTCGTCAAATTGGATCGGCTCGACGGAGAGAATCTCGATGTCACAGACTTTCTTGTCGGTTTCCAGCGTAAAGACTTCGACCTGGCTGCCGGGGACATAGTGGCTTTCAGATTCATCCCGGATGGTGATGGTCTTCTTCCCCGACACGATCAATGGCGTCAGCATTTCGAAAAAGGTGATCTTGGTTGGGGGCGTGGTCATGGAGCATATTCCTTACAATTTGGCAGATGGTGCCGTTGTGAGCCAATATCAGGCTTGAACGACAGGGACAAACCAGACGATTTGCCCGCAATGGGCATGAATGGGCAGCAGTTTAATGGAGTTCAAGCACCAGCCGCAACATGTCTTTGTGCTGAATACCGCACTCTATAATGGCGTCCTCATAATGATCGATAAAATAGTTTTTGATGACACCATCAACCCGAAAACCCAGCCGCTGGTAGAACGTCAGTTGATAACCGAATGTGCCGGTGCCTAAGACAATCTGTTTGAACCCAAGTGCCTTCATTTCAGCAATGACAAAACGGAGCAGGGCAGCGCCGATCCCCTGGCCCTGGGTTTGCGGGTTTACTGCAATGTTGAACAGTTCAATTTGCTGTTCATTGTGCGCTTTTAACACGCATGCACCGAGGATCTCTCCGCTCCGGCGGGCGATAAAGCTGAGAGAGCCTGTCAGGTAAGTTGCGATTTGCTTCTCGCAAGGATCGGCTTCGAGTAGTAATTGGAGCGGGATGTGTACTGCTGGGACTTCCTGAATCTCTAACATGTTTTCCGGGTTCAGCTGGATTTGCATTTGGTTACCTTCATTATCCCTGTGATTCAGGGTGATAGACGATCGCTGTTATACCAGCTGTTTAATGTGCATTCAATTGCTTTTCTGATAATAATATTCATCGCCCTGTAATATTTCGCTTTCTAATGATTTAGCTGTTCTTTGGGGATGGTTTTGTGACCTTTTGTGTGATATTTGTCACATTGGTGTCGGGTTTCCTGGTAATTTGGGCCGGATCTTTATAGGGTGTTGGCGTTTTTTGTCTGACATTTTTAATTGAAATCACCTTTAGGCTTCTAAGTATTTTATGGTTCTCGAGATTGGGGTTTCGTGATGTTTTTTATGAGTTTGAGGGTATTTTATCTTACACAGGACGTTGGTTATGATTGAACAGTGGATTAACGCTTTCGTTGGTTTTGTCTGGGGCAAGCCCATGTTGATATTGCTCGTCGGTGGTGGGCTGTTTTTTACCCTGTATGGCAAGCTGGCCCCCTTTCGCTACATCAAGCATAGCTTTGAGTTATTAACCGGCCGTTTTGATGATGGCCAGGGCAGTGGCGACTTATCCCATCGCAAGGCGCTTGCTGCAGCGCTTTCTGGCACCCTGGGACTGGGAAATATTGCCGGTGTCGCGCTGGCATTGAGTGCCGGTGGGCCGGGCGCTGTTTTTTGGATGTGGCTCACGGCACTGCTTGGGGTGTCGACTAAGTTTTATACCTGTACCCTGGGCGTGATGTATCGCCATAAGGATGAAAAAGGCCGGGTTCATGGTGGCCCGATGTATACGGTACAAGAAGGTTTGGGTAAAAAGTTCAAGTGGTTGGCGGTTCTGTTCGCGGTAGCCGGCCTGATGGGATTTGTGCCGTCATTCCAGATTAATCAGCTCTCGGCGGTGATCCAGACACAGCTTTTCCCTGAAGTCACCTGGTTGGCCAGTACTGGCTTTTCCTGGGCGCTTGGGATTGTGCTGGCGGTGTTTGTCGGTTTGGTTATTTGGGGTGGCTTGAAGCGGGTCGCCGATGTAGCGGGTGCCTTGGTACCACTGATGGCCGGTGGTTATTTTGTCATGGCTGTGCTGGCACTCTTGATGAATGCGGAGAAGGTGCCGGCGGTATTTACCTCGATTTTCAACAGCGCATTTTCTCCGGATGCTGTCTTTGGTGGTGTGCTGAGCGTGATCATTGTTGGGGTTAGCCGTGGCGCATTTTCCAATGAAGCAGGGATTGGGACAGAAGTGATGGCCCACAGTGCGGCGAAAACGGATGAGCCGGTGCGAGAAGGATTGGTCGCCAGTTTGGGGCCGATCATCGATACCCTGATTGTCTGCAGCTGTACGGCGCTGGTGATCCTGGTGACGGGCGTGCTTGATCAGAGTGAAGGGATGCAGGGGGTGAGCCTGACCATGGCAGCGTTTACCGCAGCATTTGGTCAACCGGGCGCCTGGCTGTTGGCGCTGCAGGTGCTGATCCTGTCCTTCACCACGGTCTTTACGTTCTGGTATTACGGTTATAAATGCTTCGTCTATCTGTTTGGCGAGAAGGCCGGTGAATACTACAAGTATTTGTATCTGGGACTGGTAGTTCTGGGAGCAGTGCTGTCGGTGGACGTGGTGTTCCTGTTCCTGATCGGTGCCTATGGCCTGATGGCAGTACCAACCATGGTGTCTGGTTTACTGCTTGCACCCAAGGTCAATGCTGAGATCAAACGTTACTTCGGTGAGGCAAAACATATTTCAACGGGTGAGCCATTACTAGAACAGTCGAAGTAGGCCATCAAGCAGCCCGATCCTGAAACCATATCTTGAGGACTCGGCTGCGAGAACACGCTTTCCAGCTCGTCGTTCGTTTGTCGCGACGAGCTTTTTTTGTTTGCAAAAGCTATATCCAGCGCCGCACTTTTTGGCAATAGGCGTCATATTCTGCCCCGAACTTTTCGCGCATCATTTTTTCTTCAAACGCGATATACCACCGGTCAGTGATGAGCAAAAAAAGTGCGGTCAGCAGCAGTGAGGAAACGGAGCCGCCAATCAGGATGGCGACGCCGGCCAAAGCGATGCCAAACCCCAGATACATCGGATTTCGGCTGTATTGAAAAATGCCTTCAGTGATCAGCACATCCGGCTTATCAAATGTCATGATATTGGTCTTGCGTTGTTGAAAGATTCTCTTGCCGGTTGCAGCCAGTTCGAGTCCGGCGACGATGAACAGTGCACCAATGAAATTGTAAGGGGATGGAATGGTGTGGTTCATGCCAAATGCCCAGCCGAGCACGCACATAGTCACGATAAACATCACAAACAAGATTGGCGGTAATAACTTTTTCATAGTGAGTCTCCTTTAGAAGTTGAGTCAAGCTTAAAAGGAGAGCAGTGCCAGTACCTTAACTTATGTTAAGTCCATGTGATGTCAGATTCATCTCCCGGCGGATCCTGGACAGGGTGACATCGGTGACCCCGAGATACATAGCGACATGGCGCAACGGGATCTGGGTGCTTTCTTCACCAAACTCATCCAGAAATTGCTCATATCGCTGCCGTGCACTGAGCAGCAGAAAATCCGCTTCTCGCTTTTCTTTTTTCAGTACCAGTCGTTCATAGACCCGGCGCAAAAAAACGGACCAGGCATGGTGCTGTTCGCTAAGTTCAATCAAAGCTTGATAGTTGATCGAGGCGACAGTGCAGGTGGTGATGGCTTCTGCATAAAACGGACTGCCATGGCCTTCGACCAGTGAGCTGACACTGGCAAAAGCGCCGCCGGTTCTGACTAAAGACTTGTTACGTTCCGTGCCGGAAGCATCGATATAAAAATACCGGCCAATACCGTTCAATAAGAAGTGAATTTCACTGACGAGATCACCAGCGGAGAAAATTTCAGTTTTCGGTGGGTAGTGACGAAATGAAAAAAGGGTGTGGGCCTCGTGCAAATCCGCCTGACGAAGCGGGGCGAGGGCTGACAAGGTTTCGAATAGCAGTGTTTGATGATGGTTGTCCATATGTGTCCTTTCCATGATTTTTTCAAACAAACTATTTCATGCTGTGGGCAGGTTTGCAATTGGGGATCTGCGGTGCGGTTTGTGGGAATACTTTATGGTCTCGTGGGTCACACATTGTTGAAAAATTTGGCAAAAGGCGGCAACTGCCGCCTTCTGAATCAATGCGATGCTTGACTGGCTTCGCTCATTAACAAAGTATTTTTCATTCTGAAGGCCAGCACCAGACTGGCGATTGATACCAGATTTAATCCAATCAGGCCCCATGCTGCGGATGAGCCGGCTTGAAGAAGAAACCAGACACTAATGCCAGTGGCAACAGCGGCTGAGATAGCTGCCAATGTTTGCTGTTGGAGCCACGCGGTGATTGCACAAGAAGCGGAGGCGAAAAGGAGTAAGTAGGCAAGACCACCGATATGATGACCGGCTTGGTAGAGCTGAACGCCCTTGAACATGCCGCCAAAGCCACCGAAGTCAATGTAAGCCAAGGGCATAAACCAGAGTGCAACACCACCGATGCCTAACAGTAAGCCGATGATTTTTCTATCCATGTTGTTTCTCTTATGGTGATAAAAACAATCTCGCACGTCCACAAGTTACGCCTGCGTAAACAAGGCAGTAATCGCGTAAGCAACCGAATGTACACATGCGGATATGCGTGTCGATTTATATCAAATTGTGTGATAAAAATCATCGGCTTCCCTACGCGAATGATGAATAAAAACCTGCAATATGATGTGATTGCGCGATAATTCACCGAAAAAGCATCGCACCATCCAATCGCATGCGTTCACTATCATGTGATGGGGCTGCTCATATGCTCGATGATCCAGGTATCGGTTGCCGTATCGTAGCAAGTATCGATAAAGGCTAAGTCTCCGAGTTGAAAGACCAACCCGGATTCATTGGCGCGGGGCTGGTTGCCGCACATGACGTTCATCAGAGCGTTGAGAGAGCTAGATGTTGGCGGCGCTGTTGCCAGGAGCGTGATTCGCCACGCTCCTGGGAGGGGACATTAACAGTCGACCAGGACCTCGAAACCGCCATAGATCAGCCGCTTGCCATCAAATGGCATCGGATTCACTTTAGGGTCGCACATTGGGTCGTCAAAGACCTTGGGCATCGCTTCATCGCGAACGGCTTTGGAGGGCCACCAGATCCAGGAGAACACGACAGTTTCATTCTCTTGGCATTTGACTGCCATCGGGAACGAGGTGATTTCCCCTGCGGGAATATCATCGCCCCAGCATTCAATCACTTTGTCGGCACCGTATTTTTTAAACACCTGCGCAGCTTTTTCGGCATGGTTGCGGTACGCTTCACGCTTGTCATTTGGGACGGCGCAGACAAATCCATCAACATAACTCATGTTTACCTCCTATAGAAAATTACACTTACTGACTTTGTCCTCAAAACCATTGGGCAGTCTCTCGCCGGCTGACATGATCCCGGAGCGAACCAGCTTTTGATTGTCGTCACTCATCGCGGTTAAAAGCGTTTCGTTTGGCATGCTCCCGGCTTCTGAGCTGGGGGATGCTTTGACGATCACCATGACTTTCATGTCGTTTCTCTTGCCGTGTGAAATGAGAACGAGATTCTGTATGTGGCCTGTTTCTAGACCTTAGTCGAATGGGGGCAAGCTGAATCGACAAAGGCAGAAATAATTATTATTTGTGAGGAGTACTGTGTCGAAAGTGCTACTTGATTTGCAACGGCTGGATTTTTTGTTTGAGCAGCTCGCCCAGGGCAAATATAGGACTTGGGGGCGTGGTATGGTGAACGGACTGGGGGGGACTGGAGTGAATGTTTTTTCAGATGACGCCAGTTCTACCTTGGGTAGAGTCGCTATCATTGAATCAGGGCAAGGATGTTGATTGAGGAGTCGAGATGAACAACATGACTGAACAAAAGGCCGATCAGACCCTGCGTGACAGTGCCGGCAAAGTGACTGAACGAGATCTTGAAACCGTGCTGGATAAAGAGCAGGAGATTGAACGCAAGGTCCGAGCAAGCGGAGCACTGCGGGAATATCTGAATGCTGTGGTTTCCATGTTCGCACTGATCAAAGCGTACTGGCAGGGGGAATATCGGGAGATCCCCTGGTTCACGATTGCGGCGATTGTTGCTGCGCTCTTGTATGTGTTTAACCCGATGGACCTCTTACCGGATGTGCTCCCGTTTGTTGGCCTGGTTGATGATGCTATGGTCATTGCGACCTGCCTGAAGTTAGTGAAGCAGGACCTGTCCAGGTTTGAAGAGTGGCAGCAAAGCTCCATGACATCACCGCGAGCAGGCGATAACGGCACCTGAGTGTCGAATTGATGAAGCGATGCCATCAATTCGAATTTTTGCTACAAACGGAGCGTCGTTCAGGCATGGTGTTTGAGGTATTGCTCTCTGTAGTGGCCCGGGGAGTTTCCCTTCCACTGGCTGTAGGCGCGAATAAATGAGTTGGGCTCATGAAAACCAAGTAGAAATGCAATTTCGCCCAGCGACAAGTGCGATTTTTCCAGGTAGTGATCGGCCAACTCGGTACGCATTGTCTGCAATACGGACTGAAAACTGGCCGCTTCGGCGGTGAGTTTTCGCTGTAACGTCCGTTTGCTGATCGCCAGCCGATCAGCCACGGCCTCGATCGAGCTTTCACCGCTCGGCAGGGCTTCGAGCAATACGGCCTTCACCCGTGCCACCATACCGGCAGACGCATCCAGATCAGACAGCTGCTGATTGAGGGAAGACTCAAAGTAGTCCCACATTTTGGCGTTTGAGGTCAGGAAAGGCAAAGCGGCATCTTCGGCCCGGAAACGAAGCGCGACCCGCTGGCCTTGTTTGATCCGGCAGCCAAAATAGGCCTCATAGGCAGCCAGGTTTTGCGGAAGCGCGGTGAGCTCGACTCCAATCGGAGCAATGGCCTCCCGGGTCGCCAGTCGACTCAATTGAGTAAAAAAGACCATTTCGGCCAAGGCCAGGCTGCTGGGAAAGTTTCCCTGATAGCCATAACAGTGTAAGGCGAGTTGGGTTTCCGCCGCTGACTGAGTGACATCTAACACCATCGGACCGATCAGGGGCTTATATTGGCTGATCCGCTTTAGGGCGACATTCAAGTTCGGGCTGCAGATCGCGGCAAAGATCGGGGCATCAAAGGATTCAACCGATAAGTGCTCTGCCAGTAACAGGGGCACCTCTCTGTCACCGGCTGCTTTCTCAATCCCCAGCCAGAGCTGGAAATACTCAAGGGGCGACAACGCCGCCTGCGGTTGCTGAAACAGATCGGCCGGCAGCCTGGCGTAGCGCAGCACGTCGGTGATCTCGAGCTGCATATCTTTAAGCAGCACTTTGCAATTGGGGGAGATCGTAAACTTGCTGGCTATTTTCATCGTCAAACTCCTCGGACAATCTGTCTGCTATCCGGTAACTTATGCTGTTTTTTCCATCGCCTGACGCGACATTTTCAGGACCAGTTTACGAGGAAGCAACGGCACAATCCAATTAAGCATGAATTTCAGGCCACCTTCATTGAAACTGACCAACTCGCCTTTTTCCATCGCCCGGTAGCCGCATTCTGCAACGGAGCGGGCCGATTTGGCTTTCTTCCAAATTTCAACACCTTCCAGATCGCCGGCGCTGACAAAACCAGTGTCGACGGCGCCGGGGCACAGGGTGGTCGCCGTGACATTATATTCGGCAACTTCTGCGGCAATGGCCTGGGTGAATGAGGTGACATAAGCTTTACTCGCATAATAAACGGCTTGCAACGGACCCGGCATAAAAGAGGCCGTTGACGAGACGTTGAGGATCCGCCCGGAACGACGGGTAACCATGCCTTTTAGATAGAGATGCGTCAGGCTGGTCAGTGAGAGCATATTCACCTGCATCATCGCTTGTTCAGCGGCTAAATCACGCGTATGAAACAGGCCATGTCCGCCGAATCCGGCATTGTTGATCAGGGTATCAACCTGGATGCCAAGCTGTTCCGTCTGCTCGAAAATCGCTGCAGCAGCATCAGGCTGCGCTAGATCGGCCACAATTACGGTGATCTGGATTGGGTACTGGCTTTCCAGCTCGGACTTCAACGCTTCAAGTTTGTCCCGGGAGCGGGCAACAAGTACCAGATTGCCACCTTGATGGGCGTGGATTTTTGCCAGTTCCATGCCAATGCCGCCAGAAGCGCCGGTAATGAGTGCTGTGTTTGCTTGTGTCATTGTGCTTTGCCTTGTGTGGTGTTGATAGGTTTATTTTAGGAAATCTGATCGCGCCACACATTCGCAGATGACGACAAGGTGCTGGCAAATGGCGCCAACGACACAGCCGATAAGTGACGCCGTCACTTATCGGCTGAATGGCACCGGGGCGCTAAGATGCAGGGAGCTGGTCTTAACGAAGACAATAGATGTAGGGCGTAGTCGTGGCGATCAATTGAAAGCCGTGCTTTTCGACAATCGGCCGGCTCATATCAGAGGCATCAATGGTGAGAAATTGCTTACCGCGCCGTTTAGCATCGTTGATCCGCTGATGCAGCAGGGCAGAATAGTAGCCCCGGCCACGAAAAGCTGCCAGGGTACTCCCACCCCAGATACTGGCAAACGGGCTCTCGTCACGATAGACGATCCAGGCCGAAGACACCGGCCGGCTTTGCTCATAGACCACATAGATGGTGATATCGTCGGGTGTTTGTTGCTTGGCCTGGATTAAGTGCGACAGTTGATGGCTTAAATCACCGCCCCAGACCTGCTCCTGAACCTGGATTGCATCACGAATACCATCAATATTACTAACCTCGACCACACAGTCCGGTACGGGCTGTGATGCTTCGACCGTTTCCAACGACAGAACCATGAAGGATTCAGAGGCCTCCCGGGTAAAACCATGGGCAAGCAGTGTCGCACCAAGGTCTGCCGGATGGTCGGTGCTGTAGGTTTTCCATTCAAAAGGTTGACCTAACCGGGAAAAGGCCGCGATCTCATTCGCTACCCGCTCATTGGCTTCGTCGGCAGAAAAACAGTGAAAACTGACAAAACTGCCGGGACCGTGTTGTGAGATAAACTTCACCAAGTGCGGGGATTCGACTTTGCTAAAGCCGGAAAACTTCGCGTCCTTTCGTTCATGCTGATTGTAAGCATGCATCACTTCCGATGGTTTCAAATCGTGCTCCCAATGAGTGAATCGCTGGTGCAAATTGTGGCGTATTGCCAGATTATTCACCAAATATGATATGGGATACAATTTTACGATGTCACATTATTTATAACATCTTGATTTCAGTGCTATAGTTTCAGCCTGATTGGCGCGCTGGTAAGCCGTGTGAGCGTGATCCGGTGCCCTGTAAGTATGATGTGGAAAGGAATAGGCGATGAAGTGCCCGAAATGTAAATCTGACTTTGAGCAACTGCACACCCCACTGGGTGACGTGGAGCGGTGTACCCACTGTAAGGGCTTATGGGTCGATATTTATGAATTGGAAGATGTGAAGCCGATTGCTGAAAGCCTGGATACCGGTGATATCGAGGTCGGGAAAGAATTTAACAAAATCGGTCACATTGATTGCCCGGTTTGTCCGAACAATCAACTGCTACGGATGGTTGACCCGAAGCAGCCGCATATCTGGTTTGAAAGCTGTCCGACTTGTTACGGTCGTTTCTATGATGCCGGTGAGTTGATTGACCTGTCCGAATACACCATCAGTGACTTTCTGAAAAAATTTACCGTCAAAGAGCGCCATTAATCGAGGCATCGTGCCGCGCTTAACCTGAAGGAATGAAAAGACCGGGTCAAGATACCCGGTCTTTGCTCAATGGAATTGATTATGAACGTAAGAATTGCGACATCTGCCGATATTGAGGCGATTTGCCGCCTGGGTTATCAGATTAACCAACTGCATTACCGACATGTTCCGCATGTCTTCAGCGATCCTGCCCGAAGTGACAGCGGCAGTGCGTTTTGGCTCGATCTGATGGCGGCTGAAAATACCATTTTTTATGTCTCTGAAATCGAATCGCGGGTGAGTGGGTTTATTGTTGCGCGCCTGACCCAGAACACGGATGTCAGTTTTCTGAACGCAAACCGAATCTGTCGGGTGAACACCATTGTCGTGGATGAAGAATGCCAGGGCAGTGGCATTGGCGCGGCCCTGATGACGGCGGTGGAGCAATGGGCCGTGAAAAACCAGGCGGACGAAATGCGTCTGGAGGTGATGGAATTTAATCGTCAGGCCCAGCAATTTTATGAGTACCAGGGATTTGGGACCCAATCACGGATTATGAGTAAGTTACTGAAACAATAAGGAGATCGGATGTTTGTCGTCTCATTGCACTACGTTTGCGAAATACAGGAAGTTGAACAGCACCTCGAAGATCATGTGGCGTTCCTGGACAGGGAATATGCCAACGGGACATTTCTGGCATCGGGGCGGAAAAATCCAAGAACCGGTGGGGTGATCCTGGCGCGGGCTGAAAGTCAGACTCAGTTGGAGTCTATTCTGGCGCAAGACCCGTTTTATCAGCATGGTCTGGCTGAATATGAGATCACCGAGTTTGTGCCAACCCGAACATCAGCTGAGTTGCGCTGCTTACTCGAAGCCTGATCGAACGCCGTTTGGCGCATGTTTGATCTATTTTGAGGGGCAGTAAAGTGATTTTGACAGGAGAACCCGATGGATTTTCGACAGCTATCTGATCAGGCGTTATGGGATATCGCCAACCCGCTGATGGATAACCTGATGCAAGGCTCGACTGACATCGATCATGCCAGGCATACCCGTGATTTTACCGAGCGGATGCGCAAGATTGTGATGCCGGAATACTTAGAGCGGATCTGTAAACAATATCAGGCTGAGAAAGGCTTTTTCACGGAGCGAACCCCGGTTTGCGTGTTCAAGCGGCCGGACTCTGCGGCTTTCGTCTGGAAGCAGGGATTCAGCAAGGTTGAAGGTGAGTACGTTGCGGAAATGGTCCTGGTCTATCAGGGTGGACGTTACTTGGTTGATCATGTGATGGTGTTTTAATCGGCCACGAATGCAATAAAGAGTGTGTGAAGTCGCATTCAACAGTGACAAGGAGCAATACGTTGGAAATTAGGTTGGCACAACAGGAAGATTTGCCGGGATTCTTTGAATATCTGGCCCGGCAGCTGCAAGAGAACGGAAGTAAAAACACAGCGTTGTTTCACCCGCTCTCCCGTGATCAGCTCGAACTGTCTGAAGCGATGAAAAGCCGTTTTCGTGATGGCATGGACAAAGAAGTCGGCGAGGCAGGTTGGCGTCAGATTTGGCTGGCCGTGGAAGGAGAGTGCATCCTGGGCCATATCGATTTGCGCCATCATGATGAGCCGAATACCCAGCACCGGGCACTTTTGGGCATGGGCGTGGATAGCCAGTGTCGGGGGCAGGGGTTGGGCAAAAAGCTGATCCGATATGTGATGGACTGGGCCGCGACCCATAGTGCGTTTGAATATCTCGACTTATGGGTGTTGTCTTCAAATGCGCCGGCTTGCCGCTTGTATGAGCGAGAAGGGTTCACCCAGTGTGCGTCGATCTCGGACATGTATCGGATCGACGGACGTTCGGTCTCATATTTGATGATGACACGTCCGTTGCACCGGGTCTGAATGAAAGCTGTCATCTTGTATTCCTGAGGCCGGTTGTCTGTGGGGAACTGTCAGACAGGAGGTCATGTAAGCCAATGCTAAGGAAGGACATTGAGTGTCGATACGAAAATTACTGGCAGCACTCCCGATCCTGTTGATCAGCAGCCATGGGATGGCTGCTGATTCTGCTCAGATAAACACAAGCCAGGACGCCATGACGATTCAATCTGAGACGGTGAAAATAGAGCAATTTGCTGAGATTTATGCGCTAATGAAACGTGCTGAGTTTGACGCGGCTGAGCAGGCGCTCGCGAAGCGTTATCAGCAGGATAAACAAGTGTTGCCGTTGTGGGTGTCATTGCTGACCGAGCTGGAACGTTTCGAGAAGTTGCGGGAGCTGGTCGCGCAGGGGATCCTTAAGCCCGGTGACGACAGCGCGGTATTGGCTCAGCTCTATCGCAACCAACCTGCACCGGCACTAGAATATGTGGCTGAGCAAGGAGAGATCCCGCTAGAGAGCCACTTCCTGGTGACGCTACCGCGCGCGGAAGTACAGATTGACGGCAAGACATTTTATTTTGTGCTGGATACGGGGGCGTCAACCAATGTGATCACTCAGCGGGTGGCAGATAAGCTGGGGATCGTCGCCGAGCCGAAGCACCAGGTCTCAATTGATACCGCAACCGATAACGAAGTGTTTGCCCAACTGGCGATTCTGCCGTCTTTCCGGCTGGGGCCGACAGCGCTGCATCATCAGGCTGCGGTGATTGTCGAGAATGAAGCGCTTGAGCAGCGGTTACTGGGAATCAGCTGGTATCAGCTCGATGGTATTATCGGCTGGCCGGTGCTGAAGAAAATGAACCTGACGTTTAATTTTGCCGACAAGTCACTGCTGATCCAGCAGCCGGTCAAAAAAACAGGTCAACCAACCAATTTGGTGTGGCTGTTTGATGATCCTATGGTGCTGACCCAGTCGGCGGAAAAAGGCGACTTGCTGTGGTTTTTAGATACCGGAGCGATGCGTAGCCAGGTGACGGAGCGATACTTGACCCGCCATGCGATAAATGATCTGGATTGGAAGTCTAAACAGTTTTCCGGGTTGGGTGGCAAAGGCAAGGAAGAGAAAACCGCCAGTCTGGATGCTGTCGAATTTGTTTTCCCATCGGCCACGGTCATGGTGGAAGATATTGAGGTCCGGGTGGAGCATGAAGACTGTAAACACAGCCTGTGCGACGGCCGGATTGGGGTCGACACGGCGAAAAAGCGGATTATGAATATCGATTTCTACAACGGCCGCTTTGATGTCCGGGATATCGAGTAACCGCTGAGCCCGGCTTCACTGAAGTTGAGCGTGAGCCGATATCGAATCGTTTGAAGGGGTTAGGAGGAGTTACTGAGGATGTATATTGGAGCCGTCGCCAAACAAACGGGGCTTTCCGTCAAAGCGATTCGTCTGTATGAGAAAAAAGGGCTGATCCAGCCTCCGGCGAGGCACGGCCGCTACCGGGTCTACCGCGCCCAGGATGTTGAAGCCCTGAAACTGATTGTTGAGGCGAAATCACTGGGAGTGACGTTAGCCCGGCTCAAAGATGTGATTGTTTATCATGATGGTGAACTCGACTGGCAGCGAATCGGCTTGTTTCTGACTGAGGTCAAGCAATCCCTTGAGCTGGAAAAGCAGGCGCTGGAAGCGAAAATTGCTCAGGCGGCTCAGTGCCTGCAATCGCTTCATTCCTGTCCGAAAATGCTTGACTCTGCCCTTTAGGGCAGACCGTAGAATCGTTGTCTCAACACCGACAGGAGAAAGAGACAATGAAAATTATGGTACTTAACGGTAACCCGAAAAAAGACAGCCTAAGCCGTCACTTGGCCGATATTTATGAGGTGGAAGCCAGAGAAGGGGCCGAGATTCGACGTTTTAATCTGGGTCAGATGGCCTTCAACCCCAGCCTGGATTGCGGATATGACTCGGAGCAACCGCTGGAACCTTGTTTGGTTGAGTTTCAGGACGCGTTAACCTGGGCCGATCATCTGGTGATTGTCGCCCCGATCTGGTGGGGTGGCGTGCCAGCGAAGCTAAAGGGACTGCTTGACCGGGCTTTTCTGCCGGGATTTGCTTTTCGTTATGCGTCGGGCTCACCGGAGCCGGTCCCGCTGCTGGCCGGCAAAACCGCACGCCTGATCCTGACCATGGACGCGCCGGATACTTTCCTGGCGGAACAAGCGGCCCCTGTGCTGGCGCAATTGGATCGTTATACGCTGCAATTTAGCGGGATCGCACCGGCTGAGGTCGATCTGTTTGGCTCCGTGATTATGGCGGATGAGGCACAACTTCAGCTGTGGGGAGAGACGGTCAGGTCCCACGGGGCTGCCTGCCGATAATCTTTGGTCAGCCTGAAGGCGCGTTGCCGCTTTATCGACAAAAGTCTCGTTCAAGGCGTTCGGTAATGAACGCCTTTTTGATCCGATGCACCTAGCCATCCAATCTTCTGAAACATGAAAATCCAAGGGGAAGTAATCCCAGTTTTCGCAGCAAGAACAGTTCATTAACACCATTGAGGCGTCTTTTGATAGGATGTTGAAACTGCATCAGAGAAGGAACCGACCCATGACATGGACGAATATTCGTTATCCCCGGCCGCTGGCGCCGGGTGCCACTATTGCCGTGACCGCTTTCTCCGCAGGCGTCCCCGAGGCGTGCCACCCGCGGCTGGAGATTGTACTCGCTCATTTGAGAGCGCAGGGTTTTCAGGTGATTGAAGGGGGCTGCCTGCGGGAGAACATCAAGCATGTCAGCGCCCCGAAGGAAGTCCGGGCCCGGGAGCTGATGCAATTTCTCTGTGACGACCGCATCGATGCTCTGATGCCGCCCTGGGGCGGAGATTTTGCCATGGATCTGTTGCCGTTACTGGACTTTGAACAATTAGCCGCGGTGAAGCCCAAATGGCTGATTGGCTTTTCCGATATCAGTACCTTGCAGATGGCCCTGACGACCCGATTGGGCTGGGCCACTGCACATACGGCCAACCTGATGCAACTGCATCCTGAAGAGCGCGAGCCCCTGACCCGAAGCGTATTTGACTGCCTGAACCAAGCTACCGGGGAGGATGTTGCCCAGCAGTCTTCGACAACGTACCAGGTTGCCGGGGAGTCGTTTGCCGACAACCCGGATGCGGTGCTCTCTCTGACGGCATCCACGTGCTGGCAGGTCTTGGGCGATGCCAATACGGCAAAGGTTGAGGGCCGCTTGATTGGCGGATGCCTGGATACCTTGTGTCATCTGGCCGCAACGCCTTATTTCGACCTTGCATCCTTCCGCCGTGCATCAAGTAACGATGGGGTGCTGTTGTACTTTGAAAATGCGGAAATGCCGCCGACCGTGTATTTACGCACTTTACTGGGGCTGAAATATCAGGGCATGTTTGAAGGGCTGAACGGGATCATCATCGGCCGAAATGCCGTGTCGAAGGCAGAAGGGCAAGGCATCACCAGTGATGAGGCTCTGTGTCAGGCATTGGCTGATTTACCGGTTCCTGTGATTTTTGATGCAGATATTGGCCATTTACCCCCGAACCTCACCATGATCAATGGTGCCTTTGCAGAACTGTCCGTGGCAGACGGTCAAGCGACGCTGAAACAAATGCTTTGCTGATCACTGCTGTGCCAAGACTGGCATGTGTCAACTCCAGCTTGTTTATTTACATCCCGTTAACCGGGCTCACATTTTTGTGTGACAAATAAGCATTTAGTTTGATATGTTGCAGGCGTCAACTTAGGATGCGAACCCAGAATCACGGATTGTAAGGGACTGATCATGAAACAGGAAAAAGTGGCGCTGATCACCGGCGCCAGCCGCGGGATCGGCGCAGAAACGGCCAAGTTGCTTGCCAGCAAAGGCTATGCGGTTTGTGTGAACTACCGAACCGATCATGATGCAGCTGAAAAGGTTGCTGATGAGATCCGCGCGATGGGCGGCCGGTGTATCACGGCCCAAGCCGATGTCTCGCAGGCGGATGACGTTGAAGCGTTGTTTGCCCGGGTCGACCAGGAACTGGGCACCTTGACGGTACTGGTCAACAATGCCGCGATATTGCAGTCCCAATGCCGACTGGATGAAATGACCGCTGAGCGCGTGAACCATATCCTGAGCGTGAATGTGACCAGTTGTTTCCTGTGCTGCAAAGCGGCGGTGCTGCGGATGTCGACTCGGCACGGGGGGCAGGGCGGCACCATTGTCAATGTGTCTTCCGGTGCTGCACGGAGCGGCTCTCCGAATGAATATATCGATTATGCAGCTTCGAAAGGGGCGATGGATACCCTGACCAAGGGGCTGTCGCTGGAAGTGGCTGCCGAAGGGATCCGGGTCAATGGCGTGCGTCCAGGGCTGATCTATACCGAGATGCATGCTTCCGGTGGCGAGCCGGGACGAGTGGATCGACTGAAATCGAAGATCCCGATGCAGCGGGGCGGCGAAGCCCATGAAATTGCCGAGGCGATCTACTGGCTCGCCTCTGAGAAATCGTCGTTTTCGACCGGATCCTTTATCGATCTCGCCGGCGGGTTGTAATCCCAATCGGAGTCAATCAGGGGTTATCCTGGTTTGTTCAAACGCTATTACTGCTCACTGACTGTGATTGGTATAACCCGAAAACGATCTTATGCAAAACAAGGAGTAATGATGACACCGGATGTTCAGGCCCTGGGACTTGAAGGGCTGCCGCTGCAGCAGGCATTGGTTGCATCGGCAATCGACGCATTTTACCCCGATGAAGATGTTCTGGCGGCTGTTCTCGTCGGCTCGCTGGCAAAAGGGGGCGGTGATCGGGTTTCTGATGCCGATGTCATTGTGCTGACCATGCGGGATCGTCATCGTCGGGCGGGTGATCTGTTTCAAAAATTTGAGGCTGACAAAGCGATCTTCTATACCTTGGCTGGTGAGCATAATGGGACGGTGAGTTTTCGCAAATACCTGTTTGAGGATCTGACCAGCGCAGAAATTCACTGCCTCGATCTCTCAGAGCCGTTCTTGTTTTGTCAGCCCTACCGGATTTTGTTTGATAAAGCGGATGTGGTCGCACAGCGCTTGACCGATGATCCGGCACCCAAACATGAGGATTTTCCGGCGTATACGTGTGGCGATGACGGGCTGATCTGGGAACTGTTTGACTGTATTAAGTGGCTTAGTCGCGGCAATACGGATCTGGCTAAAGGGTATCTGAAAAAGCTGGCCCGTGAACTGGATGAAGATCGCTGAGCCGGATGAGGCGAGCGTGGAGTAAAGCATGGAACTGTTGAAAAGTGCGCTGGTGGCCCTGGTTGGTGCCGGGGTTGGGGTGTTGAGCGGCATTCCGCTTGGCGAGCTGTTCGGTGCCGCCTTGGCCGTGATCGTAGCCAGGCAAACATTTGGCCTCACCACTCAGTTACCCGGCTGGATATTAACCACTGTTCAGCTGATTCTGGGAGTGAGCGTCGGGGCCGTGGTGAAGTTTGATGCCTTGCTGATGACTATGACCTGGCCGGCGATGATTGGGCTTGCGCTGTGCCTCATCGTTCAAATGGCGATCAACTATTGGTGGCTGCATGCCAAAGAAGGGTGGAGTCCGTTTGAATCGATGCTGGGGGCCGTGCCGGGTGCGATGGCTGCCATCCTGATGGTCAGTGAAACCCATGCCAAGCCCTCGCCGAAAATCGTCTTTGCTCACTCAATTCGCCTGATCACCCTGGTGGCCGTTGCTGCGGTGATCTCCTGGTGGCTGCCGATGAACTCGGTCGAACATTCGGCTCAGCCGGCGGTATTCTGGCCGGCTCTGGGGGCTGTGCTGGCGGTCAGCCTCTTGATTGGCAAGCTGGTGGAACGGCTTGGGTTTCCGGCACCCTATATGGTGGCTGCATTGCTTTGCGCTGCCGTGTCAAACACCCTGTTTCCGGATTGGGTATTGCTCGTGCCGGAGATGCTCCTGCTGGCAGCGACAGCCATGCTGGGGGCGTTGATCGGGAGCCGCCTGGCGCAAACCACACTTCGTGAGGCCATTCGTTACGCCAGAGCTGGCTTTATTGTCACGGTTTATGGTTTGCTGGTTACGGTTGTTTTTGCCTGGTCGTGGTCGCACTTCATCGGGATCAGCCCTGTGGTGTTGTTGCTGTCGTGGGTACCGGGCAGTGTCGAAGCCATGACTGCTGTGGCGTTGTTATTGGGACTGGAGCCGGTCTTTGTGATGGTTAATCATATTCTCAGACTACTGATCCTCCACGCGCTGCCGGTAGTGCTGAAAACCCAGTTGGCACGCGTGGCGGATCAGTCCTGATTCCAGAGCAGGAGAATGTGCCGGCTTAGTCAGCGGCCAGCAGGGCCCCGAAGGTCATGAGGCCGGCACCGCATACCTGATCGAAACGCTTTTTGACTTTTTTCAGTCGTGATTGCAACGGCGCCGAGGTGAACAGCAGCGCGACCAGCGCAAACCACAAGCCATGCAGCAGCATCATATAGAGCCCGTAACCCACTGCGGTCAGGTGGCTGTGATCGTCCGGTGAAATCACCTGGCTGAAGATACTAAGAAAAAACAGCATGGTTTTCGGGTTGAGCACATTACATAGAAAGCCCTGGGACAGATAGCGCAGTCCTGCGACCTGGGTTGTTTCATCGGCCCGGGTATCCAGCGTGTTGTTGGCAGTCAGGATTCCTTTCAGGCCTAAATAGATCAGGTAAGCTGAACCGGCATAGCGGATCGCCGTAAATAAGGCCTCATTTTGTGAGATGAGGTAACTAATCCCCAAGACGGAGTAACTGATATGGACACTGATCGCCAGGCTGATCCCCAGCGCAGTCCATAGCCCGGCTTTTCTTCCTGCCCCAATACTGTTTTTCAGAACCAAGACGAAATCAGCACCCGGGCTCATCACAATGAGTAAGCCCAGCAGTGCAAATCCAAGTATTTCCATGACATCTTCCTGTAATGTGTGATCGAATAGGGTGATTGTAACCAGCCCGGCAGCTCTTTATAATCGATTTTATCTCTCTCAATATGTGAGAAAAAATCACAGATGAGGCACCTGAAAGCATTTTATATTTTCCATGTCGCTGCGGGGGCGGCCAGCTTTACCGAAGCTGCCCAGCGGTTGTCGATCACCCATGGCGCGGTGAGCAAGCAAATCAAACTGCTGGAAGCGTATTTGTCGCAATCATTATTCGAGCGACAGGGGAGGCATGTGGTGCTTACCGCAGCCGGGAAACAGTTGTATCGGTATACCGAGCAGGCGTTTAAGGCGCTGGAGTCCGGGGTTAGTGCGCTCGCACAAAGCAATGAGCGGTGTCTGGAAGTCTCCTGTGAGCCGACGTTAACTATGCGTTGGCTGATGACCCGGTTGTCGGATTTTTATCAGCAACATCCCGGCACGGACATCCGTTTGTCGACGGCGGGGGGCCCGGTCACCCTGGGGTCGAACGGGCTCTCTTTAGCGATCCGCCGGGATGATTTTGCGCTGCGGCCCGATTATCTCAGCCAACCGTTGGTCGAAGAATGGGTTGGGCCGGTGTGCTCTGCACAATACTGGCAGCAGATGCAATCGACGCCGCAACAGGTCAAGCTGCTCCATAGTCAGACCCGGCCCCAGGCTTGGGCGGAATGGTCCGCCAAATCCGGTAGCGATTTGATCCAGCACCAGTCCCAGCAGTCATTCGCTCATTTTTACTTTTCATTACAGGCCGCAGTTGATGGCTTGGGGATGGCGATTGGCTCTTATCCGCTGGTGATGGACGATTTGCTGCGGGGGAATCTGATTGCGCCGTATGGCTTTGTTCGCTCGGGCCATCGCTATGTGTTGATCAGCTTGTATGAAGAGCCACGCATTGCCCTGGAGCAGCAGTTTTCCATTTGGATCCAGCAACAGCTTGCTGCTTGTATCCCTGATGTATGCCGGGAAAAATAAACCGGCTGTGCCGGCTTATAGCTTGTCGTCTTGTGCCGGGCTCGGCTCCTCGACAGCCTCAGTTAAAGCCTCGGCTTTTTCCTTCTCAGCAGCTTTTTCTTTTTCCAGCAGGCGTTTCGGGGTCGATTTTTCTTTCAGGTACTGGCGGTAGGCCTGGGCCTGGTTAAAATCAGAGTCTTCGGTGTCAATGAGTGCCGCGAGCGCTTTACTATCGACCTGATTGAGCTGACCCATGGCCTTGGCCGATAATTTAGATTTCGCAACTTGTGCGTCCTCATCAAGGTCAACTATTACGGTTGCTGCTTCTGTCAGGGCTGCGGCATATTCATCCGGGATGTTCAGGTCATACTCGCTCACTTTCATGTGCTTGCGGATTTCCTTCGCCCAGTGGTATTCAAAAAATGGGATGGCATCTTCAGGTTTTTTGTAACTGATCCCGTTGAGAAACAACACCAAAGACAAGTATTTATCATGCTTGAGCTGTTTTTTCCCCAGATACTCGGGCAGATCATCCGGAGCAATCTTCTTGCCCCGGAAATTATACAGCCACAGCTCATGGTCCTGATTCATTTCAGCCCAGAAGTCATCGCCGGAGTCGATCAGGTTATGGGTCACTTTCACCATGACCGGGACGCTGGTACCGCCGTTGGGCATATCCCAGAACGTGGACAGTTGGTGATGCCCCGAGGTGAGATAAAGTAGCCCGTCTTCCGGTCCGACGACCACAGTGCTGAGTGCATCCTCATGCTGGCCTGTTTTGTCAATGCAAGTGTAGGAGTCGGGTTTGGTCGGCTTGGATTTCTTGGACCAGTCTTTGACACTTTTGGCGCCGTTAGCACGGCATAAATCGTCGAAGACCAGTTTTGGATCGTTTTGATATCGATTGAGCCTGGCATATTGCCAGTCATAGCTGAGCACTGCTTGTGTTGGCAGCAGTTGGTCTAATGCCACAGTGACCACGTCCCCCGATGCTAAACCGGCATATGGGCTTTCCTCTTCATCCTCGGCATTGGCCGGAAGTTGTAACAGGTATGTGGCGAAGCAGAGTAGGAAAAGTCGTAAAAAGTCACGAAGACTTGGCATAGTGCTGCACTCATAAAAATGAATCACATCATGAGTCTAGCAACTGTCAGGGTGGAGGCGTGTTTAAGAAATAATAAACCCGAGTTGCCCGGAGAATTTCGGGAATCACTCGGGTTTACTTAAGGAACCGGTGCTTACAGGCCAAGTTCATCCAACAGGTCTAAATCGACTTCAGCTGAGGCTGATGCGGTTTCTTTTTCAGCCTGTGCTTTTTTTGTACTCTCGATAATGCTGTCCGGATCGAGATCTTCGTGCTGCTCGAAATCTTCCAGCTGGATAAACTCAGTTTTATCCATCGCCAGTTCTAAGTAGAAAATATTGCCTTTCGCGGTGGTGAAGCTCACCCGGCGTGCTTGCGGGCGATCCAGGTTGGTATCGACCGACAGCAAAATTTGTTTGTTCAGGGCCAGCATCTTCGGCTGGTTTTGCATAATGGAGATCCGTAGCTCACGACGGATTTTGCTGGTGAAATCACCGACGACCTGGTTCATCAGTTCGCCGAGGACATCGGCCACCTCATCAGAGGAGTGGTGAATCGCCAGGTCATCTTCAGGGATGCCCATCTTCAGCATGTAGTTCTGGTACAGTTCCAGCGCTGCCTGTTGAGAGAAGTTATTGACCACCAGGCCGGTAAAGCCGCCGTCAAACAGAACGAAGCAGCCGATATCCGGCTTGAGGCTGGTTTTGTTGATCTTCTGAACCATGGCCGAGTAGCCGATCTGGCTATCAGTTGCCGTCGATAAGACCGTTGAAATGGACTGACACAGTTTCAGCAGAATGTCGTCAGTCGTAATGGTTTTGGTTTTTTTCATTGTCTCGGATACCTAGCTGGCTTTCACTGCAGTGTGCCATATCGCGGGCGAATGGCACAGGCGAGTGCGAAGCAAATTGAGATGGTTCACTGTTTTATGGACACATCTGGCAGACGCTGCCTGAATAGCGACTTAAGCGAAGCGTTTTTCCAGATAGTTGATGATATCAGCAGACTCATACATCCATTCGATTTCGCCGTTGTCTTGCTCTATACGCAGACAAGGGACTTTGCGTTTGCCGCCGCCGTTGATCAGCTCCTGCTCCCAGGATGTTTGCTTGGCATCCCGGGTTTCCAGCGGCAGGTTCAGGCGCTTCGCTGCACGACGAACTTTGACGCAAAATGGGCAAGCTTCAAATTGATAGAGTTGAATTCGGCGCACTTCGGCATCAATCTGTTGTTGCTGAGCGGCCTCGCGCTTCATCGGCTTAGGAGAAAAAACAGCGTTGAAGAGAAGAATCAGGCGTCCGAGGATCCAGCGGATAACTTGCATGGGCGAGAGAGTCCTTGATGTTATGGATTTGGGGAGCGATTGTATTACATGCGGTCTGAATTGGTAACTAAAAAGTATCGGCTGTGTCTGTCCGTGTGACTTGTGAACCCGGAGGCGTGACGGCAGGTTTGGTGGGGGAGCGGATGGAGACTGATTTTCGCTGAAACTACCGGTATTTGTATGATGTTGGAACACTGTCGTCTTTTTGACTGTCACTGGCGTGGATAGTGAAAAATTCGATCCAGCTCACTTATTAAAACTATTTCATAGTGTCCAATGAGGATTATGACATCGGTCGATTATGATTAGAGTGGCATTTTTAGAGGGAACCAACGCTAGTGGCGAAAACTCATAACATTCTTATCTGTGACGATTCACCCGTCGTACACCGGGCGATGTCGAGGATTTTATCCGGACAACCATCAGTCTCTTTGTTCTTTGCTGAAAATGGTAAAGAGGGTTTGGCGTGTCTTGCGGCCCAGCCGATCGACGTTATGTTCCTTGATTTGACGATGCCGGTTATGGATGGCTTTGAGGTTCTCAGCGAGCTCTCGGCGACCGCGCATCAGACTAAGATCATCATCTTGTCGGCGGATGTCCAGCGGCAGGCCATGGAGCGTTGTATCGCCCTGGGCGCGCACCAGTTTGTGCCAAAACCCTTTGATCCCCATCATCTCATTTCAGTACTGAAGCCTTTGGGGATCACCCTGGCCGCCGCCCAGGAGCCGCCCTCGACCCTTATGAGTCATGATGAATATTGCTATATTCAGGCTTTCAAAGAGGTCGCGAATGTGGCGCTCGGTAGGGGGGCGGCTATTATCTCGGATCATTTCGGCGACTTCATCAAGATGCCGTTGCCAAATGTGGCCTGTCTTACGCCGGGTGAATTGGAAATGACAATTGATGATATCCGGCAGCAAACTGAGCTGGTTGCGATCGCACAGCGATTTATCGGCGGCGGGATCCATGGTGAGGCCTTGGTCTGCCTGCGCGGGAAGGATGTGGAGCAATTCGGTGCCCGGTTGGGGTTTAGTCAGGTGGATGAGCATAAGAACGAAATCGTGATTGATATTGCCAACCTGATGGTGTCGTCATTCCTGGGCGCTTTGTCGGAGCAAATCAATATTCCATTTTCGGTGCGCCAGCCTATTTTACTGGAAGATTATATGATCTGGACCGATGGCGAATGTGTTTCAACCGAGCTGTTTACGGTGGAATATACCTATCGGGCGGAATCGATGGATCTGGAGTGCGAGGTGCTGTTTATGATGGATGACAGCTCGACTAAAGTGATCAAAAAAGTAATGGATACCTTACATTGAATCAAGTAACGCTTTCAGACTTTCACCTGACGATGCAGGTTCTCGATAATATTGATGCCGGGGTGGTGATTCTTGATAAAGATCACCAGGTGTGGGCGTGGAATTCGTTCATGCAGGCGTATAGTGGCATTACTTCGGATCGGATCATTGGCAAGAACCTGTTTGAGGTGATGGCGGATCTTCCGGTTGCCTGGTTGAAGCAAAAAATTGACTCGACGTTTAAGCTCAGAATGCGTTCTTTCAGTTGCTGGGAAGATCGGCCCAGCATCTTCCATTTTAGAAATTTCAGCCCGGTGACCGGTGGCGCGTCTCTGATGTATCAGAACATGACCCTGACGCCACTCAAATCTCTCAACGGGGAATTCAGCCATATTTGCCTGACGATTACCGATGTGTCGGATATTGCGAAAAGCAAAACCCATTTACGAGAGTCCAATGAGCAACTGACCCATTTGAGTATGACCGACAGGTTGACTCAGCTCTATAACCGGGGGCACTGGGAGGCTTGCCTGGCTGAAGAGTTCGAACGTTGCCGGACAGCGAATATGCCGTCAACACTGGTGATGTTTGATATTGACCACTTCAAAAAGGTCAATGATACCTTTGGTCATGTTGCTGGTGACGGGGTGATCCGCACCGTCGCCAGTATGTTGAGGCGAACCAAGCGTCAGAGCGATATTGCCGGGCGGTACGGCGGTGAAGAGTTTGGGGTCATTTTGCCGGGAACCTCGGCAGAGTTGGGGCTGTATTTTACCGAGCGGCTCAGAACACGTATTGAAGCGGCCTCCGTCGCGGTGGATGTGCGCAGTATTAATGTCACGATCAGTCTGGGGATCTGTGAATGGGCCCCTTGGATGCAAGGGTACGAGCATTGGCTCGAGTTGTCGGATCGTGCTTTGTACCATTCCAAACAAAATGGCCGCAACCAGACGACCGTTTTTTCAAAAGAACTGGGAGACGGGCGAACCCGGCATCAGCAGAAGCTTTGTAGCTGACAGGCTCTGCGGTTTTCGAGAGAGTCAACATTCATGTGTGTTGATTGTTGTTATTTTGCGATCCTTTACCGCTAGCGTTCGTAAGAGTGTTGTAATTTTGCAGAGACTTCTTAGAATTGAGGCAAATACGTACTACGGCTGTCAAAAAGTGTTATGGTTGTTGAATCTGAAGGTTATCACGCGCTGATAGAATATTTTACTGAGCATTTATCACTATTCGAAAATGTCAGTAAAGACGGGTGCAGTGAGACAGTAGAAGATGTGGTTACGGATCTGATCGCCACGAATCTCATGGCGGTTTTCTCCCAAAATCCTGATCTGGAGGCGGACTTTCGCTTCAAGTTGATGCAGGAAGCCGATGCGGTAGTGGATGATCTCAGTGAGGTCCTGGCGGGGGCATGGCATTGCTGCCCGAGCAATGAGCAAATTGCATTTCTGGAAGATTATATTGGACTGGTGAAAAACCTGTTTGATAGCGCCATTAGCCAGCAAGTTTGCCGAAGCTAATTGGTTGTTGTTTAAACCGGATTTCATTGCAGAAGGCAGCCTTGGCTGCCTTCTCTTTTTTGCGTGTCTTATCACAAATGAGTTTGCAAACTCAGTATTGTGGTTAATCTTTGATACTGAATCGTATGATTTCTACCCGAATTCCCGTTTTATATTCCCCAGAGTAATGATTGGCGTGAAGCCATCCTATCAATCCTACTGATCTAATTGATAAAAAGCATACTGTGAAATAATTTTGTCATAGTCCTCGAGTACTTTAGCGGCGCGTCATTGGAACAAGATCACAGTTATTTATTAGTTATTAAAACTGAAACCTTTGTCAGTCACCATAGCACGAGGTAGATCAGGGACTTTACTCATGAAACAAACCAAGCTCGGCAAATCCAGGCTATCGATTGTCACTTATATCCAAATTGTTTTTCTGTTGCTCGTTTGTATGGGCGGCATGCTGTCTTATTTCGGAAATAAGGGGCTCAATGATGTCTCGCGGGAGTTTGAAACCCTGAGTAAGCAGGCGTTGCCTGTTGCGATGAACAACGCTGAAATCATTCAGGGATCGATGCAGACGGCTCAGCGTCTAGCTGAAGTGTTCAACAGTGGTTCGCTCGAAGAACTGGAGGCTGCCGCGGATCAGCTTAATCGCGATCAGCAAAGTGTGATTGCGGCTATTGATGAGCTCGGCACCCTGGCAGAGCAATATCAAATTAATTGGCTGATGGAAGATGTGACGCGGGTGAAGCAGGGCATGAATCAGCTACGCGTCATGTCGCAGACGTTACGTGATTCGCAGCAGAAAATTCTGGAAACCAAAGCGCAGATTATCAGCGATAAAGCCATGATGAATTATGCGGTCTCCGGTGTCCGGGCTGAAATGAGCCGGTTGGGGATGGACTTGTATGCCGGGAACCCGACAGGCCTGAATCATGTCAATAATTTCGTCAACCACTCTTTGGAGATGGCCAGCAACCTCATCGCCTTGTTAATTGAAACCGACGTCGCGAAGGCTGAAAAATTGGCCAAGGGCCTAAAACGAACCAACCTGGCTGGAATGACTTATGCTTGGCGAGAGCTGACGCAAATCAACAGTACCCTTGAAGACTACACCAGTGTGACGGTGCCGTTTGACATGGTGAAAGCCTTGTATGCGGATGATGGGCTCGTCGCACGCCACCTGCATGTGCTGCACTTGATGGAGCTACAGGCCCTGAAAGTTGACGAGGCACGCGGCTTGATTGCGACGGTAATGAGTGAAGTGGATACTTTGACGGCCGGGGCAAATACCATGGTGAGTCAGGGCAAGCAGGGTGTGAGCCAGGCCAGTGAAAATGCCATTACTTTGTTTGTCACCCTCAGTATTGCCGGCTTAATTCTGGCTGTCGCCGCAAGTAGTTGGATCAGCCATACCGTCAGAAGTTCGCTGAAGAAGATTGACCGGGTCGTGAAAGCAACCAGCAACGGCGATTTGACAGCGCGGGCAACGCAGCATGCACCGAAAGAGTTTGCCGTGCTGGGCGGCTTGCTGAACCAGTCCAATATCAATAACAGCCGGATCCTGGGGAAATTGGTTGAAAACAGCAACAGCCTCAATGCCGCAGCAGAGAGTAGCCAGCAAGCAGCTTCAGCTTCACGCGTTGCGCTGAAAGAGCAAAGTGACGAGCTGGCGACGATTGCCACGGCGATTAACCAGCTGGAGTGTTCGATCAAAGAGATTGTCTCGAGTACTTCCGAATCAGAAGCCGAAGCCGAAAAAGCCCATGAGCTGGCCTTGCAGGGGGTAGAGATTATTAAGCGCAGTACATCGGGCCTTCGCTCGCTGGATCAACAATTTATCGTTAACGAACAACGCATGGTCGAGCTGGGAAATCATGTCAATAAGATCACCGAGGTGGTGGAGCTGATCAGCTCGATTGCTGATAACACCAACTTGCTGGCGCTCAATGCGGCCATAGAAGCCGCGCGCGCCGGAGAGCAGGGGCGTGGTTTTGCTGTGGTAGCCGATGAGGTCAGAAAGCTGGCGAGTCAGACCAACCAGCAGACAGAATCAATTCGCAAGACGATTGCCGAGCTGCACCAGGCGGCGAAAGATGCCAATGAAGCCATGGTGGTCAGCCGCTCGGAGATGACCGCCTCGATTGAACTCAGCAGTGATGTGCAGACTGCGATTGATCAGATCCAGAAGATGATCGCCTCGATTAACGATAAAGTGATCACCATCGCTGCGGCGACTCAGCAGCAGGAAAATGCATCCGTCGAAGTGGGTCGCAGTGTGGAGCAGGTCGCCAATCAGGCCAAAACCAACAGTCGACAGCTCAAAACGCTGGTGAAAGAGGCTGGTACTGTCGCAGAAGTGGCTAACCAGCAACAGGAGCTCCTGTCGAACTATCATCTGTAATCGGCTTCACCGTCGGGAGAGTTTTCATTGCAACCACAAGAAGCGCCAGTACAATACTGGCGTTTTTTGTTTGAGTCATTTCCGTGAGGTTGAAAGGGCTGTGATGCGAATTCACGCGGTACACCATCTATATCAGGAGCGTTTAGCGCGCTCGACCCGCCCTTACCGGGCGCGCGGCTGCAACGTTGAGCGTTGCAGCTTTTGCATGCTGCGGCCGCATTTATGCATCTGTGCCGATAAGCCGCAAATCAGTTCTCAGGCTGCCTTCCTGCTGCTCATGTATGATGATGAGGTTTTAAAGCCAAGTAACACCGGGCGGCTGATTGCCGATTTATTCGAAGATACCTTCGCTTATATCTGGTCTCGAACCGAGCCGGATCCAGCGTTGCTGGCCCTGCTTGCCGATCCGCAGTGGCAGCCTTATGTGGTCTTCCCGGCTGAATACACCGAGCCCGAGCGGGTGGCTGAAAACGTAGTGATTGAGCCGGGTAAGCGGCCGCTGTTTATTCTGTTGGACGGCAGCTGGGCCGAAGCCAAGAAAATGTTTCGTAAGAGCCCGTATCTGAATGATTTTCCGGTGCTTTCGATTCAGACGGAGCAGCCGTCCCGCTACAAAGTTCGCGAAGCGGCGAAAGCCGGACAGCTCGGCACAGCGGAAGTGGCGGCCAGAATTATCGATCGGTATGGCGAGGCGCACAATGCCGAAACGCTGGATCTCTGGTTTGATGTGTTCCGTGAGCATTACCTGACCGGCAAGCTGAACCGGCAACTGCCGGAAGCGTCTGCCATGAAGCAACTCAATGCCTTTGTTGCCGCGTAATCTTGTAATTTTAGAACAGGCGAAAGGGTTTTTATGCAACACCCTGTTGTTTCTTTCGGCAAACGCGAGCCATCTCGCTGAGGTGGCTGACTAAATTTGTGCTGCATCACAGTCTGTAGGTGTAGAACTATGGATAATTTTTTCAGTTTGATGTTTTAGTGATTTTATTGCGGAGTGTGCAGGATGTACTACGGCTTTGATGTGGGTGGGACCAAAATTGAGTTTGGTGCCTTTAATGAAAAACTTGAGCGCGTGGCAACCGAGCGGGTGCCGACGCCGGGTGAGGACTATCATAAGCTGGTAGATACACTGGTCACCATGATTGAAAAATCCGATCAGGCATTTGGTTGTGAGGGCAAAGTGGGGATCGGGATCCCGGGCATGGAAGACGCCGAAGACGGCACGGTATTGACGTCCAACGTTCCTGCCGCCAAAGGGCAAACGCTCCGCCAGGATCTGGAACAGCGTCTGGGTCGCAGTGTAACCATTGACAACGATGCCAACTGTTTTGCCCTGTCGGAAGCCTGGGATGAAGATCTGCAAGGGGAGAAATCTGTCCTGGGTCTGATTTTGGGCACCGGTTTTGGTGGTGGGCTGGTGTTTGACGGTCAGGTTTTTTCCGGTAAAAACCATGTTGCCGGTGAAGTCGGCCACACCCGGATGCCGATTGATGGCTGGTTCCACTTGGGGGAGAATGCACCGCTGTTTGCCTGTGGTTGCGAAAAGAAAGGCTGTATTGACAACTACCTTTCCGGCCGTGGTTTTGAACAGCTGTATGCCCACTACTATGGCGAGCAAGTGAAGGCGATTGAGATCATCCAGCGTTATCAAGCCGGGGATGAAAAAGCCGTTGAGCATGTCGATCGCTTCCTGGAGCTGCTGGCGATTTGTTTTGCCAACCTGTTCACGGCGCTGGACCCGCATGTGGTGGTTCTGGGCGGCGGGTTGTCGAATTTTGACCTGCTGTATACCGAGCTGCCAAAGCGCCTGCCGAAGCACCTGTTGTCTGTCGCGCGGGTTCCGAAAATTGTGAAAGCAAAATACGGCGATGCCGGCGGGGTTCGCGGCGCAGCGTTCCTCAATATTAAGTAACGCGATGTCATGACAGCCACCGTGATACGATGCGTGGCTACAGATGCGAGAAGGGAGCGAAAAGCTCCCTTTTTTTGTCTGCAATCTGTTAGAATCCGCGCCTGATTTGAAGATGTGGAACCGCAAAATGTCCTTTCATGCCCTGGGGCTGCAAAGCCAGCTCGTCGAAACCGTGACCCGATTGGGTTTCGAAACCCCGACCCCTGTTCAGCAACAAGCGATCCCTGAAGTGCTGGCCGGGCATGATATTCTGGCGGGTGCCCAGACCGGGACCGGGAAGACCGCAGCGTTTGGCTTGCCGCTGCTGCATCGCCTGATGGATACCGGCAGTGACAGTTTACCGGAAGCGCGCGATGCGGCCGGCACTCCGGCCCGCGTCCGGGCGTTGATCCTGACTCCGACCCGGGAGCTGGCCCAGCAGGTGTATGACAATATCACGGCCTACAGTGAAGGTACCGGGGTGAAAACTGTGGTCGCTTATGGCGGCACTAGTATGAAAATGCAGGTTGCGGCGCTGCGTCAGGGCGTGGATATCCTGATTGCCACGCCTGGTCGTTTGCTGGATCACGCCCACGTGCGCACCATCGACTTGGCAGAT
Organism: Photobacterium atrarenae; assembly: GCF_024380015.1. Lineage (NCBI taxonomy): Bacteria > Pseudomonadati > Pseudomonadota > Gammaproteobacteria > Vibrionales > Vibrionaceae > Photobacterium > Photobacterium atrarenae. The sequence continues at coordinate 1,568,459 of NZ_CP101508.1, forward strand.
GTGCAATATCTGGTGCTGGATGAAGCGGACCGGATGCTGGATATGGGGTTCATTGACGATATCAAGCGGATTATCCGGCGGATGAAGTCGGCCCGTCAGACCCTGTTTTTCTCGGCAACCTTTGCCGGGCCGGTGAAAAAGCTGGCGTATAGTATTTTGCAAGAGCCGAAGCTGATTGAAGTCACGCCGTCAAACAGCACGGCCGTCACAGTCGAGCAGATGGTGTACCCGGTCGATAAACACCGCAAGCAAGAGCTGCTGGCGTATCTGATCGGCTCGCGCAACTGGCAGCAGGTGCTGGTGTTTACCAAGACCAAGCAGGGGGCAGAAGCGCTGGCAAAAGAGCTCAAGCTTGACGGCATTAAAGCGGTGTCGATCCATGGGGATAAAAGCCAGGGCGCGAGGCAGCGATCCCTGGATGAGTTTAAGAGCGGTAAAGCCCGGGTGTTGGTGGCGACGGATGTGGCGGCCCGCGGGATTGATATCGAGCAGCTCGAGTATGTGGTGAACTTCGATATGCCGTTTAAAGCGGAAGATTATGTGCATCGTATCGGGCGAACCGGCCGGGCCGGGAAAACCGGATATGCAGTGTCACTGATGAGCCTGGATGAAGAATGGGCGCTGCGGGCCATTGAAGATCTGCTCGATACCCGGTTGCCGCAGCAATGGTTGGAAGGTTACGAGCCGGACCCGACCATTGAACCGCCGGAACATCAGCGCCGGGGACGCTCAGCGGACAAACGCCGCGCCAAAGCACGTGCGAAAGTCCACCAGGGGCGGGGGCGTAAGCGTCGGGTGTGACTTAGGACCCGGATAACGGTGGGGCCGGGTTGTGCGTTGACAGGGTAGAGAACCTACTCTAAGGTCATGAATTATCGGAAAAGGAATTGCGTATGGCAGAGTCAGTGAAACGTTGCCCGTGGCTGGATGAAAGCAAGCCAGATTATGTGGCTTATCATGATTTGGAATGGGGTGTCCCGGTTTACGATGATCAGAAAATTTTTGAATTTCTGGTGCTGGAGTCGGCGCAAGCCGGCCTGAGCTGGTACACCATTTTGAAAAAGCGCGCGAATTACCGCGAGGCGTTTGCTGATTTCGACCCGCAGCGTGTGGCGACCTTCACCGAAGCGGACGTCGAGCGCCTGATGAACAATTCGGGCATCGTCCGAAACCGACTAAAAATTGAAGCGGCAATCAATAATGCTCGCTGTTTTCTGGCGGTTCAGGAGGCGTTCGGCTCGTTTGCCGACTATATCTGGTCCTTTGTTGAAGGCGTGCCAAAAGTCAGTGAATTGCGGGCACTGTCGGATTACCCGGCAACGACCCCGGAGTCGGATCGGCTGGCCAAGGATATGAAAAAAAGAGGGTTTAAATTCCTCGGTTCAACCACGTTGTACGCCCATATGCAGGCAACGGGGATGGTCAATGATCACAGTCTGGACTGCTTTCGTCGGGCTGAACTGCTGGCTGAGCAAGCCAACAAATAAACAGGTTGTGCAGCGGCTGCCCAGCCGCTTTTTTCTGCAAGGAGCGCCGGGTGGAGACCGTCAAACAGATCCTGGCTTTAACGCCATTTACCTTTTTAAACCACTTTAGCCGGGTGATCCTGACCGTGGTGCTGGCGCGGCTGATGGGGCCGGAGCATTACGGCACTTTTGCCGCCATGCTGGTGCTCAGCGAGGTATTGCTGTTGCCGGCCAGCCTGGGTTTTTCGGCTTCTGTGGTCTGTTTAGCCTATCCGATGTGGCAGGCGGAGCAGATCGCTTTGCTCCGGGGCTTGCGGCAGGTATTTCTCGGCTCGATTGCGATTCTGGGCACCCTGATTGTTGCCGGGGTGCTGAGTGGCTATGCGATCTTTTCGCCGCATCAGCTGGCAGAGCAGCATCTGATGTACCTGTTGCTGATCGTCCCGCTGGCTGCGTTGATGCAGACCCAGTCGTCGCTGTTGTTGGCGTTCGATCGCAAAAAACATGCGCTCCTGAGCAAGCAGTGTGTGCTGGAAGTTCTGGTCCTGGCGTTTTGTCTGGTGGCTTATCTGCTCGAAGATGAGGTGATACTGGCGCGGATCTGCCAGCTGATGATCGTGGCACTGGTCATTGTCGTGGTTGGTCAGCACTGGCTGATTGCTCCGTCCCTGGCTGGGCGGGAAAAGATGTTCCGGATGAAGCTCTGGTATCGGCAGTCACTGACTGCGCTTGCCAGCGGTGCCGGAGTCGTACTGGTGGCCAAGCTCGATGTCTTGCTGGTTCATCACTGGCTGGGTGCCCATGCTGTCGGCATATTCTATCCGGTGATCGTGATTGCCGGGTTGATGGCGATCCTTTCCAATGCCGTCGGAACATTTCTCAAGCCTGTACTGTTACAGGCCCAGTCGGACCCGGGGTCGTTGACCACTCAGTCGACGTTGCGCCACGCAATCCGGACTTTTTGGGGCATCAATACGCTACTGATATTGGTCCTGTCACTGGCCGCCCATCCGTTGCTGACTCTGTATGGCGAAACTCAAATCGAGCTGGGTCATGAGTTGCTTTTGATCATGCTGGCAGGACAGTTGCTTTTACCGCTGCGTGTGGTCTCGGCCAGTATGATTAGCCTGATGTCGAATCCGATCCATAATCTGTATGTTTTGCTTGGCGTCTCGTCCCTGACGGTGTGGCTGGCTTATACGTTGCAGCCGGCGTATCAGTTACTCGGGGTGACGGTGGCGTTCAGTGCCGGCTTTGTGCTGGGGACATTGATCCGGGCAGTGATTGTAGTAAAAACGATTGGGGTGCCGTGGCGGGTCTTATGGGGACTTGCTGGGGATGCATCCGGGAAGCGATGGCATGTCTCCGGCTCATCGTCATGAGCCGGAGTGGTCAGCCATTATTGCTCGGTGTTGTGCTTTTGCTGGCAGTGAGCGATGGCATTTGCCAGGATCTCGGTCGCGCTTTGATCACAGGCTGCAAGTTCGGCTTCTGAGGTGGCGATCGGAGTGGTGCGCTGGCCCCACTTGATGATGCTGGCTCCCCAGGTCAGGCCGGCACCGAACGCGGCCGATAGGATGGTACTCCCTGGTTGAATGTGGCCTTGTTCAACGGCTTCACACAGGGCAATAGGTACGGTTGCAGCCGACGTATTGCCGTATTTCTGGATGTTGACGAAGGCTTTTTCCAGTGGGATCCCGGCATGGTCGCACAGGGCTTCAATAATGCGTTTGTTCGCTTGGTGTGGGATCACAAGATCAATCCCCTGGCTGTCGAGCCCGGAGCGCTCAAGGACCATGTTCGCTGCGGCGCCCATGCCACGAACTGCGCGGCGGAAAATCTCCCGACCGACAAAATCGAAGACGAAATGCCCGGCATCCGGGTTAAAGCGGTCCATGTGGGTTCCGAAATCCGGGATTGCCAGTACATCCCGGCCTTCGGGATCACAGCCTAACTGCGCTTCCAACAGGCCTGACTCCTGCTCGGTTCGGCTTAGCACCACCGCGCCGGCGCCATCACCGAACAAGACGGCGGTATCGCGCTTGCTCCAGTCGAGGTACCACGACAGATGCTCGGCACCAATCACCAGCGCATGGCGGTAATTACCGGCCTGGATCATCCGGGTTGCCGTCTCCAGTCCGTACAGAAAACCGGTACAAGCGGCATTCATATCAAATGCGGCCGCCTTGGATGCACCCAGATCGAGCTGGACCTTGGAGGCAATATTGGGGATCAGGGTATCCGGCGAGCAGGTGGCGATAATAATCAGATCCAGCTCACTGGCTTCAACCCCGGCGGCAGCCAGTGCGCGTGCGCCGGCAACCCGGGCCATTTCCGAGGTATCGACATGGCTGATGTGACGGGATTCAATGCCGGTTCGGGTGCGGATCCATTCATCGGAGGTATCGACGAACTGGCTTAATTCTTCGTTGCTCAGGACGGTCGGGGGCAGACACTTCCCCCAGCCCGTAATTTCGGCGTAATACATAAGGTTCTCTTTTCTCGTTGTTATTAGGCCATTGATACAGCTGGCGGTTCCCCGGGGTTCTGACTGGGCAAAAGAGGGTTGGCCGGTTCAAGGGCGATTAACGCTACTGTAACAAAGGGGTTCGGGCAGGGACAGGGAATTCAGCCAGGAGTTTTAGCTTTATCAACATGTCAGGGACTGTGGGGAGTATTTCGATGGGAAAATAGCCAGTGAATCGGCTCATTCGTTTCGTCTCGGTGGTTTTCACGCAGTGACCTTGGTGCCGGGCGATGATCTGTTATGATAATGCTTCCATAGAATGAAGCAGAAGTGGGAATAATCATGATCCGTTTTGGTGTAATTGGGACAAACTGGATCACTGACAGCTTTATTGAAGCTGCTTTGAAAACAGGACAGTATCAGCTGACGGCGGTTTACTCTCGTCAACTGGAAAAAGCGCAGACATTTGCCGACAAATATGGGGTGAGCCTTTGTTTTGATGATTTGGAGGCGATGGCATCAAGCAGTGAACTGGATGCGGTGTATATCGCCAGTCCGAACTCACTCCATGCGCCGCAGGCGATGCAGTTTATTCAGCATGGCAAGCATGTGATTGGTGAAAAGCCATTGGCCTCTAATATCGCGGAAATCGAAACGCTGATCACCACAGCCCAAGCGCAGGGTGTGGTGTTGTTTGAGGCGATGAAAACCACCTACACGCCGAATTTTGACCAGATTCGTGCGGCCCTGCCAAAACTGGGCAAGCTGAGAAAAGTCTATCTTTCCTACTGTCAGCTCTCTTCCCGCTATGGCAAATACCTCAATGGCGACAATCCGAATACGTTTAATCCGGCATTTTCCAATGGGTCTCTGATGGATATCGGGATTTATCCGCTCAGTGCGGCGATTGGATTGTTCGGCGAGCCGAACAGTTTTACCGCGCAAGGGGCCCTGCTGGACTCCGGGGTGGATGCCCACGGTACCCTAGTGCTGCATTACACGGACTTCGATGTGGTGGTGAGCCACTCGAAAGTCAGTAATGGCCTGATCCCGAGTGAATTTCAGGGCGAACAGGGCACCTTGCTGGTTGACAGTATTTCTGAGTGTCGGGCCGTGACCCTGCATCGTTCGGGAGAGCCGGCACTGGAGATGACTGTAGCGCAGGAAGAGAACGTGATGTACTACGAAGCGTTGGAATTTGCCCGCCTGATCGACGCGCAACAAGTGTCTCATCCGGATTTGGCGCGGACGCAGATTGTCAGTGCGATCATCACCAAAGCCCGTGAAATCATCGGGGTCCATTTCCCGGCAGATGAGCAAACGCTGGCTTAAGCGACTCTGCATCCAAGACCAGTCGCCATGAATTTCTGAGCATGGAGGATCGGACTGGGATAAAAAAAGGTGGCCGTTTCGGCCACCTAAACAGGGATGTTGCTTGTCGTTATTCAGGAAAAATAAGTGCTGTGATTGTTGCCCGACTTACCAGAAGATGTAGGCAATGGCAGACAGCGCGCCGATACAAAGTAGATTGAGGTAAATCCCGGCTTTCATCATTTCAGACTGCTTGATGTGGCCTGAGCCAAACACAATGGCGTTCGGTGGCGTTGCAACCGGCAGCATGAAAGCGCAGGAAGCAGACACAGCAATCAGGGTCGACAGAATGACCGGCGAAACGCCCAGTGCTTCGGCAACTGTGGCAAACACCGGCACCAGCAGAGCTGCACTGGCGGTGTTACTGGCAAACTCGGTCAGGAACACCACGAAGGCTGCAATGACCAGAATTGTAAAGAACAGGCCGGCTTGATCCAGGAAACCACTCAGACCTTCTGCCAGGAAGACGCTGGTACCGGTTGCTTTCAAGATATTACTCAGGCAAATGCCACCTCCGAACAGTAGCAAGACACCCCAGTCCGTTGATTTCTCAATATCTTTCCACTGAACAACGCGAGAGGCACCCAGCAGGACAATGGCCGTCAGCGCAACCAGGGTGTCAAACTTACTGAATCCGCCCAGCATGGCATTGATAGGCTTGCTGAAAATCCACAGACACACGGTCAGGGCAAAAATAACCAGGGTGATCAGTTTCCCGTTGTCCCACTCAACCGGCTTGTGGTCCAGCTCGAAGGTATGTTTGAGGTTTGGTTTCAACAGGAAGTACAGCATGGCTACGGTCAGTGGCAGCAGTACAATCGAGGTCGGCAGGCCGAATGCCATCCACTCGGTAAAGCTCAGACCAACTTCTGCAGCCGCAATGGCGTTTGGCGGGCTACCGACAACCGTTGCGATACCACCGATACTGGCACAGTAGGCAATCCCCAACAGCACAAAGACATAGGTGCTGCGCTCACTCTTGGCATTCACCTTGTTCAGGACACCCAGTACCAACGGTAGCATCAGCGCCGTGGTCGCGGTATTACTGATCCACATGGACAGGCCGGCAGTCACCCCGAACAGCATGAAGACGGCAACGGACATACGGCCTTTGGCCACCAGCAGTACTTTGTCGGCAATGGCTTTATCCAGCTCTTGTTTATGCATCGCAGCAGCCAGCGCGAACCCGCCCAGGAACAGGAAGATAATCGGGTTGGCAAAATTGCTGAGCGCTTGCGGGGTTTGAAAGATACCGAACCCAACCGCCAGAAGCGGCACCAGGATAGCGGTAATGCTGACATGAACGGCTTCAGTCAGCCATAACACAGCCACAAAGGCCAGAATACTAAGACCGACTACGACGTCCTTTTCGTAGGGCAGGGTGTTCATTAGAAGGGTAAAAAGGGCGATGTCTGCCAGTAGAATGATACTATTCCTGTCAAACAGCCACTTTTTCAGTGTCAGGGTTAAGGCTGTCATATGCTTTCCTTTAGCTATTTTATTAGGGTTCATGCACGTCATGCACCTCAGGGTCACACGGCCGAATGTTACATGTTATTTTCTAATTGTTAATTGCTTGCTGCGTGAATCTCAGGCATTCGCGTGGGTAATTATGTATTTTGTGAGGTACTAGCTGATTAATGTGTGGGGAAATACCCATTTTTCATCTGGGTAGAAGATCATGCTAAATAGTATTGAGCAGGATACACTTTACAGCTGAATTTACCATGAATGAAATAAAACATTTCGTTTACATTTGGCGGCGGCATGCGCTGGGAGGCAATGAAATATCATACGAAGCTGGTATTGGAGAGTGGAATAAGCGGCGAGCCCCTGGCTAAATATGCAGAATCTATCTCGCTCGCATCAGCTGATTAATGCTTCACCATGCATCAAATTGATGTGTGATGTATGTCACACTTGTGGTGGGTTGATCGATAAAGGTATTTCAGCGTTTCTATGCCTTGGGTATCATAATTGCTAAAGGAACTTATCAGTAAGAAAAAAGGCTAGGTTGTTATGAGCGCAAAAACGCAAGGGTTGCGTAAGCGTGTGCGTGCGGAGGCACAGGCGCATTTGAAAGGAGTTCGTGAAAAGTTTCTGCAGTCCTATGTTGAGAAGGTAGAAAAAGAAAAGGTGGGTTAACCCATGGTAACTTTTCAGACTGGAAAAACAAAGCCATGCAAATATGCATGGCTTTGTTTTTTTAGGGGGTATCGGCATCGCTGATCAATGGACCTTCAAGCTCTGGCGGCGTGGTCTCTATTGGCTCTTTCGGTCCCGGAAAGCGCGGTTGGATGTTGAGCAGGTAAACATCCGCAATTGCTTTGAGCCGGGCCAGGACTTCGCGTACCCGGATTTTAAATCCGGCCAGGCCGCCCGGTTCCGGCACGGCCAAGCAAATCGCATCGATATTGTTACTTTGGGCAATAAAGAGGGCCCGCTCACAGTGAAACTTCTGCGTAATAATTACGAAGTGATTGACCTCGAATACCCGTTTGGCCCGCACAACCGAGTCCAGTGTTCGAAAGCCAGCATAGTCGAGCACGATATCATGCTCTGGGATCCCCGCCTGGAGCAGATCCCGCTTCATGGTCCAGGGCTCGTTATAAGAGCGGTGGGCGTTATCTCCGCTCACCAGTAGAATGTTCACTTTGCCCAATTGATAGAGCTGCTGGGCTGCTTCCATCCGGTATTCGTAATAGGGGTTGAGGGTCTTGGCAATGTACTTGCTGGTACCCAGAACCAGTCCGATCGAACGCGTTGGTACCTGCGATGGTTCGGTAAAGATCCGCTCTGCTGTAGATGCCGCCACCCAGCGATCAGCTAGTAAGCTTATCCCAATCACGAGCAGACCCATGACAGCAGTAAGGCGGATGACGTTGAGCGCTTTCATATGATTCCGTGGAGCCTTAAAAAAACATATAGTATCAAACAGATGACTAATCTGTTGATAACGCAGTGTAAAATACCTGTCAAATAGCGCGGGAAAGGTGTGCCGACAGCTTATATCTATCCAGATGGATTGAATATATGTGGCCGCGAATAGGTTTGGCAACGGTAAAGCAGAAAAAAGCCCGCATTTGCGAGCTTTTTAGTCAGGCTGGCAGATTAGAAAGAGGTTCGCTTGTAACGGCGGTACTCAGACTGCCAGAAGTTGGCATCGATCTTCTCTCTAATTCGCTCATCGGTATTTTTCGGCGCTTTTTGCTGCTCCACAGCTTTTTTCGCGACGGCAAAAGCAATCTGACGCGAGACGTCCTGGATATCTTCCAGTGGCGGCAGTAGATTGCCAGAGCCGTTTTTCGCCATTGGCGAGCACTCGGCCAGCGCACGGCTACTTTCCATCAACATCTCGTCGGTGACGCGACGAGCACCGACAGCCAGAACGCCCAGACCAATCCCCGGGAAGATGTAGCTGTTGTTACACTGGGCAATCGGGTAGGTTTTCCCTTCATAGACCACAGGCTCAAATGGTGAGCCTGTGGCGACCAAGGCCTTGCCGTCGGTCCAGCGGATCAGATCGGCTGGGGTTGCTTCTACCCGGCTGGTCGGGTTGGACAGTGGGAAGATGATCGGACGCTCACAATGCTGGTGCATCTCGCGGATCACTTCTTCGCTGAACAGGCCCGGTACCCCGGATACACCAATCAGAATGGTCGGCTTAGCGTTGCGCATCACATCCAGCAGTGAGATGTTGTTATCTTGGGTATCCCACTGGTTAATTTCGCTGCGCGGCTGGACCAGCTTTTTCTGGAAGTTGATCAGATTCGGCATATCGTCGACCAGCAGACCCCAGCGGTCGACCATAAAGACCTGGCTACGTGCTTGTTGATCGGTGATCCCTTCCGAAACCATTTGTGCAATGATGGCTTCGGCAATCCCGCAACCGGCAGAGCCGGCACCGAGGAAGGTCACACGCTGCTCAGAGAGCTTGCTGCCAGCTGCCTTGCACGCTGCCAACAGGGAGCCAACGGTAACGGCCGCCGTGCCTTGAATGTCATCGTTGAAGCAGCATACTTTGTCTTTGTAACGCTCCAGCAGTGGCATGGCGTTCTTTTGTGCAAAGTCTTCAAACTGGATCAGCGCATCCGGCCAGCGACGTTTCGCAGCCTGGATAAACTCATCCACAAAATCATCGTACTCCTGACCTGTGATCCGGGTGTGACGCCAGCCCATGTACATCGGATCAGACAGACGTTGCGGGTTGTTGGTCCCCACATCCAGGACCACCGGTAGGGTGTATGCCGGACTGATCCCGCCACAGGCGGTGTACAGCGACAGTTTCCCGATTGGGATCCCCATGCCCCCGATCCCCTGGTCGCCCAGACCCAGGATCCGCTCACCGTCGGTCACAACAATCACTTTGACATTGTGGCGTGATGCGTTGTTCAGCATATCTTCGATGCGATCGCGGTTCGGATAGGAGATGAACAGGCCACGACCACGGCGGTAGATGCTGGAGAAGTCTTCACAGGCCGCGCCAACGGTCGGGGTGTAGATGATCGGCATCATCTCGGTAATATGGTTTTCCACCAGGCGGTAGAAGAGGGTTTCGTTGGTGTCTTGGATATTGCGCAAGTAGATGTGGCGGTCGATGTCGTTATCGAACTTTTGATACTGCTGATAAGCACGCTCAGCTTGTTCTTCGATGGTTTCAATTGCTTCTGGCAGGAGACCTTCGAGGTTGAAGAACATGCGCTCTTCAACGCTGAATGCACTTCCTTTGTTCAACAGGGGAGTTTCGAGTAACGCAGGGCCTGCGTAGGGGATATATAGGGGTCTTTTATCTTTTTTCATGCAATTGACTTTGGTAGTAGGTTAGGTCGGAGTCAATGAAAATTGCATACATCATTTTCATTTAGTGCTAATCCTATGCCGATAAATCGTTTATTTCAAAGGCTCAAGGCCACTTTTTCGCGAAAATGATCAAGTTTTTCGCTATCTTTTTACAGCAATTAACATGAATCAGGCCGCAATGTTTCAATCTGTAATGCAATATTTCAACTTTGTGTTGATTTTGTGTATTTAATGTTTATTTTTGTTTTTGCTTTTGTTGTGATCTGGCTTGCGGAATTAGAATGAAAAATCGTGGCAGGGAATGGCTGTGATTATGTCTCTGTTTGGTTAAGTTTGTTTCTATTTTGTTTGTTGGGTGTTTTGTTTTTGTGTTGGCTTTCAGGGCTGTCAGCACTTTGGCTGGGACTTTTGCTTGGGGCGGTGCCGTGTAAAATCGGCCCAAAAACCCGGCTGGTGAAAGCCGGGCTGTCCTGCTCTGTTCAAAGCTAATGAGGCAGAAATCAGGCAGGTGATGCTTGGGCTGCGTGGGGCTAATAATGCCAGGGGAATCGGCTGAAATCCTGACCGCGTTTTTCCAGAAACGCATCACGTCCTTCTTGCGCTTCATCGGTACCATAGGCAAGGCGCGTGGCTTCACCGGCAAACAGCTGCTGGCCGACCAGGCCGTCGTCCGGCAGGTTAAAGCCGTATTTCAACATCCGCATCGCTGTGGGGGATTTGCTGTTGATCGCTTTGCCCCAGCGCAATGCTTCATCTTCCAGTGAGAAATGGTCGATCACTTTATTCACCATGCCCATCTCATAGGCTTCCTGGGCGCTGTAATCAAAGCCGCAGAAGAAGATCTCCCGCGCGCGTTTCTGGCCGATCATCTTGGCCAGGTAGGCAGAACCATAACCAGAATCAAAAGAGGCAACATCCGGGTCGGTTTGCTTAAACACCGCATGCTCTTTTGAAGCCAGGGTTAAATCGCACACCACGTGCAAACTGTGTCCGCCGCCCACGGCCCAGCCCGGAACTACGGCAATCACAACTTTCGGCATAAAGCGGATCATCCGCTGGACTTCGAGAATATGCAGGCGTCCCATCCGGGCCTGATCAGCTTTACCGGCTTCTGCGCCTTCATATTTGTAGCCGTCTTTGCCACGAATCCGCTGATCACCCCCAGAGGAGAACGACCACTGGCCTTTGTGCGACGGGCCGTTCCCGGTCAGCAGGACACAACCGACATCAGACCATTGGCGGGCATGATCCAGAGCCGTAAACAACTCATCGACTGTTTTGGGACGAAAGGCGTTGAGGCAATCCGGGCGATTAATGGCAATGCGCACCGTACCCTGGTCTTTGGCACGATGGTAAGTGATATCTTCGAATTCGAAGCCCGGGACTTCTTCCCACAGCGCCGGGTTAAAAATTTCTTTGCGAGTCATGATGACGAACCTCTAGATCTGGTTGCATGCTGAAGGCTCTAGGCTAGGCGCTCGTGACCAAATGTCAATGATTTCTATAGGGAAATTAAGTTTCCGGTTGCATAAGCAGCAGGTGGTGGTTTGGCTAGGGGAACTGTAGAGCGCCGGAAAAAGCTCCGACGCTATGAGGATCGGTGGCAAGTCTGGATGAGTCCTGTGTTGTGGGGATGTTAGTGGATACCCTGAAAGTAAACGTACTGTCTTTGTGGATGAGTGCTGACGCAGATCGAGAACACGAACATGCCCGTTATGTTCGATAGTAAAACCGTGCATAGATATCAAATTAGAGTTTAAGTGCTTGCTACTCAAACCGATGGCTTTACTATCACAGGAATTGAGTATGCATCGTGTTTTGTATTGTTGGCATTTTATGCGTTGTGTGTGGACGTTGGGAGTATTTGAGAGAAAATTGGGTTTGATATGATGGTTTGAACGAAAAGGGAGTATAGTCCTGTTTTCACAGTACTGGTGATCATAAACAATCCTTCTCAGGAAACGGCAGTTTGTATCTCAAGGCTCAGTTGGATCAGCTGTACCCGTCAATGACGCCGGAAGTCAGATGGGTTACAAATCTTTTTGAAGATGCACGAGAGAGGCTGATTAAATCGGCATAACGCATCAATGTGACTGGTCATGGCAGAAAGTGTGGTATTGGGGCGACAAAGATGCCGCTGGCTGGATACCATACCGAAATTATACTCTTGTAGGTAGCCTGTTTCTTTAATTGAGTGCGTCTCTTCAAGCCAGTTGTTTTTTATTCTCATTTCGCTTCCATTGTGAAAGGAATTTTAATGAAACTGTAGCGATAAAATACGTTGTGTTCTGTATTCAAGGGAAAAGGAGTTTTGCGTTATGTTACCGAAACAGACATATATTATTGATAGAGTTTTACATTGGGTTTCATCATTGACCATTCTGTTTCTCCTGCTCGATATGGGGACAAGGACCCACCTTATCGATTACAGAATTAAGGGGGCAATAGCGCATAAGCAAGACGCGATTGAGTTACATATGATCATGGGCTTGTTCCTCTTTGTGGTTTTGCTGATGCGACTCATCTGGACTCGTTTTTTTCTGCACCCGGAGTATCAGGTTCAATATCAAAGCAGAAAACATAAATGGCTTGTGCTTACCATACATAATTCTATGTACATGACGTTACTTTTACTGATGTGCTCAGGGTTATTCATGGTGTCTAACTATGAGCATCCATTAAATATTCTGGGCGTGTTTCAATTTTCGGATTCTGGCGTAAACCAGAGTATATTTCTGAGCGCAAATAATTGGCATTTGTGGTTTGAAAGCCTTATTTACTTTCTAATATTTATACATTTTTCCGGTGCCGTGTATAACCGACGATAGCTGCCGATGAATACAAGACAGCGCATCCATGTTAAGTGATGCGTGCAGGAGGGATTATACGCGGGCTACCCTCGCTTAGCTTGTCAATTCAGTCTGCGCCCACGGGAAATCGTGGGCGGAGTCAGAAACGATGTGTTTAAGTGCTGTTTAAGATGGATACGCCTGAATCGGAAGACTATAGAATAAATGCGGAACTTGAGCAGGTCGTTCCGCATGGTTTCGACAATTAAAAAGCTCCTGTCAATCTGTGGTGTAAGTCAGGAAGCTGCGTTATTGCACTTCATTGCTATCGGTAAGTAAGTTTTCAACCGCACGAAATGAGAAAAGTGTTTATCAATCCGTGCGGTTTGGTTTTTCAAACCTCATGGCGCGTTGCCCGGTCGCTACAGTCTGGGATATGACAAGGCGACTGATTCTTGTCACAATAGCGCTTCTGAGATCACAGCATAAGCATTGTTCATGTCACCGTCGTTACCGATTGATTCCCTGAAAGATACTTTTCTGACCCAACTGAAATCCCATCACCTGGTGGTTGAGGCTGAAACCGGCTCCGGGAAGTCGACCCGCTTGCCTGTCTGGGCGGCAGAGCATGGCCGAGTGCTGGTGGTTGAACCGCGCCGGGTGGCTTGTACCGCGCTGGCAGAATATGTCGCTCAGTTACGCGGCGATCGCTTGGGGCAGGGCGTTGGCTACGCCATCCGATTTGATAACCGATTCAACGCGCAAAGCAACATCGTGTTTGTGACCCCAGGGGTGGCGCTGCGCTGGCTCAGTGAAGATCAGCTGGCGGCATTTGACACCGTGATCATAGATGAATTTCATGAGCGCCGCTGGGATACCGACCTGCTGCTGGCTTTACTGAAACAGAAGCAGACCCACCGGCTGGTGGCGACCTCGGCAACCATGGACAGCCGGAGGCTGGCGCAATACCTTGGTGCCGAGCGGCTGCAGGCGACCGGACGTAATTATACGGTTGAGGTTAGCCACCTGGCTTCAGACAGCCGTAATATGCCGGATGTTCGGGGCGTCGAGAAGAAAGTGGCAGAAGCGATTTTACCGCTGCACCAACAGCATCAGGATATTCTGGTCTTTTTGCCAGGCCGCAAAGAGATCGCGCAATGTGCGGCACAACTCAAGCAGGTGTTTGCGGCGGCGATTGCAGCGCAGCAAATCGACGTGATTGCCTTGCATGCCTCGGTCAGTGATGCCGAGCGTCACCGGGCCCTGACAGAGAGTGACAAGCAGCGGATCATTCTGGCGACCAATGTTGCCGAGACCTCGCTGACCATCCCCGGCGTGACTCTGATTATCGACAGTGGGCTGGAGCGGCGGACGCACCAGCGCAACGGCCGCACCGTGCTAGGCCTGCATGCTATTTCTGCTGCCAGCGCCGAGCAGCGCAAAGGCCGGGCCGGGCGGATCAGTGCCGGGCACTGTATTCGTCTTTATGGTAAAGCCGCGCCGATGGAACGGCTCACGCCACCGGAGTTGCAGCGCGAAGAGTTGGTCGAGCCGATGTTGGCCGCGGCAAGTTGCGGCTCGCGTCTGGAGGACTTGAGTTTTGCCGATCCGGTACCGGAAAAATCCCTGGCGCAAGCACAGGACAAGTTGCTGCAGATGCAGGCGATTGATTCGAGCGGGCAGATCACGGCGCATGGCCAGCTGTTGTATCCACTGCCCATCGATACCCTATTTGCCCATCTGATCACCGCGATGCCGGATAAAGCTTCTCGGGAGGCGATGGTGGATCTGGCGGCCGGTCTGAGTGTCTATCAGCGGATCTGGCAGATGCCGGGCGGCGAGGAAAGCCGGGAAAAACTGGCGCAGTGGGAGCCGCATCATTGTGATGCGATGGCGTTGATTAAGCTGCTGCGCGGCAGCGTACCGGAATGGTTGACGATCGATCGCGATGTGCTGGCCGAAGCGCGCCAGTTATCACAGCAGATGCGAGACGCGCTGGCGCTGCCGGATTTAGACGTGGCGAGTGCTGTGCGGCGTGAAGCCTGGTTGAGCGCCGTGATGCGCGCAGTGCCGGAGCTGGTCTATGTGCGCCGACAAAAGCGTCGTCAGGCGCTGGGCAACGGGTTTGGTGAAGTCAGTATCGGCCGGGACAGCCGGTTTCCGGAGCAGGCTGAAGCGGCAGTGGTGTTCGATCAGTTTGCGCTGCCCGGTAAAGGTGTGAAACAGAACCTGGTGCTGGCGACCTGCATGGCGCCGGTGCCTTTTTCGCTGCTCAATGAACTGGATTTTGGCGAAGCGCAGCTGGGTGAAGCGGAAGTGACCGAAGCGGGTTGCCAGGTCGCCCACCACCGGGTGTATGCGGGCCGGGTAATCGAGACCCGTTGGCAGGCGCCGCAGGGAGCGTCGGCGCTGGAAGCGCTGGTCGATATGGTGCTGGACGGGCTGTTGGTCGACGGACTGGCCGCGCAGATCCGCGCCGATATCCATCAGTGGAACCTGTATCTGGCCTTGGGGCGCTACCAGGCCGAGGTCTGCACGCGGACACCTGAACCTGTCGAGGTTCGTACGTGGCTTCAGGCCCAGCTGGAAGCGCTGGGTGTGGAGTCGGCAGAGGATCTGGCATTATTCAGTGCAGAAGATTTTCCGTTCGAGGGTATTCCGGAGTGGGAGCGGGCGGACTTTGATACTGAGTTTCCCTACCAGGTGGTGCTGACCGATTTAACTCTCAATATTGAATATCAGGTGGCCGGCAAGCGGGTGCTGGCAATATATGCTGGCGGGAATCGTAAGGCGGATCCCAAACGCTGGGAGCTGCCGCGCTGGCAGGGTTGGAAAATCCGTTACCGCAAAGCCAGCCGGACGATTGATATCAAATAACACCGCTAGGAAGGCTGAGCGGAGAGCTTGGCACGGATAAAGTCGCTGTGGCTGACATAAATCAGCTCAGCGACCTGGCGGATCACCGCTTCTTCCAGTGGATCGATGAACCCATCGGCATATGCCACCTGCCACATGGCTTCAATCAGCTGGTAGCGCTGCTCAGGCATCAGGCTGCGCAATTTATTGGTAAATTCATAGAGCGACACCGATTGCAGCCTATTGGTACTCGCTTTTTCAATCAGAAACGTTGCTTCCTCTTCACCCATGTCTAACAGTCTTGTCAGTAAATGAACTTTCGCGGACTGCTCTTTGGGATCGACCTGATGGTCGGCTGCGGAAACTTCGCACAGGAGTGCCGCCATCGCCAGCTGGAGGCTGGGTGTATCGACGGCACCGCTATCTTCTCCCTCATGCATGACCTGGCGGAGCAGGGTGCGTAGCTGTCTGAACATCTTGGATTCTCTCTCACTTGTTGCCTGAGCGACAGGCGTGACTGGCACTTATACTGTGTAAGACAGCCGTGATGGCTTTGGGTTCCAGACCCATATTCAGTTCTGCTCTCAGGCCGACAGCAGTCGTGACCGGTGCGGGAAAGACGAGCTGTTGCGGGCGGTCAGGTTCGGATACCGCACCTCACGCAGAGTTGTGGTAGAATTGCGTCAGTTTCATTCAATACCCAGCTGAAAAATCAGGAATTCCTTTGACTCAGTCGAATACTTCTCAGCCAGACGTTTTCAATAATGAAAAAACGCTCAAAGCCGCGATTCAGGATTGCATGATTCGCGATCGCTTTCGTTTGCACAAGCGTGTGCAAGGTGCGGCCAGAATTAACAATGAACAAGCCAGACATGCCGTGTTTGATGAAATTGCCATGGATATTGCCAAGTCCATGCAAACGGCAGAACTGCGGGCAACGCAGCGACCGAAAGTGACCTATCCGCCGCAGCTTCCGGTCAGCCAGAAGAAAGATGATATCGCCGAAGCGATTCAAAATAACCAGGTGGTGATTGTTGCCGGTGAAACCGGATCGGGGAAAACGACCCAGCTGCCGAAAATCTGCTTAGAGCTGGGGCTGGGGACGAAGGGGATGATCGGTCATACCCAGCCGCGGCGTCTTGCGGCGCGCTCAGTAGCCAGCCGGATTGCAGAAGAGCTGGCGTGTGAAATGGGCTCAGCGGTGGGGTATAAGGTCCGGTTTAACGATCAGGTGTCTGATCGCAGTCAGATCAAGCTGATGACCGACGGGATTTTGCTGGCGGAAATTCAGAACGATCGATTCCTGAACCAGTACGACACTATCATTATCGATGAGGCCCACGAACGCAGCCTTAATATCGACTTCATTCTGGGCTATCTGCGTGAGCTGTTGCCGAAGCGCCCGGATCTGAAAGTGATTATTACCTCGGCGACGATTGATCCTGAGCGATTCTCCAAGCACTTCAATAATGCGCCGATTATCGAAGTCTCCGGTCGAACCTACCCGGTTGAAGTCCGTTACCGCCCGGTCAGTGAAGATGGTGAAGACAGTGATCGCGATCAGCTGCAGGCAATTTTTGATGCGGTCGATGAACTGTGTGACGAAGGTCTGGGCGATATCCTGATCTTTATGAACGGTGAGCGTGAAATCCGTGATACGGCCGATGCGCTGGAGAAACGGAACTTACGTGATACCGAGATCCTGCCGCTCTATGCCCGCTTGTCGGCCGGCGAGCAAAATCGCGTGTTCCAGCCCCACGCCGGGCGCCGGATCGTGCTGTCGACCAACGTTGCGGAAACCTCACTGACGGTGCCGGGGATCCGCTATGTGATCGATCCGGGGACGGCGCGGATCAGCCGCTATAGTTACCGGACCAAGGTGCAACGCCTGCCGATTGAGCCGGTTTCTCAGGCCAGTGCCAACCAGCGAAAGGGCCGTTGTGGCCGGGTTGCGGAAGGGATCTGTATTCGCCTGTATTCGGAAGAAGATTTCCTGTCCCGCCCGGAGTTTACCGATCCGGAAATTCTGCGTACCAATCTGGCTTCCGTTATTTTGCAGATGACGGCGATTGGCCTGGGGGATATTCAGGCCTTCCCGTTTGTTGAAGCGCCGGATAACCGCAATATTCAGGATGGTATCCGCCTGCTGGAAGAGCTGGGCGCGATGAATACCAAAGCCAAAGATCCGCGCAAGCGACTGACCAAGATCGGTCGTCAGCTGGCCCGGTTACCGATTGACCCGCGTCTGGCCCGGATGGTGCTGGAAGCGCCGAAACACGGTGCGTTGCGTGAAGTGATGGTGATTGCCTCGGCGCTGTCGATTCAGGATCCGCGTGAGCGACCGATGGAGAAACAACAGGCCTCTGACGAAAAACACCGTCGGTTCTATGACAAAGAGTCGGATTTCATGACCTTTGTGAACCTGTGGGCGTACGTACAGGAGCAGCAAAAAGCGCTATCGGGGAACCAGTTCCGCCGTCAGTGTAAGAAAGATTACCTGAATTACTTACGGGTACGGGAGTGGCAGGATATCTATTTCCAGGTTCATCAGGTGGTCCGTGAGCTGGATCTGCGGATGAATCAGCAGGAAGCCAGCTACGAAGGGGTACATACCGCGCTGCTGGCGGGGATGTTGTCCCATGTCGGCCTGAAAGATCAGGAAAAGAATGAATACCAGGGGGCGCGGAACGCCCGCTTCAACATTTTCCCGGGCTCCGGCATTTTCAAGAAGCAGCCGAAATGGATCATGGTGGCTGAGCTGGTTGAAACCTCCAAGTTGTGGGGCCGGATTGCAGCCAAGATCCAGCCGGAGTGGATCGAGCCGCTGGCGGAGCACCTGCTCAAGCGCAGCTATAGTGAGCCGCACTGGGAGAAGAAGCAGGCTTCCGTGGCCGCGTTTGAAAAAGTGACTCTGTATGGGATCCCGGTTGTCGCTAAACGGAAAGTCAATTACGGCAAGATTGATCCCGTGGTTTCCCGTGAGCTGTTTATTCGCTCGGCGCTGGTGGAAGGGGACTGGGAAACCAAGCATAAGTTCTATCATCAGAACCGAAAACTGCTGCGGGAAGTGGAAGAGCTGGAGCATAAGTCCCGTCGCCGCGACATTCTTATCGATGATGATGCCTTGTTTGAGTTTTATGATCAGCGCATTGACCACACTGTGGTGTCCGGGCGTCACTTTGACACCTGGTGGAAGCAGGCATCGAAGGAAGATGCAGAGCTGCTTAACTTTGAACGCGATATGCTGTTCAGAGGCGATGCCAGTCATGTCACCGATCTGGATTATCCGAACTTCTGGCATCAGGGGAACCTCAAGCTGAAACTGAGCTACCAGTTTGAGCCGGGAGAAGATAGTGACGGTGTCACGGTGCATGTGCCGCTGCCGATCTTGAATCAGGTCGAGCCGGACGGTTTCGACTGGCAGATCCCGGGCCTGCGTCAGGAGCTGGTGGTCGCGCTGATCAAATCGCTGCCGAAACCGGTGCGTCGTAATTTCGTCCCGGCACCAAACTATGCTGATGCCTTCCTGGCGCGCAGCGAAGCCATGGCAATGCCATTACTCGATGCGCTGGAGAAAGAGCTGAAGCGGATGACGGGTGTTACCGTACTGCGTGAAGACTGGAATCTCGATCAGGTGCCGGATCACTTGAAGATCACCTACCGCGTGGTCGATCATCGCAACCGCAAGCTGAAAGAAAGTAAGGATCTTTACAGCCTCAAAGACGGCCTGAAAGAGAAGGTACAGGAAACGCTGTCGAAGGTGGCGGATGATGACATCGAGCAGGACGGCTTGAAAACCTGGAGTTTCGGGAAATTGCCGGAGCGTTATCAGCAGAAGCGGGGTGGCTTTGAAGTGAAAGCTTATCCGGCGATTGTCGATAACAAGGACTCGGTCGGGATCAAGCTGTTCGAAACTGAAGAAGAGCAGCGCACGGCGATGCAGCAGGGTCAGCGCCGTCTGGTGCTGCTGAACGTGCCGTCGCCGATCAAGTATCTGCATGCCAACCTGCCGAATAAATCCAAGCTTGGGCTGTACTTCAACCCGTACGGTCGGGTGATGGATCTGATTGATGACTGTATCGCCTGTGGCGTCGACAAGCTGATCGAAGAAAGGGGTGGCCTGGTGTGGGAGCCGGAAGCCTTTGAAACGCTGAAAGAGCATGTCCGGGCTGAACTGGGTGATACGGTAGTGGACATTGCCAAGCAAGTCGAAGCGATTTTGACCACAGCCTTTAACATTAATAAGCGCCTGAAAGGTCGGGTGGATCTGACCATGGCTTTCGCGTTGTCAGATATTAAGGCGCAAATCGAAGGCTTGATCTTTAAAGGCTTTGCCACCGAGTGTGGCTGGAAGCGCCTGCCGGACATTCTGCGCTACATGAAAGCCATTGAGCGCCGGATGGAAAAGCTGCCGATTGATCCGAATAAAGATCGCATGCACATCATGAAGGTTGAGTCTGTGATGTCGGATTACAAAGAGCTGCTGAATAAGATCCCGAAAGGCCAGCCGGTGCCGGAAAAAGTGAAAGAGATCCGCTGGATGATCGAAGAGCTGCGGGTCAGCTACTTTGCTCAGCAGCTGGGTACGCCGTATCCGGTGTCTGATAAGCGAATTCGAAATGCGATCAGCGAATGTTGATTTGACTTCTATCACGTTATGAAAACAGAGCCGCAAAGGCTCTGTTTTTTTTACTCGCTCCAAAACATCCCCAGGTAAAATTTAAAATTCCCTCAAGGTATCTCCAGGGTGGGTTTTATCTGCCAGATGAATCTGATCGTGCGGCTAGGACGCTAAATTAAAAATAATGATCTAAACGCATTTCATAAATGAAAAATAGTGGTTGTTTTACCGTAATATGCACATTTTGAATATGGTTATTAACTATGCTAATTTTTATTTGAATTAATTCATGCTCTTTTCATATTAAACGATTCTCTTCACCTGATAGCCTTTAAATAATAAATATGGGCAAATGTTAATTTTTATTATTTAGTTTTTGGTGATAATTAACAAGGAACATAAATGAATTTTTCGAGTATTAAGCAGCAGCTACTCATTTTTTGTGGCGCAAGCATACTGACGGTGTCAGGTGCGATGCTGGGATATGGATATTATAGCGGGAACCAACTCCTTGAATCGCTCGATAATCTGGTTTTGAATTATGCAAAAGATTCACTAAAACAAGAGCTTAAACTGTCTGCTCAAGTGGAGGCCAGGAACATCAACCTGGTGTTCAATGAAGCCATGGAAGTGTCGAAAACGCTGGCAGCATCTTTTACCCATCAGGATCCAAATATTTCTCGAGATAGCGTGATTCAGATGATGGGGAATACTATTGATAATATTCCTAATATAATAGGGATCTACTCTGGTTGGGAATATAACAAATTTGATAATTTAGATGAACAATATGTAAATACAAAGTATGTTCAAAAAAATGGCGAGTTTGCGCCATATTTTAACCGCTCCCCGTCCGGGAATATAATTCTGGAAGCGTCTTACCCTTTTTATGATACAGAGAAAAATGAAAATGGTATTCGTGGTTCGGAATGGTATTTATGTCCGAAAGAAACATTATCTGCCTGTGTGATTGATCCAGCCAGTTATGTGGTTCAGGGAAAATCGACCTTAATGAGCTCTTTTACTGCGCCAGTGCTCCGCAATGGTGAGTTTGCCGGCATGTTTGGGGTCGATTACTCGCTCGACTTTCTTCAAACCCTGGCTGTGAATACCAGTAACAATTTATTGAAAGGCCAGTCGCGGGTATTGATCATCAGTGCATCGGGCATCATTGCAGCCGATAGCGGTGATGACGGTAATATCGGCCAGCGGCTGGGGAGCACAGAGGTCAGTCAATTGATCCGCGAGCGACAGCATGGCGAGGTAGTGTTGTCGGGTGAATCCATCATCGCCCACGAGAGCTTTACCACAGTCGGCACCAATAAGCCCTGGCATGTCGTGGTGGTGGTCCCTGAAAAAATAGCGTTGGCCGGCGCTTACACGATTGTTGAAACACTCAGTGCGCATTTCAATGCCAGTCAGACAGGACAAATGACGGTTGGTATGATCACGGGTTTACTGGGAATGGGCATGATTTGGCTGGTAGCGGCATCGATTTCCGCTCCAATAACGGTATTGGTGAAACGGGTCGAAGCATTAACCCGCTCTGGGGGGGATTTGACTCAGCAAATTGAGATCGCCCGCCGTGATGAAACCGGGCAGTTGGCAAACCATCTGAATACATTCATCAATGATGTCCGGGGCATTGTCGGGGATGTTGCCGGCTCGGTGCAATCTCTGACGAGCAGCGTTGCGGCCACGTCTGATATTGCCAAAGAAAGTCAGACCCAGATCGCGATGCAGAGTGATGAAATTGATCAGGTGGTTGCTGCGACCACCGAAATGGCTTCGACGGCACATAGTGTCTCGGACAATGCCCAGGAAACAGCGTCAGCGGTGAGTCTCACGCAGCAGTCTGTTCAACAAGGGCATCAGGTGGTTGCTGCGAGTGCGGAAGGTCTGCGTGAATTGGCCGGTAACGTTGAGGAGGCGGCCAAAGTGATTGAAATTTTGGCGCAGGAAACGAATAACATCGGCAGTATCCTCGACGTGATCCGCAATATTTCGGAGCAAACGAACTTGCTGGCGCTTAATGCGGCGATTGAGGCAGCGCGCGCAGGTGAACAGGGCAGAGGATTTGCCGTGGTCGCGGATGAGGTGCGTAATCTGGCAACCAAAACGGCTCAGTCCACGGATGAAATTCAGCAGATGATAGATTCACTGCGCCACAGCAGCAAAGATGCGGTTGAAAAAATGCGTCACAACCGCAGTCTGAGTGATGTCTGTTTGTCACATGCCCAGCAAGCGGTGTGTTCTCTGGAAGAAGTGCGGACGCAAAGCGGTAAGATCCAGGATATGGCGCATCAGATTGCCAGTGCTGCCGAAGAGCAGGCAGCGGTGACTGAAGAAGTAAACCGCAGCTTGGTGGCCATTAACGAAGTGGCGGGAAAAATTGGCGCAGGGGCAGATCAGACATTGGTCGAAAGTGATCGGGTCTGCGGTTTCACCCAGGATGTGAGCAAGAAGATCAATTTCTTCTGTTATTAATTCTGGCACGACCACGATTGCAAAAACAGTTCGACAATGCAGCTTGTAAGTCTGCCTGTGTGACAATTTGTATGAACTTTCTGTATGAAAAGCGGCACCTGAACAGGTGTCGCTTTTGTGTCTTGCGGTTTCTATGAACTGGCCTCCTCGTGAGGCCGGTTATTATCGCCTGTTTTTAGAGTTCGCCTCCGGATCTGAGTCCGGCAGTTGTGGGAGCAAGCGCCGCGCAGTGCCGGTAACTTGGGGTCTGCGCTGTGATCGACTATGGTAAATAAATACCCGTCTCATTTCTTTTTCGAGTGCTCAAGGGAGGGTTCATGGACTTGCTGGCGTTGATTGGACACACGCCACTTATCGACTTGAGCTTTCTGTTTCCCGATCAGCCCGGCCTGAAACTATTCGCAAAAGCCGAATGGACCAATCCCGGTGGTTCCCTGAAAGACCGATCGGTGAAAGAAATGTTGTGTCAGGCGATTGAGAGCGGACAGCTTCATCCGGGCAAAACGATTCTGGATTCCAGTAGCGGCAATGCCGGTATTTCCTATGCCATGATCGGCGCTGCCATGGGATATCCGGTGACGATTGTGATCCCGGGCAATGCCAGCCGGGAGCGGAAACAACGTTTAATTGCTCATGGGGCAACGCTCATAGAAACGGATCCGCTGGAAGGTTATGACCAGGCTTTACGTCATGTGCATGCGATGTTTGAGGCATCACCCGAGCAGTATTTCTTCTGCGATCAGTACGCTAATTCACACAATGTAAACGCGCATTATCACGGGACAGCGTCTGAGCTGATGAAGCAGGTACCGCAGCCGATCACCCACTTTGTCGGTGGCGTCGGCACCGGCGGTTCGTTAACCGGGATTGCCCGGCGGCTGAAGGAGCAGGATCCGAATGTAAAAATCATCGCGATCCGGCCTGAGCGCTGGCCAGGGGTGGAAGGATTAAAACCGCTTGGAGAGCCGGAGGATATTGTGCCGGCGATTTTTGATCCAAGTCTGGTTGATCAATGGATTGATGTATCGGCTGATGAAGCCAAGGCAGGGTGTTTACGACTTGCCCGGCACGGCATTTTTGTTGGTCAGTCATCCGGAGCTTATCTGGCGGGTTGCACCAAGCTGATGGCTGGCTTGTCCGAGGGGGTGATCACCACCTTACTGTGCGATCTCGGTGAACGCTACTTCAGTGCAGGGTTATGGGACCATGACTATTCATGTTAGCCAGACAATCATTGCACAGATAATCGCTCAGGCTGAGCAGGCTTATCCTGAAGAATGCTGCGGGTTTATTCTCGGCGAGTTAGACAGACAAAACGAGTCTATCTCACACAGCCACTATTATCTGCCTTGTCTGAATGAAAAGTCAGATAACCGGGAACGGCGGTTTTTGATCGACCCGATAGCTTACCAAGACGCAGAAGATCAGGCGGATCGGGAAGGGCTGGCGATTATCAGTATTGTTCATTCACACCCGGATCATCCGGATTCCCCCTCTGAGTTCGATCGGCTCCACGCCTGGCCGGGGCTAAGCTATATCATCATTTCTGTTCATCAGCACAAAGCTGCCGGCTACCGTTCATGGCGATTGACGGAAGACCGACAACGCTTCGATCCGGAGCAGGTTTGTGTTGATGGCTCAGACACCAAGGCATCGATATGAAAGCATTGATTAAGGTTCCTTCACCGCTACGACGATTTACCCAGCAAAAGAGCCAGGTAGAAGTTGAGGCGGCAACCGTATTTGAGGCGATTACTCAGCTCTGTGAGCAACACCCGGAGCTGGAACTTCAGCTCTTTGATGAGCAGGGCCAACTACGAAATTTTGTGAATCTGTTTCTGGACCGAGTGGACATTAAACAGCAAGACGGTTTATCAACGTCCCTCCATGAAGGATGTGAGCTGCGGATTGTCCCTGCGATTGCCGGTGGAGTCGATGTATCCGTGACGGATTCCCCGATAGCGCCAGGACGGCTGACCCCAAAAGAAATCAGCCGCTATAGCCGTCATATTAT
Source organism: Photobacterium atrarenae (assembly GCF_024380015.1). Classification (NCBI taxonomy): domain Bacteria; kingdom Pseudomonadati; phylum Pseudomonadota; class Gammaproteobacteria; order Vibrionales; family Vibrionaceae; genus Photobacterium; species Photobacterium atrarenae. Next base: position 1,593,330 of record NZ_CP101508.1, read on the forward strand.
GTTGCCGGAGATCGGTATGGCCGGGCAGCAAAAACTCAAGGATGCCAAAGTGTTGATCATCGGGGCCGGCGGCCTGGGCTCGCCTTTGTGTTTGTACTTGGTTGCGGCTGGTGTCGGGACGCTTGGCCTGGTGGATCACGATACGGTTGATGAAACCAACCTGCAGCGGCAGATCCTGTTTACCATGAACGATTTGGGGCAGCCGAAGGTCAGCGCTGCCCGCGAAAGGCTGATGGCACTGAATCCTGATCTGGATCTGCGTTGTTATCCCGAGCAGCTGACTGCGGCGAATGCGCTGGAGATGATCGGGGATTATGATCTGGTGATTGACGGGACGGATAATTTTCCGACTCGGTATCTGGTCAATGATGCCTGCGTACTCAGCCACAAACCCAATATTTATGGCAGTATTTTTCGTTTCGATGGTCAGGCGACGGTATTTCATTATCAGGATGGGCCATGTTATCGCTGTTTGTACCCTGAACCACCGCCACCGGGCTTGGTACCATCCTGTGCTGAAGGGGGCGTGTTGGGGGTTTTGCCGGCGATGATTGCCAGTATCCAGGCGACCGAGGCGATCAAAATGATCACCGGGGCCGGCACGACGTTAAGTGGCCGGCTGCTGATCTACGATGCGCTGAATTTAAGTTTTGAAGAGCTGCGTATTGAGCGCAATCCGCATTGCTGCTTATGCGGCGACGTTCCGACCATCACCGGTTTGATTGATTACCAACAGTTTTGCGGGATCCCGGCGACACCGGCCGAGGTTGCTGTTGATGAGATCACCGCTGTTGAGTTACGTCAACGGATGGTAACGGGTGACGTGGTGCTGGTGGATGTCCGGGAAGCCTATGAGCGGGAGATTTGCCTCATTCGCGGCAGCCGACATATCCCGATGAGTGCGGTGACCGAGCATCTGGCTGAATTTCATCCCGATCAAACGGTGGTGTTCCACTGTAAAATGGGCGGACGCTCAGCCAAGGTTTGTCAGCAATGTATCGACCAAGGTGTGACCAATGTGGTGAACTTGAAAGGCGGGATCCTGGCCTGGATTGATGAAGTGGAGCCCGGATTGACCAAATACTGAGGGAATGACTCGGAGCATGAAGTACTTGACCGGGGGAGCCATGCCTGGCTTGCAAGTGTGAACCCATGAAAAAGCGGCGCTTGTTTGAGCGCCGCTTTTGCGTGTTAGCTGGTTCAATCAGCCGGGAATCCGAGCGGATGATTAACGCTCCCAGTAAGCTTCTTCCAGGCAGTCTTCTCGTTCCGGCAGTCCGCGAGACAGACGCGGTGCGTGCTGGGTCAGCACTTCGTAGCTGACCCGGTTCGAGTACTGACAAATCTGCGAGAAAGATGAATAGGTCAGGAAGCTGCCGTTATGCTTGGCAGAGTTCGGAACATTGGCCTTGTGGTAACGGTTGGCGGACATGTCATGCAGCAGGGCAGACAGGGCGGCATCACCGGCACCATTGGTATTTTTGATTTGAACCGGTCCGCCCAGGTAAGGCGCGATATGTGAGTAAATCCGGATTGGCTGTTCACAGACCGATTTTTTCATCGGGCGGCTGAACTCATAGCGGTTGAAATCGGCGATTTGGCCCGGCAGCAGGGGCAGGGAAGACTCACGTTTGAGGGAGTCTTCGGTATAGCCGGCCATATACAGCCCGACCGGTCCCGCGGTGCAGAGCACCATATCGACCCAGTCCAGTGCTTTGTCAGCCGCTAATAGCGGATCTTTCTCGCCAGTCAGAGCTTCGGCCTCTTCCTCATTCATCGCCACGCAGGTGACATGTTCTTTCAGAAATTCTATCCACCAATCCTGCTTGCCTTCGATCACGTACTTGGTACCCAGGGTCAGGACAACCGGCACATCATGCTTTTTCGCGTGCTCAATTGCCTTGAGGGCGGAATCTTTCATTGGATCGGTTGGCTTGCCGCGCACCAGATAGGATGAGAGGACCAGTGCTGAGGCATTCTCGAAAATGTTCTCCGGGATGAACTCCGGACGGAGCTGGTTCATCTGACCTTCGTTGATGGCAAAGGTGCGTTCGCCGTCTGCCGTGATCAGCGTATAGCAGCGACCAATCGGGCCGTTGACCGGCTGCAGGTAGTCAAGATCCATCCGGCTGGAGGTGTTACACAGGTAGCGGTAGGCGTATGATCCAATTTTCAAATCCTGGCTCATCACGCCGAGCAGAATCGATTTATCGTCAGCCAGCACGGAGTAGTTGTGCAGGGTATTACCGATGGTATCGCCTGGATATTCATGGCTGATCAGGTTGCATTCTTTGAGCTCCTGATAAAGTATCTCTGCTTTATCCTCTTCCAGGACCAGTGAGTGACCTTTACTCAGGTGATGACGTGCCAGAAAGTCATCGTCAACGCGGGCTTCAATATCAACAATGGTTTGTCCGACGCCAACCAAGTGGGTACGAGACAGCGGGTTTTCTTGTTGAATTTGAGCAACTAATGGATCGCGGGCATTGACAGGAAAGTAATGCTTGGACTTGCGCTGACCAGGGAATTTCATTTGTGGAGGCTATCGTTTTTCGGGAATTTTGTTCGATAATACCATAAAAGTGAGATTCATCTCTCACTTCTTTGCAATCTGATGACAAATGCTGTTCTTTTGATTCTTTTTTCGCCGTTGGTTGGCATGGACACTGAACTGGAAGGAGAGCACACCGACAGGGCTTCAGGGGGCAAGGTGATGAAAGTGGTCACAAATCGCGGCATCAGCAAGATCACGATGCATCCTGGTCAACTGAATGGAGATATAAAAACAGCTGCCAAATGCAGCTGTTCAATATGATTGTTAGCCGAGCAGTTTTGGCTCGTGGGCCCGACTGCCGCCGACCGGACGGTTCACCGAAATCGAGCGACCTTTCTTCATCCCTTTCTCATAATCATCGGTCAGGGCTTTCATCGCTTCCTGCAATTGTTTTTTGAAGGTTTCACGGTCAATGTTCTCAAACTCTTTATCGATATAGTTGGTCATGCGCTTGTCATGATCATCATCGGTGTTGAGTTCCGGCAGTTTTTCTAACGCGCCTTCGATCCACCCGGCCAGGAAGGAGCCGACTCTGCGGGTGACTTCTGTTGTGCTGGTGCCGGTGCCGGCAAAGCTATTTCTGAACTGGCCGGTTTGCTGGTTCATTTCCCGGTAAACGACATCAAATGCGAAAGCCGCGAAGATAGCACGCTCGGCCACGCCGATAAATTCAGCTTGCTTCAATCCTTTATAATTTGTCAGCACGCACTCGACGCCAAAGCGACGGTTGATGCCACGAATAATTTTGAGGATCTGCGGACTGATATCAGTTGGCAGCAGGGTTGCTGATTTGGTTTTTCCCATTTGAATGAACTCAATATCATCTTTTTCAAGACCGTATTTGAGCATCAGGCGGTGGGCCATTTTGATAGCTTGTGCGGCTTCGTTGACGTTCGCAGAGTTACCCAGCTCTAGGCATTTTACAATTTTCTTCAGCGCCTTTCGCTTCTGTTCAGACATTCGATCACACTCATTCTCTACCGGGGGCGCGTATTTTAACTCGTTCCTCCGGCTTGTACAATTCACGGTTGATAAGTATCTGATACTTGAGAACTCAGGCAGAGCGCCCCATAATGAAACATGATTCAGACTAAGCAAAGAGCCTTATAATGACGACTGCTTATCAATCGATTGATGTGCCTTTTGAGTTTCGCCACACCTGCTGGTTCTGTGGCGAACCCTATTTCGAGTCGTATGCTTTTATGCCGTCTCCCAATTATGAACACCAGGCTGCGCCGGTGCTGCTGCCGTGCTGTGAAGAGTGTTACGGATTTTGCCGCACGATCAAAGTCAGCGGATTGGATCTGCTGCGCGACAAAGTTAAGGAAAAGCTGCACCGTAAATATGAGAAGCACCTGCAAATTGGTGCGAACTGGACCCAGGAAGAGCTGGCAGCTTCAGAGTTTGAAGGCAAAGCATTGGAAGGCTTTAAAGAAAGTGCCTGGACAATGTTTGAGATTGCGAAAGAACGGGTTAATTATGCCGGCTGGCCTTTAACCATTGATGGCCTGCCGATTGCGGGCTTGACGAGTCGGTTTCAGATCGAGTTTGACGGGATCGTGTATACCAGCTTAGCCCATGCGATTGAACAACTGGCGAAAACCTATGTAATTCCGCAGCCTTACCTGGAACAGGTGGTGGAGGTGGTTGGTCGTCAACGACTCGGCTATGCCATCCGCTTTGCCAAAACGACTTATGGTTACTCTGATGAAGAACGAGCTGCCAGTATTGTCAGTTTGAAGAATCTGCTCGCTGAAGAGTCAGAGCTGGCACCCCAAAATGCAGCGTCTACCGGAGGGATGGTTGTGGATTTAGCCGAGATCCAGTCGCTCATTATCGCGCGTATTCAGGTGATGCCGCAGGCCATACACTGGGCACTCACACATGGGGTGACCACATTGCATCAGCTTGCTGAGCAGGAGGAGGCATTCTTTGAATATTTCATGCCGGAGTCCGAGTTGGTGGCGTTTACTTACTTTAACGGACTGCAGGTTTATTTCGAGAAACGGGAAAATGAGCCGGAATGGGCGGCGAGCCAAGACCCGAATCGCGCGCTGTTTGCCCGATTGACGGATTAACAACTTTTTTCATGTTTCATGGCGTTTTTCAAGCGTGCGAATAGAAGGCAGAGAGGTGGTCTCTTTGCCTGATGCTAACGTGCCGTTACTGATTGTGGCGTGACCAGACCCGGGTGTTGCCGTCTTTATCGAAAGCAACGACATTGTAGGGATCTTTTTGATCGTTATACTCCATTCCAGGAGAACCCATTGGCATGCCCGGCGTGGCCAGACCAACTAAGTCCGTCGGCTTTTCAGCCAGAAAACGCTTAATCTCCTCCGCGGGTACATGGCCTTCAAAGGTGTAGCCCTCAATTTCAGCTGTATGGCAGGATGCATAGCCCGGCCGAATGCCCAGTTTTGTTTTAGTCGGCGTCAGATCCTGTTGGTATTTGATTTCCAGCTTGAACCCGTTTTCTTCCATATGCTTGACCCAATCTTTGCAGCAGCCGCAATAAGGGGACTGATAGTTCGTGCCAGTGACGATGTTGGTGGCGAGGGCAACGTGGCTGGCAGTCAGTAGGCCGATAGCGATAAGTACGTGACGTTTCATGACAATGTCCTATTTCTTTAGTCAATTGAATAATAAGCTAACTCAGGCATGCATCATGCACAGCTGAGGTTAATGTTGAGAAGAAATCAGGCGTCAATCGGCGGTCGGTCGAGTGGCTCATGGAGGAAATGGCTGTGGCTGACCGGCTCCGTAAACTGCGGACTGACAGCAGGGCTTGTGAGCAGGGTGTGGTCCGTCAGAATTGCGAACGGAACGGAGCAGGTATGGCAGTCGGCATTTTGGCAGGGGCTGGCTTGAGATGCGTCCGGGTCTGACATCGCGTGATGACACCCCAGCACCGTTGACATCACCGGATGATCGCAGCAGGCAGGCATTGCCTGCGAGGGATACGGCTGAAGAAACGATGGAGAAGGGAGGCCATGGCCGGCAAAGACAGGCGATACCAGGATCGCACAGAGTGCGATCAGTACGGCAAATTTTGCGAAGACGCAATGGGGTTTCACAGAGCTGGCATCCATTTTGTTGGTCACAGAGGGATTATAGGGGGCTGACAGCCGAAGCGGAATCCTTTCTGTCAGAAAACTGTCTGTTTTTTGTTTGAGATCAGCTTCTTCTCCTTGATTAAGTTATGTAAAAAGTCAGACATTTGTACAGGAAAGATAGGCAGGGGACATTAGTACTGTCGGATTCAGGACAAAGTTGTGTGAATTTTTTGTCAAAAGTCAAAAAAGTTACACCAGCCTTACGTTGCTCTGACATTGGCCTCCATCGGTTGCGGTTTAATTCGGAGATAAAGCAGAAAATCACGAAGGTATATGAAATGCAATATACGGAAACAGACCGTGAAGTGTTGCTCGAAACATGGATGAGTTATAAAGCTAAAATGCGGGTAACCCAGATTGAGATGGCTAAAAAGTTAGGCATGAGTCAGCTTGCTTTTTCAGATGTTTTACGCGGGCAGAAACCTCTAGAGCATGGGTTTGTCAGTCAATTTTGTCAGTTTATTGGTGTCGATCCGGTGCTGACGTTACCCTCGCTGCGGGAACAAGTCGGTGGCGTGTTGCCGGGAACGGTGACGTTGAAAAACACCTATATTGTTGACGGTAATATAAAAAATGTTCGTTATAGCGGAAATCAAATTATTGTCGAGTATGAGCACCAAGTACCGGCCTGTTAAACCTCTCTAGAGTCCCATAAAGCGAATAAAATGAAGACCTTGCATGGAAAATTGCAAGGTCTTTTTTTGTATGCATGTAGTTTGGTATAAACTTTTGTCAAATAAAAAAGTGATGTTTATTTTGAATGTTGTAAAGAAAATGAATTGGCGGCATTCACTAATATTGGCTACGCAATTTGATATCTGGTGATTTATTATTTGTCTCAGCATTGAGAACGTAAGAATGGTTAATAAAAACAGAGGGATATAAATAAAATTATTATTTGTCATTTTTGCTGTCTTGATGTTTTGACGCTATGTTCTAGATTTAAATCGTCTTAGTAATAAGATATTTACAGTAAGGGAATATAAGATGTCTTCCATTCAATATCATGATTTGATTTTCATCTGTGACTCCAGCTTACAGTCTTCCCTTTTCCGGGATTACCTTGAAAAGGCCTTGGAACTACCGATTAAAACCACCACGCTGGAAGGGCTTCCGGGATTAAACCTCCGCCCGAAACGGAACATTTTGGTGATCATTGACAACACCCAGATTAATGATGATTCACTGGATGTTTATATCAATTTTCTGGTTGAAAATTCGCTCACGGCCAGTGAAGTGCTGATCAATTCGCCAAATGATGTTGCGGCCAAGGTGATAGCTAAATGGCCGAACATGGTTGGGGTGTTCTTCGTTGGTGACGGAATTGATGTGGTGGCTAAGGGGATGAAAAAAGTCTTTGCCGGTGAGCTTTGGCTGAGTCGAAAACTAACCAATGAACTGATTGCTGCCTACCGACACAAAGATACGCTGATTGCCAAGCCATGCGCCAACCTGACTAACCGGGAAAAGGAAATTATGCAGCTGTTAGTGCTGGGTGCCTCAAATACCCAAATCGCTGAGAAGCTGTTTGTCAGTGAAAATACGGTGAAAACGCATCTTTATAACGTGTTTAAAAAGATTAATGTGAAGAATAGAATGCAAGCTTTTATGTGGGCTAAAAGCAGCAACTACAATGACTTACCGCTATGAGAATCGTTGAGTTCTGTCTACCAGTAGCGCTGTTGTTCGCTGTGCCTGCATGGTCGCAGGAAGAGCAACAGCCGCTTGAAAATGGTCAGCCGCTTGAACAAAACGGCACCCTGGACGACTTGAGAGAAATTAGCGGAGCTGTGATTGACCAAACGATGACCCGCCTCGGGGAAGATTTTTATTCACTATTTGCACAAAAACTCAGTGATGAATTTGACGACTTGAAAGAGAACCTGACGGTTAAAGAGCGTCCGACCGCTCTGTCCGGCAGTGTTATTTCTGTTCTGCACCGGCGTAAGGCTATCTATCGTACGGCTTTGTCACCGGGACGGGATCAGGTTGAAACAAAAGTCGATGAAGCGATTAAAGTTGTCCGCGCGTATGTCACCCGATGGCGTATTGAGCGCTACCTGCAAGATACATTTGATGTTGATTACGATGAAATCTAAGAGGGTTTAGCATGAAAGGGAGTAATTTGGCCTTCGCCGGTCTGCTGGCTATTACGGCACAGGTCTCGGCGACGGAGCTGGTCTATACGCCAATCAATCCCAGTTTCGGCGGTAATCCGTTGAACAGTTCCCATCTCCTGGGTGTGGCGAATGCTATTAACGATCATAAAGCACCGGATGATGACTTATTACTGGGTGAGCAATCGGATCTTGAACGGTTAGCCGCCAGCCTGGAATCTCGTTTAATCAGCCAATTGTTGTCCGATGTGGGGAATGGGAATACCGGTCAGCTGGTAACGGATGACTTCCTGCTGAATATTATTGATGACAACGGGAACCTGATCATTCAAATCACTGATAAAGAAACCGGGGAGTCATCAACAATTCAAGTCAGTGGCTTAGTGCCGGACATGTAGGGAGAAGATGGATGAAAGCGTTGATTTGGGGTAGTTTGCTGTTAATTCTCTCGGGTTGTTCGATGTCTCTTGAAACGCCGGATATCAGTAAAGAGCCGACGCTGATGGCCCGCGGGGCGGCATACCAGGATTTAACCTCGCTGCCGTTACCACGAGGAAAGGTCTATGTTTCCGTGTATGACTTCAGGGATCAGAGCGGACAATACAAACCGCAGCCGAATAGTAACTTCTCGACGGCTGTACCGCAAGGTGGTGCGGCATTACTCACCACCGCGTTGTTGGATTCGAAATGGTTTATCCCGCTCGAGCGGGAGGGGCTGCAAAACTTATTGACTGAGAGGAAGATTATTCGTGCTGCTCAGAAGAAACATGAAATACCGACCAATCATGGTCCGCACTTACCATCATTGGCTTCGGCGAATATCATGATCGAAGGTGGGATTGTTGCCTATGATACCAATCTAAGAACCGGGGGAGCCGGAGCCCGTTACTTGGGGATTGGTGCCTCCGGGCAATACCGGACCGATCAGGTTACGGTCAATATACGGGCGATAGATGTTCGAAGCGGGCAAATATTACTCAGTGTAACAACCAGTAAAACCATTTTGTCCAAAGAGCTTCAAACCGGGGTCTTTAAGTTTGTCGATTATAAAGATTTGCTTGAGGCCGAATTAGGCTATACCACGAATGAGCCGGTAAACTTGGCAGTGATGACGGCAATTGATGCAGCGGTCGTTCATGTGATTGTTGATGGGATTAAGACGGGGCTGTGGCAGCCCTTGCGAGATGCCGACTTACAGCACCCGATAATTCAGGAGTATATGCACCGACGTCGCCCGATTATCTAAAATACTTCCATTCGATTTTACTCTCTGAGCGCCTCTGATCAATGCTGATCAGAGGCGTTTTTCTTTGGGAGGCGTTTCAAACTATTTTTCGGTAGGTATTGTCTGGTGACGGCTTGAGCAGGCTGTTGGACAATCATTTTCACGTCTGTACCTATTTAGGGAAAGTATTTTTGAAAACACTCTGATACCCAGTTAGACAGTCGATAAGTGATTGAACATAAGACGTTGCTGTGAAATATATAAACTAATTGACTAGGCTGCTTACTCGAATCTCATTTTTCCGAATGAGAGATGATCTGAGCATTCGCAATAAAAGTATTAAAAGCGAGAGTCCAGTTTCATCCATAGGTTTATAGATTAAGTTCTGAGAAGTTCGATACTGAAGGTACGAAATGAACATCACGGCCTGGAACAATGAAACGAATCAAAAGCAAATTAATTGCATTGTGTATATCAGGTGCTGCTTTCAATACTTATTCAAGTGACCTTGCGCTAAATGAACTGATGAATCTATCTGAATTCCAGCTTGGCGTTGATAACTCTGCAGTCATTGACCTGGAAGAGGCTAGTCATAGCTCAGCAGTTGTTCAGCAGAAAAGTATCGGTGACAAAGTGGGGAATGCAGCTAAGATAAAGCAACGTGGTAATTATAATGATGCATTCATTGCACAACAGGGAAGCAGAAACATCGCTTATATTAATCAAAGAGGAGACTATAACGAAGCAGCTGTTTCTCAAGATGGGTATGAAAACATGGGTGTGATTTATCAGCTCGGAAATAATAATAAAGCTGGTATTGTACAAAAAGGACGCCGTAATAAAGGGAAGATATCCCAGTACGGGGATGATAACAAAGCACTTATTGTTCAGAAAAGCAATGTTAGGAGTTTCCGTTCTGATATTCAGCAGACGGGTGGTCAAACACATGTCATCATTAATGGCATGAATAAAAACATCACAGTAAGATAATACAATTGAAGGAATAATATCATGAAAAAGTTAGCTCTATTTATCTCAATGGCTTTCGCATCAACAACAGCAATGGCAGCAATTGATAATAGCTCTGATGTGAAAATCAAGAAAGGAAGTGATTATAACCATGTCTCTGTTTATCAAGATTCATATTACTACGGCAATGACTCAAAAGTAAATATTGAATATGACTCAGATTATAACTGGGTTACTGTGAATCAGTATGGCGCGCGTAACTATTCAGATGTAGACATCAAGCATAAGTCTGATGGTAATAGTGCATATGTTAATCAATATGGAAAATACAACTCATCAAAAGTTGATATTAACTACTATGCTGATGATAATCATGTTGGCGTATACCAAGATGGAAAATGGAATCGCTCAAGTGTTTATATTAGCGCGGGTGATCGGAATACGGTCATGGTAGGTCAAAAAGGTGACTATAACAACTCATATGTTGATATCTATGGTGCCTATGCGGATTATAACCTGGTGAAGGTTGACCAATATGGTGACTACTCTCATTCAGATGTAGATATCGGTAGCCACTATGCACCTGCAAGCTATAACACTGTACATGTTAGTCAAACAGATTATGACCACTCTAGTGTTTATATTGCAGACTCTTCATACAACTCTGTATATGTAGCACAGTACTGATATACGGGATTGAGACGGAAAAGCTGCGCTATTGTAGGCGCAGCTTTTATTCATTTATACCTGACTAATTTTAATTATTCTGTTTATTAATACTTCATAATTTAGTTTATGGACTATTTAGATAATTGGTCGATAATTAAATTGAAAATAAAAACATAAGAAAATAGCAGTCAGTAACTGCATGCTCTGGAATGAAATACTTAGAATGTTTGAGATTTTTTATCTTGATTATATCGATTTTAATATTTGTTCGTTCATGAAATTTTAAGTTAGGCTCACAATATCATAATGTAAGGATTACCTATGAAAAAGTTATCTCTATTTATTTCAATGGCTTTAGCTTCAGCTACAGCATCGGCTGCAATTGACAATCGTTCAGATGTGAAAATCAAGAAAGGAAGTGACTATAATCACGTCGCCGTGTATCAAGACTCTTACTACTATGGTAATGACTCTAAGGTAGATATTAACTATGACTCAGATTATAACAACGTAGATGTAAATCAATATGGAAGACATAATTACTCAGATGTTAGCATTAAACATAAATCTGATGGGAATAGTGTTTATGTAACCCAACATGGCGTTTATCATTCTTCAAAAGTGGATATCGGATACTATGCTAAAGATAACAATGTAGGCGTGTATCAGGAAGGTAAACGAAATAATTCAAGCGTATATATTTTAGCTGGGGATCATAACAGTATTTATCTTAAGCAGAAAGGTGAATACAACCGTTCATATGTTGACATCTATGGTGGTTATGCCGACCACAACCTGGTGAAAGTAGATCAGTATGGTGATTACTCTATGTCTGATGTAGATATCGCTAGCCATTACGGACCTGCGAGCTATAACACGGTTTATGTCAGCCAGACTGACTACGACTATTCGAGTGTATATATTTCTGATTCATCATATAACTCTGTTTATATTTCGCAGTATTAATATGTTATTGCAATGATAATTTATAACCGCATCTGATAAGTGCGGTTTTTTTTGAAAATTTTTCTATGTGATATTTTATTTAGTGTGAAAACAAACTGCGAATCTCATACATAGGTTTATGGAACTAAACTCAGAAAAAGCAATAATGAATATGTAAGTGATAACGCGGGAATGACTTGATAATACCTGTGCGTAGTAATGGAATGATTTTTCATATTGCCACTTGGCAATTATCATTATTAAGGTTTTTACACAATTGTAAGTGAAATGGTCTGAGACCAGTCAATAAATCTAAGGAAAAGTTTATGAAAAAGCTAGCTCTATTTATCTCAGCAGCACTGGCATCAACTTCAGCACTGGCTTCAATCGATAATGAGTCTGATGTCAAAATTAAAAACAAGAGTGATTGGAACCATGTCTCTGTTTATCAGGAATCAGCCTACGGCTATGCGGGTAATAAGTCTACGGCTATCATCCGAAATCGTTCTGATAACAATTACATGGACATTTACCAATATGGAGAGAATAATAATTCAAGAGCTGTAATTGCCCGCCGGTCAAATGATAACTATATCGGCGTTTATCAGTCCGGGAAAGATAACCGGTCACGTGCGATAATTAGAAATCGCTCAGATTATAATGAAATTGATGTTGGTCAGCACGGTTATGATAACTTCTCTCGGGCCGTTATTCGTCGTAACTCAGATTACAATAAGATTTACGTAGATCAATCAGGACAATATAACGATTCTCGAGTAAGAATTACAAATCACTCTGATTATAATGATGTAAAAGTTAAACAGTATGGCGCGTATAACATGTCAGATGTCATGATTAATGATGATTCTGACTGGAACTATGTGAATGTTCAACAAGATGGTTACTATAACAGCTCCTATGTCGTGCTGGATTACGATGCCGATTACAATGATGTTGGTGTCTACCAAAATGGTAGCCTGAATTATTCAGATGTAAATATCTACGGTGGTGACTATAACAGCGTGTATGTGAGCCAGTATGGCGAATATAATGATTCAGATGTAGTTATTTCCGGAGAGCATGCGGATCATAACTATGTGACGGTGGCTCAGTATGGTGATTACAACTATTCGAATGTGTTGATTGATGATGGTGGTTACTACGGTGGTTCAACCAGTTATAACACCGTTTATGTATCTCAGGATGGCTATGATATGTCGAATGTTGAGATCACAGGTGGCTCGTCTTACAACACAGTTTATGTGGCGCAGTACTAAGTTGATGAAACGCTTGATTCTACTCTCTACGATTGTTGCTGCACTCCCAGCGAGTGCAGCCACGTTTTCCCCTTTGATGATTCGCTGTGAGTTCAGGCAAGATGATATTCAGCTCGTTGTAACCAATACCAGTGCGCAGTATACGCAGGTGAAGCTGACTTCGAGCCGTCATAATGTCATGGTGACCGGTAGCAGTGGTCAAAGTAGTTCGACCATGACGCTGAGTCGCTCGCAGTTTCCCGTTACCCTGGAAACCGCTCCGGATAATCAGATCAGCATCGACAGGGATTGCCAGATTGAACCTTTGAACGCTTCGTAAGAAGCGTTTTTTTTTTAGCTGGCGTATGGTGAATTTCTGCTGTCAATCTGACCTTCCAGCTCCCCCAAATCCTATGGCTTGTATGAGTGCGTTCGATGACTTGTTTCGTCGGTTTGCATCGTCATTTCTGATATCCGCGAACAACCAAGTCCTTGAGCGGGCAGTGTGCAATTTGTTTGAGTTCTAATGATGCATGGGGATGGGATCTCTCGACCGCGTCAGTCGGACACTCTCTACAAGCTGAGGCAGCGGCCGGTATGAGACCGCTTACGGCCGTAAATCTCACGTTACTGGGTTAAAAAAAGTGATTTTTTTCTGGTGATTTAGGATATGAGCTGATAATGTGCCGCCCCTCACAGCAATAGTGAGAAACTTATGTATACCTCGACACCAAAAGTGAGTGACAAATTGGTTCCAACTCTAACGATTGGCTTTATCAGTTTGTTTCTCCTTTCCGCTCTTATTGACTTGTCGCTTGTTTCCCAAGTGATTCAGTCTATGTTTTCCGATGCAACTGCAATGTTTGGTTACCCTTGGCAATGGCTGATGGTACTCAACTTTGTTGTGGCTATCCTGATTGCGCTTAGCCCGAAAGGGAAAATCCGCCTGGGTCAGCAGAAGACACCGACGATTGGGACGTTTCGCTGGATGGCGATGATCATGTGTACCTTATTGGCAGGTGGCGGCGTGTTCTGGTCTGCGGCGGAGCCGATTTATCATTTCATCACCGTGCCACCGAGTTTTCCGGATACGGCCAGCGGGCTGGCGGAGTCTGCCGCGCCGGCATTGAGCCAGAGCTTTTTGCATTGGGGCTTTCTGGCCTGGGCGATTTTGGGGACACTGGCCACCATTGTGTTGATGCATGCGCATCATCAGGGTGGGGTGAAACTGCGTCCGCGAGCACTGCTTTATCCGCTGGTTGGCGATCGGCTGGAGTCACACTGGCTGGGCTCTGTGATTGATGCCTGTTCGATTATTGCCGTTGCTGCCGGCACTATCGGCCCGATTGGTTTTCTGGCATCTCAACTGGGCTACAGCCTTGAAGTTGTTATGGGGATTGAGAACACGTCTTCCAGCCAGCTGGCGATTCTGGCCGTTGTGGTGGCGATCTACTCGATTTCTGCCTTTACCGGGATGGATAAAGGACTGCAATGGCTGAGCCGACTGAATGTGATCGGTGCATTTGCCTTGTTGCTGGCAATGCTGATCCTGGGTCCGACCCAGTTCCTGTTTGAGCATTTTGGATCGGCATTTGCCACTTACCTGCAACACCTGCCGGAAATGAGCTTGAATGCGGATGCGCCGCAGTGGAACTCCTGGTGGACCTGGTTCTTCTGGGGCTGGTTCATTGGTTTCGCACCGATGATGGCGATTTTTATTGCGCGGATCTCCGAAGGCCGCTCAGTGCGTGAGTTGATCCTGATGGTTGCCATTGGTGCGCCTGTGGTGACGAACTTCTGGTTTACCGTACTGGGCGGTACCGGGATCTTCTTTGAGCTGCAAACACCGGGTACTATTTCCGGGCCGCTGAATGATGCTGGTTTGCCTGCCGTGTTGCTGGCAACGCTGACGCAGCTTCCGTTCAGTGATCTGCTTGTCGCGGCGTTTTTGGTGCTCACAACAACTTTTGTTGTGACGACCGGGGATTCGATGGCTTACTCGATCTCTATGGTAGTGAGTGGTGATAATGAGCCGAAACCGACGCAACGCCTGTTCTGGGCTGTGGTGATGGGATGTGTGGCTGGTGTGCTGTTGGTGGCCGGAGACGGTGGGCTGAACGCGTTGCAGTCATTCATTGTGATCACTGCGGTGCCGGTGTCTGTATTGATTGCCGCGACCTTAATCACCGGACCGATGGCGGTGATACGCATGCAAGCAGACAAAGCGCGTCAGGCGCAAGCTCAGGTAGAGCAGGCAAACTATGCTGCCGCTTCTGTTTCATAACAGCGCTCTCGGCGTTCAGGTTTGACGATGAAAACACTCCCTCGGGAGTGTTTTACTATGTCTGGCGTCTGGTGGTTTAAATTGAATGTAGCTTTTCAACAATCGAGGCCACACCAAATCGAATCGGATCAGTGACCGGCAGTTGGTAATCCTGTTCCCATTGTTGACACAGCGTCATTGCTTCCGCCTCAGTCATGGCTGCAGTATTCAGGGCGATGCCGACAAAGCAGGCTGCCGGGTTGGTCAGCCGGGCGGCCACCAGGTTTGCCTGCAGGGTGGCTTCAATCGACGGAATGTTCATATGCGGTACATGACGTACATGCTGGCGGCCGACTTCATGGCACAGGACCAGCGCGTCGGGTTGTGAGCCGTGCAGCAGCCCCAGGCTGACACCGGCAAACGCGGGATTTAACACCGAGCCCTGGCCTTCAATGACGTCCCAGTCATGGTCGGTGAATGCAGGGCTAATGGCTTCTGCCGCGCCGGAGATGAAATCGGCGACGACGGCATCGACTGAAATGCCTTTGCCTGAAATCAAGATACCGGTCTGCCCGGTGGCACAGAAGCGGGTCTTGAGTCCCTGGCGATTCATCTCCGCTTCAAGTGCAAGCGAGGTATACATTTTCCCGACCGAGCAATCCGTACCGACAGTCAGCAACCTTTTTCCCGGGCGGGGAATACCGGTACCAATAGCCAGCGGCTGGTCAACATGACGTACATCATACAGGCAGCACTGACGAATATTGGCGGCATGGTTTATGGCTGGAAAGCTGCTGAGGCGCTGGTGCATGCCGGAGGCAATGTTGTATCCCAGTTCCAGTGCTTCTTGCAGGGTTGCAAGCCAGGCTTGCGGAATCATGCCACCGGCATTGGCTGTGCCAATCACTAAGGTTTCAGCACCCTGCTGTTTGGCTTCTTCCAGGGACAAATCCGGCAAGCCGAGCGAAACCGTTTCCGGTGTCAGCCTGAACTGACCACTGCAATTTTGTGGCCGCCAGTGCAGGATCCCTTTTGCAGTTTTGGCAGCCAGCGGATCAGTAACATCACCGAGAAAGAGAAGATAGGGTTGTGGGATTCTCATTGTCTTTCCTTGTACTGAGGTTTGGGTGATATCTATTGTATATCAAGCACTAAGATATCACTATGTATGGATGTAGGGGAAATGATCGGTGATAAATATCAGATAAATGCGAAGTGATAGCATGTAATAAACCCGCCGGTGGCGGGCTTATTGGGCTAGAGATCTTCAACCGGAACCATGATATGCGCGTACGGCGTGTCTTTCCACATGACATAAGGGCCGCCGCTACTAGGGTCATCCGTGATTCCCTTCAGCATGGCTCGGGGGACAATGATCATCAGGTGAGGGCCGGTTTCAACATAGTCTTCGGCATTTTTGTGGTCAGGATGGTAGGGATCTGAGTTACTCACCCCGGCCCCTTCGTCACCTTGCAGCATGTAGGAAATACCGATGCTCTTAGGTTCAAAATCTTGCTTGTTTCCCATTGCACCTAGCATTTCCATCCATATGGCGTCATTACACATGGGTATGTTATCCCCCGGAAAAGTGTCCGGCATACAGGTCCAGCCATTGCTGCCTTCGACCACTGTTTTGCCGTCAACCACAATGGTTGCATCGCCACTGATCGAAGGCGGCGCTGCAGATTTGGCACGGGCGATGCGTGCATCTAAAGCTTCGTCGGAAATTGTTTCGTCGGCAAAGGCTGCTGGGAGGACCAGTGTAGTCATCAGAAGGGTGAGCGAGAGTGCTGAATATTTAGAGCTAACCATGATGGTGTCTCCACGTTGAATGCGTTGGCTTGAGATGCCAACCCGATGTCTTGTCAAAGACACTTTTTAGTATAGGTCTCCGAAGTTGGACGAAGAGAGAATAAAAACGCCGGCGAATGCCGGCGTTTGGGAAAGGAGAGTTTTTGCTGTAGCTCAGGCGGCGAGCAAGGCGCTGAAGTCAACTTTACGCTGGTTGAAGCGGTTCACCAGATCGTCAATGTCGTCTTGACAGTAGGGCTTCAGGCCACTCATGACCATGCGTTTGCGACCGGTGCCAACAATTTCCCCATTTTCTTTGAAACAGAACTTCAGAGTCACGCTGCCACGTTTGCCATCGACATCAATGTCGGAGCCGGTCAGTTCAACCGTAGGCGAATGAATATCAAGGCGGGAGAAATCCAGTTCCATGCTCTCATAGATCACTAACGGACGCGCCGGGTTGATCATGATTTGCTTGGACTCCATCAGTGGCACCATGATATGCGGGAAGTTCATCCCGGAGAATTGAACGTAACTCTTGGTGACTTGCTCAATCAATGTCTGGTTGAGGGTGGTTTCACCACTGCGGGTCACATGCAGGTATTCTTTACCGCCAGCATCGACCATCGAGAAATCGGTGTCGGATTTTTGATCGATCCGGAGCGGGATCCCGTCGTTGATCATGCCAGCAAACTCGAAGCGCATTTTCTGGCTCAGGCCGACCTTAGAAAGAATAACAGAGAAAAGCAGGTCGCCCGGAACACAGAAACGCTTGTTATCTTCATCGTGAATCGGGTTGAAGTCACCAGCGACTTTTTTGGCGAAATGGCTGGCTTGCTCACGGGTGAAAGACACTTCACTGTTCTGCTCAGAGTAATACGAATCTAACAACATGCTTAACTTATGAATACCTTGGTTAATCAAACTGCCACGTAGTTTACATGAGAACTTCATATGAGATGGTCTAGCCAGTGACAGGCGTTTATTGCTTGACTCCGGGATGAAAAAGGCTTAATCCGCTTGCGCGGTTTTAGGCCTGTTCAGGACCGGTCGCTAGAGTTTATGTCCTTGGTAAATGCTTGAAAAGTCTTTCCTTTGAAATTCTTTCGCTAATTCCTGTGGGTAAAAGCGGACTTGGGTTAGTCGGTCCAGTGGCAGCCATTCATAGCCAACTTGATAATCATCGGGTTGGCTTGCTGCATTGTTGAGTTGTAGCATGTGGGCTTCAACAAAGATTTCAACCTGGTGAAAGTCGGGTGGGCTGAAGGGGACCGGGCTGCGCGCGGCGATGAAATCGCGAATACAGAGCACATCTCCCATCCGGGCTTCGGCCCCGAGCTCTTCTTTTAATTCACGATGGAATGCATCTTCCAGGGTCTCGCCATGTTCAATACCACCCCCAGGGGTGATGTACCAGATCCCTTTATTATCATGGTGTTTGCACAGCAAAATGTGACCTTGGTTATAAAATACGGCACGAACGGATATTCGAGGTGTCATTGGTAACTTTTTCCCCTGTCTGATCAATGAACTGGCAGATCACGCAAAAAACCATGATTTTTGAGTGCAACGAGCCGCATAATTATGTAAGCTTTCCTCTACTAACAAAGCTAATCTACTTTTAGCATATAAGAAAGAATTCTGGCTGGGTTACTTTATCTGAGCGATAACAAAGTGCTGTAACAGTACGACAACCATCTTCTAGACGTGTAGAAGCTCAGGAAAAAAAGTAGCACGGAAGCTGCAAATAAAAGCACTCAGTAAGCGGCGGTTCGCTGCCGTTTGCTGAGTGCTACTAAAATCAGCGTTCCTTTTCTATTCCCCTAAATTCGTCCCTGCGACGGAATAATGCTCAATACTTCTTCTGTTTCAGCACCGGCTTACTCTGGCGTGATCTCAACCAGACTGCTTGGCAAAACTCACGACAAAGTTGGTGATTTGCTCAAGGTCGTTGATGTCCAGTTGTGGCAGTTCAGTGTCAGCAGCGATATTGGCAGCCACAGCGATGATGTTTGGATCATCCGGGTGAAGCCAGGGTTTCCCTACCTCTCGGCGGTGCAATTCAATTTTCGGGAAGTTGAGTTGCTTGAACCCTTCCACCAGGATCAAATCGAGTTGAGTCTGATCCAACTGGGCGATGAGTTGGGGCAAGCTGGCTTCGGCTTCAGGTGTTTCCGTGATCAACGCATTGCGATAACGAGAGGAAATTAGCATCTGGCAGGCGCCGGCTTTGCGTAACCGGTAGCTGTCTTTGCCTTCTTTATCAATATCAAAATTGTGGTGGGCATGTTTGATTACAGCGACGCGAATACCACGTGCGACCAGCTTGGGCAGCATGGCTTCCAGCAGGGTGGTTTTGCCGGTTCCGCTCCAGGCGGCGAAACCCAGCAGCGGCAGGGTTGCATTCATTTGACTCATGATGGTTGTCCAAATGTCTCGAGTTCTTGCGGTGTGTTGAGGTTGATAAACGCGCGGGGCTGATCGCTGAAATCAACCGTGATCATCTTGCATTGGCGATAGAGCAGCGTGATCTTGCGGTCGCCGTCGTCGAGAAACTGCTCCAGCTTGGGCAAGATTCGCCGGTTCATCAGCGTGACCACAGGCTGAATGTATTCCCCGTCATGGGCGACGGCAATATCGGTATCGGCCTGACAGGCTGACGCCATCCGGGTGACCAGATCGTCCGGCAGGTTGGGGCAGTCACAGGGGACAAAGCCAATCCACTCCGCATCCAGGTGATGCAGGGCGGCGTGTATGCCCCCGAGCGGCCCCGGATAGCCCTTCAGATGATCGCCAAAAACCCGTCCATAGGCTTGATAACGAGCCTGGTTGCGGTTGGCATTGATACTGATCGCCTTGGTTTGTGGGGTGAGCGTCTCCAGAATATGCTCGATCATGGCCCGTCCGGCCAGCGGGACGAGCCCTTTATCATTGCCGCCCATGCGGCTGGCTTGGCCACCGGCCAGAATGACCCAGTGCGTATTGTCAGGCGTAGGCATGCTCATGTTGTTCCTCTCAACGAGCTGTAAATCTGCTCGTTCTTTTAATTGTGTGTCTGAAATGGTCCTTTGGCGACGGCGAAGGGCGGTCAGGGCATTTTGCTGATGGCTGGTGAGTACCAGACCTCTGCTACGTGCCACCAAATCTCGGGCAATTGCGACCCGCGAGTGCTTACCGCCGGATAATACGGAAACGTGCTCGTCCGCCAAGGTTTCTAACCCTACCATACGTAGGGCATTAATGGCTTCTATTCTGCACTGTTGTCAGTGTCTAGAGGTGAATTTCAGACTATCACTGACGTTATAACAGGAGAGCTCGGCATTTTCAGTCTTTCTGCCAAAAAGTTTGCGCTGACGATACAACCGGCCATTGCTGATGAGCTTTAGGGGAGGCCTGTAACCTAAAACAGGTCAAAATAATAAAGGCATGAATGATTCATGCCTTTATTATTTTTGGAACCAACCGAGACAGTGTGTTGTGACAGACCATGATATTGTGATTGACATAGCTTTCGCATCTTTTGGTTAGCAGAGATTCAGCTACAGCAGAATAAGTCCCATTGCCAGAATGGCGGCAGCCGTCAAAACAGTGCGGCGGATAATCCCCATATGGGTTGGTACTATCATTTCAGTATGATTCATAGCAGCTCCTTGTTGTTATTAAAAAACCTTAGCGGTTGATTTAATGATAGTCGGTTTTTGCTAACTTTGTAAAAAAGATGTTAATTTTCAATCTGGTATACGCCACTTTGATTGTCTGGTATTTCCTTTGACGCAGTGTGCAGACTAATAGTGGGGGATCAGGAGCTGTTGACCGGCAAAAATCATCGAGCCGGTCAGATCGTTCGCATTCATGATCCGGGCAACGGTGGTATTGTTGCTTTCGGCCAGTTCACTCAGTGAATCACCGGGCTGAATGTCATGGATGATAAATTTTTGCTTCACATACTCACCACTGAGTCTGTTGTTATAAAACGTTTGACGTGTGTGGTGGGGCAGTAAAATCTTGTTATCTCGGTTGGCATGGGTGTGGCCGCTCAGGTATCCCGGATTCAGTGCGTACACGGCCTGGCTGTCGAGACCGGCGTGGCGGGCGATCAGCTCGAGAGTCACCCGGTTGCGAACGACCACTTCGGTCAGCACAGGTTGCGGATGTATTTCGAGCAAGGGCAGATTGTGCTGGTGGCGTTGTTTAATCAAGTCGGCCATGGCAAGCAGTTTCGGCACATACAAGCGGGTTTCCTTGGGGAGCTTGAGTGCCCAGAAGTCGGTGGATTTCTGCTGGGCACGGTTGCGTTTGATGGCCCGCCGGACCCGGCCTTCTCCGGTATTATAGGCTGCAATGGCATGGAGCCAGTCCCCCTTGAACTTGTCATGCAGATACTCAAGTAGATCCAGAGCTGCAGTGGTGGACGTGACAATGTCACGCCTGCCATCGTATCCCTTTAGATATTCGAGACCGAATGTTTTTCCGGTCGGGATAGTGATTTGCCATAGCCCGGCGGCGCCACGGTGTGAGTAGGCTTTGGGATTGAATGCACTTTCAACAAATGGGAGCAGTACCAATTCAAGCGGCATGTTACGTTGGTCAACCTGCTGGTAGATGTAGTAGAGAAACGGTTCAGCTCGTTTGGTGACGGTATCGAGGTGGTGCGGGTTGTCCAGATACCAGCGTTTATAGTAACGCACACGTTTGTCGTCCGGCACCGGTAGCTGAAAGGACTGGCTGAGGATCTCCCATAGATCATTCGGTCGCCGGGGCAGCATATCTTGCGCGGTGGCGACGGTTTTTTCTTTTGCTTCAACGGCCTGTATCGGTGTCGTCGGGATCACACAGTGGTGTCCCAGAGATTCGAAGAGCGGGTCATCGAGGTGTAACGGGTCCGTTTCAGAAGAGGCGGTTTGCTCTACGAATTGTAACCCTTGGCAACCTGTTAGAAAGAGAGAGATAAAGATGATTGCTCTGTACTTCATAAGCATTTCTTCCACTGAAAGAGCCCACAAACTTGTGTCGTCTGACCGAACAGAGTGTGACTTCTAGCCACAAAAAAGTGATAACTTCATATATTTATAGCAGCAAAATAGTGACAGCATCGAGCAGTGTTCAGAGATTAAGGCGGATCTGCATCGAGTTTCTTACAATTGAGACACTTTGCCATCCCAGCTGAAACAGAGGAGGTGTTTCAAGCGACGGGTTGCCCATGTATTACACTTAGCCATGTTCATTGCCGGAATTTTCGGTAGTTGTCGCCGGACAAAGCGGAGAGAGTGAAGATGGCTGAGTCTGAATTTCCTGCAGGCACCGTCCTGAAAATTCGTTGCAGTACCTACTGGCATTACGGGATTGCAGATGGGGCTGGTGGGGTTATCCATAATTCCAAGAAGCGCCGCCAGGTGCAGTATGATACGTTGGCCGCATTTGCTGAGGGGCGGGCGATTGTGGTCAGTGACATTACCAGCCCGCATCCGGCGCTGGCGTATCAATACGCGCTGAAGCAGGTGGGTCGTTCCTATAATCTGTTAAGCCAGAATTGCGAACAGTTCGTTCGTGAAGCACATGGCCTGTCGGTCGAGTGTACTCAGTTTCAGCAGTGTCTGATCGCTTTTGCCGGCGGCTATATTGCCCTCAACGCCCCGCTGCCGGCGCTGAGAATGGCCGGGATTGGATTGTTATTGGGCGCTGTTACCGCCCCGAGCGAGCAGCGACCGTATCGTCGCGCCGTGAAAGGGGCCAGGCTGGCCGCCGCAGGGGCGATGTGGCTGGCCCACTGGGCCAAAAAACTGACGTCCTAGGCCGTACTCGGGCAATATCGATTCGTGACGATTAGATCTCCCCCACAGAAATCATCTCGCCGGGCAGGTATGTTAATAAAAAGTAATTGAGTAATTACACTAACCAGGTGAGACTTCTGTGACGATTTTCATTGAACGTAACCATGACATGCCAATAGATGAGATTACTGCGCTGTCAGAGCAAATTGCCGAAGAGCTTGAACAAGAATACGGGCTGAGTTGGTCCTGGCAGGGTAACCGCTTGATGATCCGCCATGCCTCGGCCAGAGGCTTTCTGTTGTCGGAAGAGGGGAAGGTGACGATTGAGCTCAAGCTGGGATTTGCCGCCAGCCTGTTCTCCACTAGTATTGAGAGTCATATTTCAGAGCGGCTCGACCGGATGCTGCTGGTCAGTTAATCCACTTTGCCTTTCAAGGTACTTTTCGAGTAGGGCCGAAGGCTTGGCCCTGGTTTTCCCTTTGTCCTCCCGCCGCTAATCCGCTGCTTTACTAATTTTTGATCCAGCCCACGATAAATCGTTGTTTTAGTAAGACCATTCTAATTGAAATTCTTATTCTCTAGTTAAGCAGTCAGGCAATACCCACTGGCTGACACAGTTGTCATAGAGATACGGAGGGCAGATTTATGGGCATTTTTAAACAGACTGCGGAAGAATCCAAGAAAGAACAGATTCGGGACGCAATGGTCTACAACATCTGGTTGGCCGGTTTGGGCGCTTATGCCAAAAGCACAGAAGAAGTGAATCAACTGTCAGATAAGGGCAAGAGCTTGTTTGATGAGTTGATTGAGCGCGGTCGGGCGGTGGAGTCGAAAACCAAGGAGCGTGTTCATACTGCAAGATCGCAAACCTCGGTTGCGATTGAAGAGCGGGTGCACACCATGGTGCAGAAACTGATTGGCGTGGATAACGATCGCCTGGATCGGGTTGATGACAAGATCGATCAGTTGACAGCCAATATTGAGGCTTTGCTGGCGCGCCAGGGAGCGGCGCAATCGGCTGCAAAGCCAGCGACTAAGGCTGCGGAAGAAAAACCTGCAGCTGCGCGCACGCGCAAAACCAGCGTGGCACGACGCAAACCAGCTAAGGCTGCAACACCGGCAGCCAGCAAGGAGTCGGCAAAACCTGCCGCAACTGCCGCGAAGTCGTCGTCAACGACCTCATCGGCGCCAGCTGCAGCGAAGGCTGATGATAAAAAATCCGCGGCGGATTCATGACCGCGTCTTGCAACCGACAGTGGCACCTGAACACGATAGGCACCGAGTCCCAGCAGTTTTCGGTGATTTGAATAACTCTTTTAATCCAGCGTTGAAGCGCGGAGGGAGATGACTATGAGCGATAACACAGTAGTAAAAGCGGCTAAAAATGTCGTGGAAAGCGGTGAAGGGATTGCACGTAACATTTGGCTGGCAGGCTTGGGTCTTTACAGCCGCAGCCTGGATGAAGCGCAGCAATTGAATGAAAAAACCAATCAAGCATTTGAGGAGCTGGTTGAGCGCGGCAAACAAGTTGAAACCGAAGCGAAAGAGTGTATCGGTAAAAACGCTGAGAAAGCCACCGATGAGGTTGAAGCGGGGATGAACGATCTCTTCTATCGTCTCAGTGGTGTGGATCGCGACAAGCTGGAGCGCATGGATGAGAAAATCGACAAGCTCACAGCAGCGGTCGAGAAATTGGCAGCGGCAGAATAGCTGCTAATGCAGAGTTATCACTTTAATGCCAGTCAGATCAATAGGTAACTCTGTCAGGTAAATGGCCGACCCAGTCAACTGGTTGTTTACCTTTTTAGGTTGCGCGTGGGCCATGCACGCGCACCTTTTTTCCGTTGAGGGGCGAGAGAATTACCTGTTGATGAGCTGGGAACGCCGCATCAGGAGCAGTCAAATCAGTGCTGGTTTATTTGCCGAATATTGACCAGTACGGATATTACATTCTAAATTTGTTACTGAAATGTAATAAAGGTGGCGCTTATGGATAGTTGGCGAAATAGGGCTTTCAACAAGGTTTTATTTCGAATCATGCGGCAGCGGCTTGCCAATTGCCATTCTACCGAAGAAATGCGTGATTTGATTTTAAGTATTGATAATTATGGGGCTTTTATATCATCTCCCCGAGGGATGGAGGTGATCCCGACTAAGTTTGCCGACGTGTCGTGTGACTGGGTCAACATGCCGCACAGCAATGGAAAAAAAATCATTCTCTACTTTCACGGTGGCGGGTTTTGTTTCCACAGTCCGAAAATTCATAATGCCTTTTTGGCGCGTCTGGCCAATGCGACCAAGTCTCGTGGCTTGATGGTGAACTACCGCCTGGCGCCGGAAAACCCATACCCGGCTGCGCCGGATGACTGTTTCGCCGTGTATCGGGCCTTGTTGCTGAAGGGGTATCTGCCGCATCAGATCATTCTTGCCGGGGACTCAGCCGGCGGAAACCTGGCGATGACGACGATGATCCGGATCCGGGAGGCGAATCTGCCGCTGCCGGCTGGCGCGATTCTGATGTCGCCGGTATCTGATATGGCTGTCACGGGTGAGTCAGCCTTCAAAAAGTGCAAGGATGATCCGTTTTTTGACCTCAGTACGTTGCTGCTGATGCGCAACAACTATATCGGCTCGCAGAATCCCTGTGATCCGGATATCTCGCCTTATTATGCCGATCTGCATGGTCTGTCGCCGGTCTTTATCACCGCCGGTACGGAAGAGTTGTTGATGGATGATGCGCTCCGGCTGGCGGAGAAGGTGGCGGATGCTGGCTGTGATGTGACCATTAACATCGTGAAAGGGGTACCGCACGTCTACCCTTTGTTCTATCAGCTCAGCGAGGCTCGGGAGGCGATTAAGCTGATGGCTGAGTTTGTTCTCGAGCGGTACAAGCAAGCCAAACTGGAGCACAAAGAAGCCTGCTAGCCCAGGGCGGCAGGCTTGCTGGCTTTCCCGATGATTGGGCTGCTTGAGCTGGACATATTCTACTTTCGTAACTTCTCCTGTTTACCGTAAAGCGTTGACGGTATTGTCTGTTTCGTCGTGTTTTGGCTGGCCTCGGGTTGTGATGCCCGGGATTTTCGCTATTCTCTGTGCACTATCTTAATTGGATTGTACCGTCTTGAAGGAGTCAGTGATGGAATCGCAACAACTGGAGTCATACCTCAATCAGTTTCCGGGCGCACAAGCCAGCTATCCATTTGGTCCGGAAGCGCTGGTGTATAAAGTTTGTGGAAAAATGTTTGCGCTGGTGGGGGAGCATCAAGGTGAAGCACGGGTGACGGTAAAGTGCCAGCCTGCCGATGGTGAGCTGTTGGTGAGTCAGTTTCACGGCATCGTACCTGGCTACTACATGAATAAGCGACACTGGATCACCATTTCATTGGCGAGCGATGTCGATGCAGCCATGGTGTGTGATCTGGCAGAGAAGTCTTATGCGCTGGTGGTCAGCAAGCTGAAAAAAGCAGACCGGGAAAGCCTTGCAGTCGCTGGCGTATAGACACGCCAGCGAGGAGCAGAGTTAGAAGTTATACGTGAGGCTGACCGGGTTTTCGATATCCTGAATGGTGGACTCCTGGCGCCCTTCGTATTTCGCCAGCACGGCATATTTTCCTTTCGAAACTTTCACCGTGACCTCGTTGCCTTGACCGACCGGCTGTCCGTCAAGGTAGAACTGCGCATGTTTGTTGCTGACTAAACGAATATCAAACGACTCCACACCCACTTCTTTGACGATCTGGGCGTCGATTTTCTCGTCGTACTGGACAAACAAGTTCAAGCCGACCTGATACTCGACATTGCCTTCGTAGTCCATGGTTGCGGCCATCACCTTGAAGTTGTTGGTTGAGCTGGTGATGTCAATCTGGCCAAAACGGTTCTCAATCGCATCGTTGATCAGCTTGGATGTGGTTTGTTTGCTTTCAAAACAGGCACGGATGGACTGGTAAGGCGAGCACTGGAGCTTACCGGACACAGACATCGGCACCGGATTGGCAAACTCCGCTTTCAGACGTTCTGTAACTGTGCTTCGAATGGCCTGGAGCTTGTCGTTATAGGCTTTCTTCGACTCGCGCAATGATCCGTTGAGCTGATCGATCTTATGGTTCAGTTGCTTAATCTGGGCAGTATTTACAATGATCTGTTGCTGATTTTGTTTAATTGCCTGCGAGGCCTTCTTCATCGCCCCAAAGTAGAAATCGGTCTTCTCACCACTGCCGGATAGCATCTCGTCACTCAGTTTCTGCTGATAGTCCAGGTACAGCTGCTTATCCCGGTTAATCGCGGTTTTCAGATCTTTGTTTTGGGTATTGAGTGAGAAAATGGTACTGCTGACTTTAGTGAGCTCTTTTAGCTCAGTGGTGTTGTTGTACTGGGCTTTGAGCGCCTTAACCTGCTCGGCTTCGCTGTCGTTGAGTAACGTTGTACCATGGCTGCTGAAAGACAGCCCAAGAGCAGCCAGAAGAATAGCTTTCTTAAACATGGGGTGAATAACCTTTGGCAAATATTATATGCAGACATGCCAGGTTGTTTTGTATTTGTGCGACACATCTTAATCAAGCATTTACTGTAATCACAAATGTGAAAAGATGCATGCTTTTTATCTTCAATTGCTGAAAAAATAATACATGAATCAAGTTTTTATCTGTGTTTTCTCGGTGCCGGGTGAGGAGAGATGAATAACGCCATATGAAATAGCGTTATTCATCTGTTGAACCGGACAAAGCGGCGACCAGGCTAGCTGACCAGTTCGTCCAGCAGGTCCTGGTGGGTGTAGAATGGGGACTGGGCTGATTCGGTCAGATAGGGCTCGACCATGGAAATCAACCGGAGTACCCCGGCTCGGATCAGATCGCTTTCACTGTATTTGTCATCCAGTAAAGTTTGGTAGTTGAGCCAGTTGAGGCTCACCAGCAGTAAGTTATCTGCCAGCAGCGGCAAGCTGGCCTGGTCGCACTTGAGTTTGCCTAAGCTGATCAGGTGCGTGAGCATATCTTTACTGAGATGACGCAGTTTGAGGATCAGTGAACGGATTTTTCGCTTGATTTGCGGGCTTTGGCTGTTGAGCGTTTCTAAGTTTCTGAACAAGAACCGGTAATGGGTAAACAGCGCCATAATGGTATGCATGAATGGCCAGTAGTCATTGAAGTCTTTAACCTGTTTCGGATACTCGTTACTCAAAGTGACCACGGAGTTTTGCAACTCGGTCACCAGGGTAGCGATAATCTCATCCTTGCCCCGAAAGTGGTAGTACAGGTTGCCCGGGCTGATCCCCATTTCCGTGGCAATAATCAGGGTACTGACCTGGGCGATACCGTCACGGTTAAAGAGTTCAAGGCTGACTGATAAAATCCTGTCACGGGTTTTCATAGAAACTTCCTTGTAGTTGAACCTGTTGTCGGCGGGAGACTAGTCCTCTGTCTCCAGTTGCGGCAGCTTGTCACACAAATATTGATATTCGCTTTGCATCTGCTGCTTGATGTCGTCGCAAATGAAGGAGACCAGCGTGCTGCCGACCAGAGGGACCGAAGAGGTCACGGTGACTGTTACTTCATTGCGCGCGGCGATCCCTGGGGTGTTGCCCGGTTCACTGAACAGCATCTTGCCGTTGATGGATGCCGGTACGCCAATCAACTCGACCTCCATGTTACACAGCAGTTGCTCATTTTCCTGCCAATGCCAGCTTTCTTTCTGACGAACGGTATTAAAATCACCAAGGAAGCGCTTGAGCATTCCCGGAACATTGGCCGGGACGTCCCGTTGGGTTTCAACAATAAAGCCGTCATCGGTTTCTTCGAGCTTGAGGATCCGGGTGTTGCGGGTACCGAGCTGCTGATACTTTTCCAGGATGAGTTCTTCTTCACTGAAATAGCGTAGCAGGGTATCCAGATCTTCCTTGTATTCATGTATGGCAGTGACTTGCATGAGCGTTTCCTTCCGTTGACTGGTTTCAATCCGGACCTGCACGTGGTGCAATGCCCTTTTGTTGTGCTGGTCGGATGACTTGTTTTTAGTGTGCACCCGGACGCACAAAACACAAACTTCAGCCCTATGAAATATGGGATGGATCAATATTCCACCTGGGTATTTTGGTGATTTAGAGCAATTGTTCACAAAAGTTAGGTTGGGTTTATGAAACTTACATTGTCAGGACAAGCTTGAAACGTGTCAGCTCAAACCCGATTGGCCATTATGATGGCTTAACTTCTGTCTTGTTACGGCTGGCGTACCGATTAATAGCGATCCTGCGAGATCGGTCTTGAGCGATGATTTTAAATTGCTATCAAATTGACTGGGGACGCAGCGAATCATTGCACCGCTGGTGGGAATCCAGCACAACCCATTCTAATGCACTATAACTAATTGAATTGTTCTTCATATTCGACCAATGTCGTATACAATTAACTTATAACCGTATGAAAACAATGTTATAAATAGCTTATCCAGACAAAGAGGGCGGTTTTATGCTTTTCCCATATCGAAATATTGTTGTATTAACCGGCGCGGGGATCTCTGCGGAATCGGGCATCCGGACCTTTCGTGATCAGGATGGGCTATGGGAAAATCATCATATTGAAGATGTTGCGACGCCAGAAGGTTATCGCCGTGATCCGGCGCTGGTGCAGGATTTTTATAATCAGCGCCGACAGCAATTGCTCAGTGGTACAGTGGCACCAAATGCCGCGCATCTGGCGCTGGCAAAGCTGGAGCAGGAGCTTGACGGCAAAGTGACCATTGTCACTCAAAACATTGATAACCTGCATGAGGCCGCTGGTACCCGAAATATTATTCACATGCATGGTGAGCTGCTGAAAGCGCAGTGTAGTCAAACCGGCCAAACCGTCAACTGGCAAGGTGATATTTCCCTTGATGATCACTGTCACTGTTGTCAGATGCCGGCACCGATGCGCCCCAATGTGGTCTGGTTTGGAGAGATGCCCATCGGTATGGATCGCATTCACGACGCGCTGCTTGAAGCGGATCTGTTTATTTCGATTGGCACTTCCGGGGCGGTGTATCCGGCGGCTGGGTTTGTCCATGAAGCTGCGATGCATGGCGCGCACACCATTGAACTGAACCTCGAGCCGAGCGAAGTCGAAGATGAATTTGCCGAGAAGCGCTATGGTCCGGCCTCGGTGATGGTTCCTGAGCTTGTCGACGAGCTGCTCGGCAAGAAATCATAGCTCCAAAAAATAATAGCTTCGCACAGACAAAGAAAATCGCCCGCTGTTGCGGGCGATTTTGGTTCAGGATTGGACAAATTTAAGCTTGGCCTGCCATTTGACCCGAATGAGATCGTATGCCCAGTTAAATACCATCGCATAGACCAAGAAGAACACGACCACGCCCAAATCCAGAATCAGCACGGCCCAGAAATCCAGTTGCAACACCCACATCAACAGTGGGATTGTGACCACCAGTAATCCTAGCTCAAACCCGAGTGCGTGGCCGGCTCTCATCTTCAGGGGGCGCGCGATACGCTCATGGCCAAAGATTTGATCAAACATCAGGTTATAGAGGTAGTTCCATGCCATCGCAATCAGCGAAAGGGCGAAGCCAACCCCGCCGACCATGGCCGGATCATGACGGGTAAACAGGCTGGCACCCAGCATCATGATGAGCAGGGCGAAACACTCAAACAAAATCGAGTGGAGGATACGCTCCTTGATTGACATTGCTTTTTCGGCGGACATGTTTTTTTCGAGTGATATAGTTTGATTGACTGACATCGTTTTTTCCTGAATTCGACTGAATTGTGACACCTGATGTCCGTTAATTTATCGACTGTTATGATAATATCTAGTTAGTTAATATCAGAATATTTGATGGTATGTATAGTCTCGATCAGCTACAGATGTTTGTCACAGCCGCCCGGCTGGGTTCTTTTTCAGCTTGTGCCCGCCAGTTGGGGAAAGTGCAATCAGCAGTGAGTCAGGGGATTTCGAACCTCGAAATCGATCTCAATGTGGCATTATTTGACCGCTCGACCCGCAAGCCAACCCTGACCCTTGAAGGCAAGCATCTGCTATCGTTTGCCGAAGCCATCTTGCAGCAGCAAAAAGAGTTGGGGAGCGCTGCTCGGGCACTGAGCAAGCAGGAAGAAAGCCAGATCTGTATTGCAGTAGATGATCACTTGCTGAAGCTAGCATTTTTCAACCTGATGGCTGAATTTTCCCAACAGTTTCCATCAACTTCGGTGACCACCATGACGGCGGCCAGTGTGGATATACCAACCTTGATCCGAAGCGGTCAGGCTAATATCGGGCTGATGATCAGCGACTTGACGATCCCGCAGGATGTAGAGATCCGCTATATCGGGAACCTGCGCTGTCTTCCGGTTGCCGCGCCCAGCCATCCGTTAGCTGGTCTCGAGTCCGTGAGGCCATCGGATCTTATCCCGCATCGGCAGATACTGATTAAAGGCGGTAAAGGGATCGCCACGGTCCATCAGCAGCCGCTCTCGGCGCGCTTTTGGTACGCTGATGATCATCGTACGGTACGCGGTTATATCGCACATGGCCTGGGCTGGACGTACTTACCTGAGCACAGTGCCGATGAGATGATTCAGGCCGGTTTGGCAAAAGCACTGCCAGTGACCTTTGATCAGAAAGCCTGGACGGTTCCGGTGGAGTGCCTGCAACCGAAAGGGCAGACCCCGGGGCCGGCCTTGCAGTGGCTCAATCAGGCGCTGAATACGCTGTTGCCGGGCTAGGGTGGTAAGAGAGGATGGTTTCTCGCATAAAAAACTCGGGCCTGAAGCCCGAGTCTGAAGTCATTTTCGAGGTTAGATCTTACTGGCCAGCTTTGAGTTTCTGATAGTACTCTTCGTACAGGGTGTTGGCGCTGCCGACATTGTTTTGCCACTCACCGGCATCCATCACCGCTTGTGGTGGATAGATGTTGGTATCGTTGACAAACGAAGCTGGCAGGAGCTTTTTGGCGCCTGCAACTGGGGTCGGGTAACCGATTTCCAGCGCAATTTTCGCAGCATTTTCCGGACGCAACAGGAAGTCGATCATCTTGTGGGCGGCTTCAACATTTTTCGCGGCTGCCGGAATGGCCAGGCTGTCCATCCAGAAGATCGCGCCTTCTTTCGGCCAGACGATCTCAACCGGTGCCCCTTCCTGGCGTGCCATATAGGCTGAACCGTTCCACAGCATGCCCAGAGAGGTTTCACCGGCCATGTATGGGTTTGCCGGGTAATCTGAGTTAAACACCAGCACGTTCGGCATCAGCTTCTTCAGCTCTTCATATGCGGCTTTGATTTCTTCCGGGTTGGTGGTGTTGGCCGAATAACCCAGTTTGCGCAGTGCGATATGGAAGAACTCACGAGCATCGTCCATCATCATCAGTTGGCCTTCCCATTTCGGATCCCACAGATCAGCCCAGGCGTTGATCTCAGACTTGTCCATCATATCCGTATTGACGCCAATGCCGGTCGCGCCCCAGATATAAGGGATGGAATAATCGTTGTTCGGATCAAACGGCTTGCGCATAAAGTTTGCGTCCAGCTGTTCGAAGTTGGACAGTTTGGACTGATCAATCTTCTTCAGCATGCCTTCGTTACGCATTTTTGAGACATAGTAGGTTGAAGGAACCACCAGGTCATACCCTTCACCATGTGTCTTCAACTTGGCATACATGGTCTCATTAGACTCATAAGTTGAGTAAATCACTTTAATGCCCGTTTCTTTCGTAAACTGCTCCAGTACCTCTGACGGGATATATTCTGACCAGTTGTAGAAATACAGTTCGTCGTCTGCTGCATTAGCCATGCCGGAAAACATCGCCAGGGCGCAGACACTGCCGGTCATTAAAGAAGACCATTTGTTCATTGTTTTATGCTCCAAATTAACAGGAATGTTGAGAGTATTCTCCGGCGTCTCGCTTTGTAACGGGTGGGGTTACAAAAGGTGGTTCCGCCGCTCCTAACTTCGTTGTCATTGTGGAATGAGTCCAGACAATGACGTTAACATACTGAGTTATCAGGTGGGAGATTATAGCAGAAGTGGGTTAAAACGCAGGAGGTGAATTGTTTCAGCATGCGCTATCTGTCGGCAATGTAAACAGAATGGTCAGAATTAGGTGGCTTCGCATGGTCGAGGCGCTGAGCGTGTAATAACAGGCAGCCGGATGGCTGCCTGTGGTGGGGATTATTCCCCGGCTTTGAGTTTGAGGAAGTAGTTCTCGTAGCGAATGTTCATCTCGCCCACAGCATCCTGCCACTCACCGCGATCCATATCCTCCTGTGGCGGGAACAGGGTCGGGTTGTCTTTGTATTTGGCGTTTGAAGCCTTGATCGCTGTTAAGTAGCCGGTATCTTCAGAGATCTTGGCGGCAATCTCAGGGCGCAGCAGGAAGTCAATCATCTTGTGGGCGGCATCGACATTCTTGGCATTTTTCGCAATCGCCAGGCTGTCAACCCAGAAGATCCCGCCTTCTTTCGGCCAAATCAGTTGAATGGGCAGACCTTCACGCTGCGCCGCCGCGGCTGAGCCGTTCCACAGCATGCCCAGGCCAACTTCGCCGGCAAGGTAGGGCGCTGCCGGGTTATCTGAGTTGAACACCAACACGTTCGGCATCAGCTTCTTCAGCTCTTCATAGGCTTCATCGATCTGCTTTGGATCGGTGGTGTTGCCGGAATAGCCCAGCTTGCGCAACGCGATATGGAACACTTCGCGGGTGTCGTCCATCAGCATCAGCTGGCCTTCCAGTGCCGGATCCCACAGATCGGCCCAGCTATCGAAATCAGCCGGATCGTACATGTCGGTGTTGACCGCCAGGCCGGTCATCGCGATTACGTGGGGGATCGAATAATCGTTCTTCGGGTCGAATGGCTTGTCCAGGTAGTTGCTGTCAAGCTCATTGAAATTCGTCAGCTTGGATTTATCGATTTTCTGTAACATGCCTTCATCGCGCATTTTCGCAACGAAGTAGGTTGACGGTACGACCAGGTCATAACCTTCCGGGTGCGCTTTTAATTTCGCGTACATCGTCTCGTTCGACTCGTAAGTCGAATAGATCACTTTAATCCCAGTTTCTTTAGTGAACTGTTCACGAAGCTCCGTAGAGATATACGGCCCCCAGTTCATAAATACTAATTCCTTGTCATCTGCATGGGCAACGTTGGTAAACATTGCCGCGGCGCATGCAGTACCGGTGAGAAAAGCGGACCATTTTTTCATTAGATTATCGTCTCCAAAACCCGTTTAGGGTGCTGATAAAAAACAAGTGGCCGGATGGGGCCACTTGCTCCGTTGATTGGCATGAAGCCAAATTACAAAATTACTTTATTTTTTCCCGAGCCAGCAGCTGGGAGCTGATCACCAGGATCAAGGATACAATCAGCATGACCGTCGCCAGGGCGTTCACTTCCGGGGAAATCCCCACTTTGACCATGGAATAAATCTTCAGCGGCAGAATCTCATAGCTCGGCCCGGTGACAAATGAGCTGACAATGACATCATCCAGTGACAGGGTGAAGCTGAGTAGCCAGCCGGCAGCCACCGCCGGTTTCGCCAGTGGCAGGATGATTTGTTTCAGGATTACCCACTCACTGGCGCCCAGATCCCGGGCCGCTTCCAGCATTTTGACATCAAACCCTTTCAGGCGGCTATAAACCGTCACCACCACGAATGGCAGGCAGAAGGTAATGTGTGACAGCAGCAGGGTTAAAAAACCCAGCTCTGCACCGATGAGGATAAACAGCGCCAGCAGGGAGATCGCCATGACGATATCCGGAGACATCATCACCACAAACAGCATGCCGTTGACGAAGCTTTTGCCGCGGAACTGGTAGCGGAACAGGGCCACGGCAGTCAGGCTGCCGATCACGGCTGCTGCAGTTGCCGAGAACACTGCGATATTCAGCGAATGCCAGGCGGCCTGCATCAGGCTGTCGTTGCTGATCAGCTGCTCGTACCATTTGGTGGTAAACCCGCCCCATTTCATGCCGAACTTGCTGGCATTGAAGGAGTTCACAATCAGAATGATGATCGGGGTATACAGGAACGCATACACAACCGTCATCAGGCTGAATTTAAAAATGCGTCCCATTATTCCAACTCCACTTTACGGTTTAACAGCTTGCCGGCCCGGTAATAGGCATACAGCATGACGGCCATGGCAATGGTCAGCGCAATACTGGTTGCCGCGCCGAACGGCCAGTCACGGGCGTTGAGCACCTGGCTCTTTATCACGTTCCCGATCAACAGGTTCTTCGCACCACCCAGAAGATCCGCAACATAGAACATCCCCAGTGCCGGCAGTAGCACCAGCAGGCTCCCGGCGATGATGCCCGGCATCGTGAGCGGGAAAATCACCTTCACAAACGTCTGGAACTTGCTGGCGCCCAAATCGCGTGCGGCTTCAATGTAGTTGTGATCCAGCTTTTCAATCGCGGAGTACAACGGCAGCACCATAAACGGCAGCAGAATGTAAACCAGACCGATCATCACCGCATACTCGGTGTACATGATGCGGATTGGCTTATCAATAATATCCAGGTAGAGCAGGGTATTGTTCAACACGCCGCGGGTTCCCAGCATGATCTTCAGGCCGTAGGTCCGGATCAGGGAATTGGTCCAGAATGGTACAATCACCAGGAACAGCATAAACGGCCGCCATTTCACCGGCATTTTGGCAATCGCGTACGCAAACGGATAGCCAATCAGCAGGCAGAGCAGGGTGGCCACCAGCGCCATGTAGAACGAATGCAGCATGACCTTGGCATACAGTGGGTCGAACAGCCGGATATAGTTCTCCAGCGTGAATGTCAGTTCGATCAGGTTCGCATCATCCCGGGTCAGAAAGCTGGTCCCGATAATCATCAGGTTCGGCATAAAGACGAACAGCACCAGCCAGCTGACGATCAGCGTGATGATGGTTGTCTGCAGATTAAGCTTCTTGTTCATCAGCCAATACCACTTCCCAACTATCAACCCAGGTAACAGCGACTTTCTGATCAAGCGAGTGGTCTACATCCGGATCATCTTCGTTGAAAAATTCGCTGACCATGACAGAGAGCCCGGATTCCAGTTCAACTACAGAATCCAGTGTCATCCCTTTATATGTCCGCTCACGGACGTATCCGATCATGCCGTTGGCTGAATCACCATTGTTCAGCTCTTCCAGGCGGATATCTTCCGGGCGCAACAGCACCTTGAGCTTATCGCCGTTGTCGACGGGCAGTTTGCAATGCAGCTTAGCCGGGCGGCCTTCCAACTCCGCGAGGATTCGCTCATCATCCAGGCGTTCTGTGACGGTTGCGTCGAAGACATTGATCTCGCCAATAAAGCGCGCCACAAACAGGTTTTTCGGTTCTTCGTAAATCTCTCGCGGGGAGCCATCCTGCTCGATATGACCGTCGCGCATCACGATAATGCGATCAGACATCGACAGGGCTTCTTCCTGGTCGTGGGTGACGAAGATAAAGGTGATCCCCAATTTACGCTGCAGTTGCTTGAGTTCGATTTGCATCTGCTTACGCAGTTTGTAGTCCAGCGCTGAGAGGGATTCATCCAGCAGTAACACTTTCGGTTTATTGACCACGGCGCGGGCAATCGCGACACGCTGCTGCTGACCACCAGAAAGCTGATGCGGTTTACGCGGGGCAAATTGATCCAATTGGACCATGCGCAGTGCTTCCATCACACGTGGCTCAATATCGCGCTCGGCAACTTTTTGCATGCGAAGGCCAAAGGCAACGTTGTCAAACACCGTCATGTGCGGAAACAGTGCATAACTTTGGAAAACCGTATTGACGTGTCTTTGTTCAGCCGGCAGGTCTGTGACATTTTGACCGGCAATCACCACCCGGCCGGCATCAGCATTTTCGAAGCCGGCAATCAGTCTTAATACGGTGGTTTTACCGCAGCCAGAAGGACCCAGAATGGTAAGAAACTCACCATCATTCACATTCAAATCGAGACCAGTGATGATTTGTTTGCCATCAAAGCTCTTACTCAGCCCTTGGAGCTGAATCACCGGTGCTTTCGTTGTTTCTGCAGCGTTCAATTGTACGTGATCTCCGCTTTGGGGTTTCATTATATCCCCCAACTCGTTGGATGAATTTAGGGGGCGCATGATAGTCGCCTAAACGTGTAAATTAAAGCGTTTTTTCATGGTTTTTTTAGCACTGATTTGTTGCTGATACCGTCTATTTCTGGCAGATGGGATCAGGCTTATCTTCTATAGCATTTTTTGAGTTCACCTTGATGACAGCGGCGTCTCAATTTCAGGTGAAAAATTCGGAGTATTTGGTTGTTTTCAAACCCGTCTCTCAAGAAGGATTGCCGATAGACCTGAACAGAGACGGTGTGATGCGGCCACGATTCTGACGGTTTTCCGGCCTTACGATTTTTATATCTTTCTCAGCTGTCGTACAATCACGCCTTTATGACTCTGCAAAAAGTTGATGAATCAGAATGAACAATAAAACTTTCCATGTTGGCGGCTCAATTGAGAAAGCGATGAAAGGAGACGCAGAACTTCAGGCGGTTGCCGTTCTCCAGGAAGCCTGGAAGGTCACAGCCAAACATTTTTTCTCTTTCTTTCCCGCAATTGTTGGCTTGTTCCTGGCTCAGGTTGCTTTGCTGATGTTGGGGTTGCAAGTTCAGCTGGGCGATCCCATGGTTTTCTTCGATGCCATTATTTCCGGTGAAATGATCACCCCGGAGATCATTCAGGCAGGCTACATGGCCAATTTTTGGTCGGACGTGCTGAGTGCGCCGCTTTATGCCGGCCTGAGTTTGATGGCCCTGAATCATGCGGTGGGCTTGCCAACCAAACCGAGTCATCTGGTCAAAGGTTTTCCGTTCACCCTGGTTTCCGTAGTGACTATGCTGCTGACCTCGTCGCTGCAAGGGGTGGGGAGCGCGATTTTCCCGTTTATTGGTCTGTTTTTGTCGATGGCGTTCAGTATGGCCATTATTCTGGTGTGTGAAAAACGGGTGAGTCCACTGAAAGCGATTCAGTACTCCGTGGTTGCAACCGTGCGGAAGCTATTGCCGTTGACGGCGATCTTCCTGGTGATTCTGATCCTGATTTCCCTGTCGTTTGCGACGTTCGGCCTGGGCCTGATCTGGACTGTGCCGTTTTTCTTTAATGTGAAAGGCATTATTTACCGCAACCTGTTCGGCATTACGCTTCAGGTGAGCAATATGAAGCCGGGCAGTGGTGACGATAACTCAAAACAAGAAGAGACAAAGGTGTTTAACGCGTGATCCCCCAGAAAACAAAAACAATTATAAGAAAGAACACTTGGGTGGCGCTACTTGCCGGGCTGACAGCCTGTGGTGAGACGCCTCCTGAAATCACACCGACAACCGCCAGTGACTCCCTTAGCGCTGTTTATGAAACCAAGCCGGACTTTGGTGCTATAACGGATATTCAACAGCGTAAAGCCGCTTTCTTTGATTACTTGCGACCGGCCGTCGCATTTGAGAACCAGCGGATTGAAGGTGAACGCCAGTTCCTACTCGATATTCAGCAACAAATGGATGCCGGACAAGTACCCGACAGTCGCGCGATGGCTCAGGTGAACGAGTTGTCCGAAGCTTATATGGTGACTCTGGATGGTGATGGTGTCACTCAATCCTGGTTGACGCGGATGTTGAAACGGGTTGATGTGCTGCCGGAAAGCCTGGTCCTGAGTCAGGCCGCCAATGAATCCGGGTGGGGCAGGTCACGCTTTGCTATTGAAGGGAATAACTATTTTGGCCAATGGTGTTATCGTCAGGGCTGTGGTCTGGTACCGTCCAGTCGCACCGATGGTGCCAGCCATGAAGTTGCGGTGTTTGCCTCTCCGTATTTATCGGTGAAGGCGTATTTTATGAACGTGAACCGGAACCCGGCTTATGCCGAGCTACGCGACATTCGAGCCTTACAACGCCAGGCCGGCCAGCGTATCGAAGGAAAACGACTGGCGGAAGGGCTACACCGTTACTCAGAACGAGGTCATGCATATGTTGATGAAATACAGTCCATGATCAGACATAACAATCAATATTGGCGCCAAGGATAAAGGATGAAGTTAGCCCACTGGCTATTGGCTGGCGTATTGGCCAGCACGACGGTTTATGCCCAGGATGTCTCTGCGCAGAATATCGAGCTCCGTTATAGTTCGCTGTTTGGCAAGCTGAAGCAAAATGTAAAAGAAGGTCATGACGATGTCCGAATCGCACTGTTCCTGCTGGATCAAAAAACAGGCGAAGTGTGTCGGATCCACCATGGCTCCATGCGAAAGGAAAAGCATTATGAAGAGCTGGTGATTCCGGACAACCAGGAACTTCGGGTGCCGATCGACAATAACCTGCGTCAGGCCAACCCGGATGTGACCTTTGTGATTGATGACGGTATTACCTGTGACATGTCGATGCAGGTGATCGCCAACAATACGTTTGAAACACAGATCAGCCAGGCCGATATTGCAGCCCTGACGCCCCAGATGGATCAACTGCTGGCTGATTTGGGCGGGATGTTCTCCAGCTGGTTTATGCCGGAAGTGGGGGGGGTCGTCGTGCATTTCGATCAGGATACGGTGGAGGCATTGCAGACTTCCAAGGGCAATACGATCGCAGTCAACCAGCACAAAGCGGTGATCAAATTGGCCGAACTGTCTGAAGGTGAAGTGGTTTCCCTGCCGGTGCCGGCGGTGAAAGTGACGCCTTGGATCCCGAAATCTAACTAAATGTGCTGTGCTCTTTACATACAGAACGGCCCGGGCAATTGCCCGGGCCGTTTGTTATCGCTTCATCCTTCTGTTTTATGCCAGCACTTGTTGCATCTCGGTTTTGATGCTGTCGGACTGGGTGCAGAAGATGGCTTGCAGGTTATCGCCAATTACCAACACTTCCCGGGCTCCGAGTTGTTTAATCTGCTCGATATCGGCTTGCTTGATATCCAGCAGTGAGACGCGCAGGCGGGTAATACAGGCATCCACATGCTTGATGTTTGCTTTGCCGCCCAGAGCGCTGACCAGGTTTTCGGCCAGCTCAGAGCCAATCTCCGCAATCTGGCTGACCGAGCCGGATTCTGATTCGCGTCCGGGAGTCATCAGGTTGAGTTTGGTGATCAGTAGGCGGAACACGGTATAGTACATCAGTGCCCAAAGCGGACCGATGATGATAAACAGCCAGGCGTTTTGCGATAATGGGTAGTAAATCAGGAAATCGATGGCGCCATGAGCGAACGTGACACTGTGGTGAATATCCAGTGCACTGACCAGCGCAAACCCTATCCCGGTGAAGATACAGTGGATCACATACAGGACCGGCGCGACAAACAGGAATGAGAACTCCATCGGCTCCGTGATCCCGGTCAACCAGGAGGTCAGGGCTGCAGAGACCATGATCCCGCCCACCAGCGCACGCCTCTCCGGCTTGGCAGAACGGTAAATTGCCAGGCCAATGGCCGGCAGGGCCCACATCGAGTACATATAGCCACCCGCCAGATTCCCCGCGGTCGGGTCGCCCGCCAGATAGCGCTGGATCTCGCCTTTAATCACCGCCCCGGTTTCCGGGTTAACGTACTCGCCAACTTCAAAGAAGAAGGGCACATTCCAGATATGGTGTAGCCCAAAGGGGATCAACGCCCGCTCGACAAAACCGTAGATACCGAAGGCCAGGGTCGGACTTTGATAGGCTGCCCAGTGGGAAAAGGTGTCGATCATATTGCCGATAGGTGGCCAGACGTAGCTCATGAACACCCCGAGCGCGATTGCTGTCACGCCGGTGATGATTGGAACAAAGCGCTTCCCGGCAAAAAAACCGAGGTATTCCGGCAGGCGGATATTATAGAAGCGCTTGAATAAGACCGAAGCGATAGCCCCGATGATAATCCCGCCAAATACCCCGGTGTTGATGGTCGGAATCCCGATGACACTGGCGGTTTCGATGCCGTGGAGTTTAGCCATCACGCCCATGGTCGCGGTCAGAATGGCAAATCCCACTGTCGCTGCCAGCGCGGCAACCCCATCGTTATCACTTAGTCCCAGCGCGACTCCGATGGCAAAGATCAGGGCGAGGTTGCTAAATACCGCATCGCCTGACATGGCCATAATGTCTGACACGATGGCGGGGAGCCAGGAAAAGTTTGCCGAACCGATCCCAAGTAGCAGACCGGCAATCGGTAATACGGCAACCGGTAACATCAGTGACCGGCCGATTCGTTGTAACAGACCAAAAGTAGAGTTGATCATCATTATCGTCCTTGTAGTAGTGGTGCTTATGTTCACTACTTACTGTACGGAATATAAATCTGGCGAAAGTAAGGTATGGTTATGGCTTTGTAAGAGGACGCTTACAAAGCCATTCAAAATTGATCTTTTTATGCCGGAGATAATTGATAGAATGAAATTTATAAAATATGTTTGTTGTTTGTTCAGGTGATTTAACTCGGCGAGAAAAAACGTTGCATAAGAAAACAATTTTGGTTGTCGATGACAGCGAAGAAATTCGAGATGCTTTGAGCGAATATTTGGGTCGTTCCGGGTTTGAAGTATTAACGGCTGCTGATGGTGAAGAAATGTGGCAGCATTTCCATCGTCGTGAGCCGCATTTGATTGTGCTGGATATCATGCTACCGGGTGATGACGGCCTGACCTTATGCCGAAAGATACGCACTCGCTCCCATGTTCCAATCCTGATGCTGACTGCGGTGTGTGATGAAGT
This sequence comes from Photobacterium atrarenae, assembly GCF_024380015.1. Taxonomy (NCBI): domain Bacteria; kingdom Pseudomonadati; phylum Pseudomonadota; class Gammaproteobacteria; order Vibrionales; family Vibrionaceae; genus Photobacterium; species Photobacterium atrarenae. Next base: position 1,634,671 of record NZ_CP101508.1, read on the forward strand.
GGATCGGGTGGCCGGGCTGGAAATTGGCGCTGATGACTATATGACCAAAACCTTTAGTCCGCGGGAGCTGCTCGCTCGAATTAAAGCCCTGCTCAGGCGCAGCCAGTTTAATCGCAGCGCAGCGACGGGACGCCAGATCCAGTTTCTGGATTGGACCTTTGATACGGTCAAACGCCAGTTGATCCACCACAGTGGCGAAGTCACTCAGCTCTCGGGCGCCGACTTTTCCCTGCTCAGCTTGTTGCTACAACGCCCGAACCAGCCGTTAAGCCGTGATGACATTGCCCGGTTTGTGTGGGGGCGCGACGCCGATCCCCTTGAAAGGGGCATTGACGTGCAAATGAGCCGGCTGCGCAAACACCTGAGAGATGAGGATCGCACCATCATTATCACGGTGAGAAATAAAGGTTACATGCTCGCGCTCGATTCAATGGGGGACTGATTTTTGGCTCAGGGAAGTGCGCGGTGAAGACAGGCTTTTTCAAATCCATCACGTTTCGGGTGGTGATCACCTTATTGACTACTATTTTAATTGCCGAGTTGCTGGCGGGACTCATCTGGTATCAGGCCAATAATACCACCAAGGAAGATAATGCCCGTCATACCCTGACCAATATCGCCAAAGCGGCTGCGGATACTTATAACTATTTCCAATCCCTGCCGGTCAATTATCGCCACCTGATTTTGAATCAACTACGTGAAGTTGGCGGGACCCGGTTTTTTATTTCGATCAATCACCGCAAAATCGAGATGGATGCGATCACCGATTTATCGTTTACTGGTTGGTTAACCGACTTTACGGCCCAAGCGCTGAGTCAGCATGTTGCCAGCGGACAACAGGTCGATGTGACCCTGACCCGGCGTGAAGATATTCGGTTGTTTAATTCCGGGATCAAACTGGCTGAGCTGCCTGAAATCTGGACCAAATACAGTTTGGTGCTGGGTGAGTTAGATTTACCGATTGTGGTCATGCAAATCAAAATTTCGGAACAGGAATGGTTCTATATTGCCTCGGCTGTCCCTGTGCCGTTTTCATCCTTGAACAGTCAGTTTATTGATCCGCGCCAGCTTTTATTTTTATTCGTCGCATCGGGATTGCTCATGCTCGGTACTGCCTGGGTGCTCCAGCGGGAAATCCAGCCGATTAAATCTCTGGCCAGGGCTGCAACCTTGATGGGCAGCCCGCTGACGGTTACAGAAATTGCTGAAGCCGGGAGCAATGAAACCCGCAGTGCCATTCATGCGTTCAACAAAATGAACCGCAGGGTGAAGGCCTATATCCGGGACCGGGAAATGTTGTTTAGTGCGATTTCCCATGATCTGAAAACCCCCCTTGCTTGCCTCAAACTCCGCACCGAAATGCTGGATGATGAACGCACCCGCGAGCGATTTGAAAAATTGCTCAATGAAGTGGACTTGATGTTGAAAGGAGCCCTGCAGTGTATCCGGGATACGGATATTCATGAAGAAGCGGAGTGGATCAATATTCATCAGCTCTTGCGGGGGTGTGCCGATTACCATAACCGCGAGGCGCGCCGGGTCACGATTCATACCGCCCAGCCCAAGCCGTATCTTGGTAAACCCATCGCCGTAAAGCGCTGTGTGTATAACATCATTGATAACGCTGTGCTGTACGGACGGAAAGTGGACGTCGAGGTGCTGGACTCCCCACAAGCGCTGACCTTGCTAATTCGCGATCAAGGGCCGGGGATCGACAGTAAATTACTGGAGAAGGTTTTTGAACCCTACTATCGGGCCGGCAGAGCGGATGATACGGGGTCTGGGTTGGGGTTGACGATTTCCCGCAGCATAGCTCGTTCTCATGGTGGCGACATCAAGCTCAGGAACCAGGACGGGCAGGGACTGGAAGTTGAATTGTGTTTTGCGAGAGATGTATGAAGTATTTACTGCTGTTGATATTGAGTTGCTGGGCGCTCGTTTCACATGCCAGCAAGACGGTCCACTTTCTGCATTGGTGGACTGCCGAAGGAGAAGCAATCGCCACGAAGATTGTTGAGAATACGCTGCAAGCATCCGGATACTCGGTGGCGAATGTGCCGATCCAGGGCGGTGGCGGTGGCACCGCAAAGTCCATTTTGCAGGCGCGGGCAATTGCTGGTAATCCGCCGGATATGGCATTGCTGGAAGGTCCTGCGATTAAGTCCTGGGCCGCATTGGGTTTTCTCCACTCGCTCGGTCCGGTGGCGCAGAAGCATGAGTGGGGTCGCCACTTGAATCCACTTGTCCGGGAGATCCACCAGTTTGACCGAGAATACGTCGCAATCCCCATTACTATTCACCGCCTGAACTGGGTGTGGGTCAACCATGAGGTGCTGGCAAAGTATCACCTGCCGGTGCCCCGGGACTGGCAGCAGATGCTGACTGTTTTCCGCCAGCTCAAACAGCACGGGGTGCCACCGTTGGCCTTGGGGAATGAGCCGTGGCAGGTGGTCCAGCTGTTTGAGAATATTGCTTTTGGCCTCGGGGGGCCGGATTATTATCGCCGTGCTTTTATTGAGCTGGATGTGGAGGCGCTGGACAGTGCCGTGACCCGGGAGGCACTGACGCTGTTTCGGCAGATCAGCCAGATTGTGTTGCCGGATCTGTCCCGCCAGCGCTGGGAAGAAGCGACTCAGATGTTGCTCAATGGCCAGCGGGCTTTTCAGATCACCGGAGACTGGGTGGCCGGTGAGCTGATGGCGTTGGCGGGACAGTTCCCGGAGACAATCTCTTGCTATGCGGCTCCGGCCAGGCAGCCGGGATTTATTTATAACATGGACAGCTTTGCGTTATTTAAGAGTCCGACACTTGATGAACAACAGGCGAATGACATTGCAGGCATCCTTTCTAATCCGAACTTTTTGCGCAAATTTAACCAAACCAAAGGGGCAATCCCGGCCCGGCGGGATGTATCGCTCGACGGGTTTAACGCCTGCTCAGTGAAAGCCATGGCAGACTTCCAACATGCAGAGCAGCAGGAAACACTGGTGCCCAGTATTATTGATTCGATGGCTGTGAGCCCGGTGATTCAAAAGGCGACGACCAGTGAGCTTTATCGCTTCTTCAACACCCCCTCGGTGAGCGTGGATGAGATCATTCGGCATATTAAGCATATGGATGCGAGCGGATTGACACTCTAACGAACTATGGGCTTACCGAGCTCGGTTGAATTAAACATGCACTCTGATAAGCATAGAAGCGAGGAAATTGCTCTCGCTTGTTTTATTTCGCCCAATTATTTGTCGATATATAATGAAAAACTGATTCATCGCAATTCATTGCCCGCAGGTCTCAAGGATACTTGGTTGGTATTTGGGAGGGAGGTAACAGTTTACCTTCCTCGATAGCACGTACCTGTATACCCAGACCAAAACAATGACGAGTGGGACATGGATAAATTAATTGATCGGTTTTTGCGCTATCTGAGTATTGATACTCAGTCTGACGCTTCTTCTATCCACTGCCCAAGCACCGCAGGGCAAACAATGCTCGCCAGTGAGATCAAACAAGAACTGATTTCGCTGGGACTGAAAGATATTGACCTAGACGAACACGGCTATCTGACGGCTCGCTTGCCGGCCAATGTGGACTATGATGTACCGGCCATTGGGTTTATCGCCCATCTGGATACTTCACCGGATGCGCCGGGCAAAAATGTGACTCCTCAGGCTGTTGAAAACTATCAGGGGGGAGATATTGCCCTGGGGGTAGGTGATGAAGTGCTCTCTCCGATCCAGTATCCGGAACTGCATCAGTTACATGGTCAGACGTTGATCATGACTGATGGCACCACGTTATTGGGGGCGGATAACAAAGCCGGGATTGCGGAAATTCTGACGGCTGTAGCGTATCTGATTGCCAAGCCGGAGATCCCGCATGGCGATATTTGTATCGGCTTTACCCCGGACGAAGAAATCGGCCGGGGCGCCGATCGATTTGATGTAGAGAAGTTCGGCGCTCAGTGGGCTTATACCATTGACGGTGGCCCTGTGGGAGAGCTGGAGTATGAAAATTTTCATGCTGCATCAGCCAAAGTGGTGTGTAAGGGCGTCAATGTGCATCCGGGAACCGCCAAGAACAAGATGGTGAACAGCATGGGTATCGCGGCACAGTTTCAGCTGATGATGCCGGACAGCGAAACGCCGGAATGCACCGAAGGGTACGAAGGTTTCTATCATCTCGCGGCGATGGAGGCCTCTGTGGCGGAAACCTCGTTGCATTATTTGCTGCGTGATTTTGACCGGGATGGGCTGGCGCAACGCAAAGCCTTGATGCAGCAAAAAGTAGATGAGTTGAATCATCAGCTTGGCAAGGCGCGTATTACGCTGGAAATTACCGATAACTATGCCAACATGCGGGAAATGATTGAGCCGCATCCGCATATTATTGCGTTGGCAAAGCAGGCTATGATCGATTGCGATGTCCAGCCAGTGATTAAGCCAATCCGTGGCGGTACCGATGGTGCGCGTTTATCTTATATGGGGCTGCCGTGTCCGAATATATTCACCGGCGGTTATAACTTCCACGGGATCCATGAATTTATCACTCTGGAAGGGATGGAGAAGGCGGTCAAAGTGATTGTCAAACTGGCCGAGAAAACCGCACTTCACTATCGTCCGGCTTAAATGCTCGCTCACAAGCCCTCTGATGTGTACCGCTGCCTAGGCGGTACCATCATCATTCACCTCAAATCCTTTTCTGTCACCCTTTTGCTTTAGCTGTACTCACTGTACTCGGTTAAACTCGGGCTTTAGGTGTTTCTGTCTATATTTGGACTTTGTAGATGTCATTTGAGAGGTTGAAGCCGGAAATATCAAAGTAAAACAATCTAAGGCTAGCAACTTTTACGCATTAATGATAAATTTGTCCATATATGGACAATTCTTGTGATCGAGTTAAGAGGTGGCGATGAACGCATCCCATGCCACAAACCAGGCCATTCATGCCCATACCGGCAACCAGGTGCTGCCGGTGGTGTTTAATATTCTGGACAAATGGTCCTGTACTCAGGCGCAGCAAATGGCGTTGCTGGGGCTGAGTTCCCGCTCCACGCTCAATAAATACCGTAGCCACCCCGAATCGGCCAAGGTATCGAATGATTTACTGGAGCGAATGAGCTATATCCTCAATATTCACAAATGTCTGCGCATCCTGTTCAGTGCTGAAGAGAGTGTGTATCAGTGGGTTCAGAAGCCAAATGCCCATCCGTTTTTTGCCGGCCGCTCGGCAATGGATGTGATGACACAGGGCAAAGTCGTGGATTTGTACCAGGTGGCCTCTCGTCTCAACGCCTGGCGGGGTGGGAAGTCATAGATGGAATACCCACAACAATCCTTTCGGGAGCAGCACTGCTTTCGCCTGATCCCGTCCAAATACCCGCCCATCAATTTATATGAAGATGTCGCTGAGCCTGAGCAGCTTGAAGCGGTGTTTGCGGTCGAAGCCCTGACCAATCCGCGTTTGTCGGAAGAAGTCGGCAATTTCAGCCAGGTCCCGGCAGACGAGAGGCTGGTCGGGATCCCGCATTGTAGCTATGTTATGGCTGCCTTTACCCATATCAACCCAGATGGCGCAAGGTTCAACACTGCGGACTTTGGCGGTTACTATGCAGCACCGGATGTAAATACTGCCATCAAAGAAACGGTGCACCATATGGAACGGGTGATGGGCTACACCCAGGAGCCGGCGCAGGATATTCAGATGCGTTGCATTGATGCCTGGTTCAGCGCCGAGCTGACAGATTTAACCGCTCAGCCTTATCTCGACTCTGAGCTGTATCATCCGACCAACTACAGCCACTCACAAGCACTGGCAACAGAAATTAAAGCTGCAAAAGGCGATGGGATTGTGTATCAGTCCGTCCGCCACCAGGGCCATGACTGTTATGTGCTGTTCAAACCGAATCTGGTGAGTAAAGTCTGTCAGACCCGCCATTACACCTATAAATGGAACGGGGTGTCGGTCAATTCGATACTGGAGATGAGTTTGATCTGATTCTCAACGGGTTTCATCAATGGGAGTAAAGAAAAACGCCCTGGCATCAGCTCAGGGCGTTTTGTTCATTGCCACACCGATGGTGAGTTACGATTTCAGATAGCGTTCAACCAAGTGATTTCTGAAATGCTCCGCATTCAGGCGCTCGCCGGTGGCTTCAATCAGCAGTTTGTCGGTCGAGACTGAGGAGGCCTTCTTCCAGATATGCTTATCCAGCCAGTTGAAAATTGGCTGCAGGTTGCGCTCGCGGATCAGGTTGTCGACGTTCATCTCTTTGCGTATGGCGGCCATAAACTGAGCTGCATACATGGCACCCAGGGTATAAGACGGGAAGTAACCAAAGCTGCCGTCGGTCCAGTGGATATCCTGCATACAGCCGTCGGTGTAATTCCCTTTGGTCGACAGGCCAAGGTACTCGGTCATTTTCTTATCCCACAGCTCCGGGATATCTGCCACCTCAATATGACCTTCAATCAAGTCGCGCTCAATCTCGTAGCGCAGGATCACGTGTGCCGGATAGGTGACTTCATCAGCATCAACACGGATAAAGCCTGGTTTGACGCGGGTGTTGAGTAATGTCAGGTTGGCGCTGGAGAGCGCTGAGTCATTACTTCGGTCGAATGCTTCTGCCGCCAGGGGCGCCAGGATTTCCATAAACGGCTCACTGCGGGCGAGCTGCATCTCAAAGAACAGGCTTTGCGACTCGTGAATTCCCATTGAGCGGGCTTCACCAATCGGCAGGCCGCGCCATTTGGCCGGCAAACCCTGCTCATAGCGCGCATGGCCGGTTTCATGAACCACGCCCATTAGCGCTGAGGTAAAATCATTTTCGTCGTAGCGGGTGGTGATGCGCACATCGGTCGGTACGCCGCCACAGAACGGGTGGACACTGACATCCAGTCGGCCATGGTGAAAATCAAACCCGAGCTTGGACATCACATCTACACTGAGGGATTTTTGTTGCTCAATTGGAAATGGGCCCGCCGGCGTAGACACTTTCTCTGTGCCTTGCTTTTCGCGGACCTGATGGATCAGGCTCGGCAGCCAGCTTTTCACTTCGCTGAACAGCTTATCCAGTTCGGCAGTGGTCATGCCGGGCTCATATAAATCCAGTAGCGCGTCATAACGGCTGAGGCCGGTCGCTTCGGCGCGGATCTGTGCTTCACGGCGAGCCAGTTCAACCACTTTTTTCAGATTCAAGCTGAATTCATGCCAGCTATTGGCGGCTCGCTGGCTGCGCCAGGCGTGTTCACATTTTGAACCTGCGAGGGATTTCTCTTCAACCAAATCGGTTGGCAGCAAGTTGTTGATCTGCCATGAGCGCTTCATTTCTTTTAGACTGGTGACTTGCTCTGCAGTCAGGGTTTCCCTTTCTGCCTGAGCGAACCAGTCAGCAAGTTCCGGCGCGGTTGCCTGTTCGTGATGCATGACGGCCAACTCTGCCATTGCTTCAGAGCGGGCCTGGTTACCACCTTCCGGCATCATGGCGGCTTGGTCCCAGCCGCAAATAGCGTTGAGGTGCGCGAGGCGAGAGAGCTTCTGATAGTGCTGCTCTAATTTGCTGTAGAAAGTCATTACCTATCCTTATGTTGACTACTACTTGGTAGATGAATCTCCTGCCAAGTTTTACGATTAAGCATAAAAGTTTTTGATTCGTTAAAAAATGGTAAACAGCAAAAAAATAAGAATTTTTTGCAAAATTGGAACTCAAAAGCAAAGGGTGTTTGTTGTAAGTTACTGTACTGTAGATGTTTTTATTGACTGTGAAGTTCAGTTGTCATCTGAACTTCATCTTCAGGTAATAAAGTCATTTCTATGGCTATAGGACAATAATGCAGCATAAAAGCATACCCCCTACTGAGTTTGATGTGCTACGCCATCAACCAAAACTGCCACCTCGCTCGACTAAGTGCGAGAAGTGGCTGAAAATAAAGCGTTAGTATGTTATTTGTTGCTCATGCAATATGTGGCTTGGGATGGTTTGTAAGGGTATATGACAATTGGTAAACCTTGGTAAAAGGCCGCAAGCATCCCCCCGGCACTTCGATATACTGGCCCGAACAGGAAAGAGGACTGGCGATATTACCATGCAAAGGACAATTCGATTTCGCGCAGCCATGATCGGCACTGCGTTACTCTCTGGTATTTTTTCAACTGCATCTGTGGCGGCGCCAACGATTATTCCCGATCCACCGAGCCTTGGCGCAAAAGGCTATGTTTTGATGGATTATCATACGGGGCAGGTGTTGGCTGAAAAAAATGCCCACGATCAACTGAACCCAGCCAGCCTGACCAAGCTGATGACCAGCTATGTTGCCGGGCAGGAGATGAAAAGCGGCAATATCAGTAAGGATGACAAGGTTGTGATTAGCCGCAACGCTTGGGCAAAAAACTTCCCGGATTCCTCGAAAATGTTTATCGAGGTGAATACAGAAGTGGCCATGATGGATCTTTATCGTGGGTTGATTATTCAGTCCGGCAATGACGCCAGCGTGGCGATCGCTGAGCATGTGGCCGGTTCGGAAGGGGCATTTGTCAGCCTGATGAACTCCTGGGCCAAGAAGTTGGGGATGAACAACAGCTCATTCTCGAACCCGCACGGACTGGACAGCGATGCGCTTTATTCCACGCCGTATGATATTGCACTGCTCGGCCAGGCGTTGATCCGGGATCTACCGGATATCTATCGTCTCTACAGCGAGCGCTCTTTTACCTACAACAAGATCACCCAACGTAACCGCAATGGTTTGCTGGGCGATCGCAGCATGAACGTTGACGGGATGAAAACCGGCTACACCAGCGGGGCGGGCTATAGCCTGGCGAGTTCTGCAACGGAAGGGAACATGCGGCTGATTGCGGTTGTGATGGGAACCAAGAGTACCAAAGCCCGTGAAGCTGAAAGCAAACAACTGCTCAATTATGGATTCCGGTTCTTTGAAACGGTATCCCCTCATAAGCAGGGTGAGACGGTACTGGAAGAGCGTATCTGGAAGGGGGAGACATCCTCTATCGCGCTGGGCGCTGCATCCAATACATACGTGACCTTGTCACGCAATGATAAAGATAAACTCACGGCAAGCGTGGAACTGGACGGTACCTTGATGGCGCCGGTACAGGAAGGCGATGTGGTCGGGAAGATACTCTATCAGGTTGATGAAGAAACGATTTCAGAAGCGCCATTGGTGGCGTTGCAAAGTGTTGAAGAAGGCGGTTTCTTCAGCCGGCTCTGGGATACGATTTATCTGTTCTTTCTTGAGCTATTTAGCTGAAAGATAACAAAGTAAGAAGTGGCAAAACGCTCCTCACCGGGAGCGTTTTTGTTTTGCGGAGTTCTGTTCGCGCTTTGATAGAAAGTCGCTCGCCGTTTGATATTTATGGTATCCCTTCTTCTTCAATAATATCCGGAACAAATGGGTTGTCTGTTGAGAATACAGACGTAAAAGTTGGACTGGGAATGGGAGAATTAAAGTGAGTCAATTGCGTGATCCATCATTCAATCAACACAGCTCTGTTACTGAGCAGAAAACGGATAAGGCGCTGCTTCTGATCCTGCTCATGGCGATGGCACTGCCGATGCTTGTTTTGTACGCCACGGGCGCACTTGCGCCGCTGATGCTGGAAGAAGCCCACATCAATCCACACATACTCGGTATATTTACCTTGGCTGCCTTTGGCGTGGCCGCCGTGCTTTCCATGTATGCAGGACGTTGGGTCAAGCATTGGGGTGTTCGCCAGGCTGCAGTGTCTTTATTTCTTCTGACCGGACTGTCGTTCACGGTATTAATTTGGGTTGAGCACTGGCTGGGCATGGCCTTGGCGATCGCTGTTTGCGGGATCGCCCAAGCCCTTGCCAACCCGGTTACGAATCAAGCAATTGCGTCTCAGGTCCCGCCCTCCCGGAAAGCGTTGATGGTCGGGGTCAAGCAGTCCGGCGTTCAGTTAGCAGCCCTGGCAGCAGGGTCTGTGCTGTCTCTGGCAGCTACTGAATGGGGATGGCGATCCGCGTTTGCGTTGATGATTCCACTTTGTTTCGGGATGGCAGGCTTAGTGGCCGGGAAGCACTGGCAAGCCAGAGTTCCCGTGATACGCATTTCTGCACGGGGTCAGGGGGACAAGCTGGTTCTGGTATATTTGCTGGTGATGCAGGCAGGCGTTGGCGTTACCTTGGCTGCATTTATCACTCAAATTCCGATGGTTGCGGCCCAGATTGGAATGAGCACGCAACAAGCTGCATTTCTGATCACTCTGTTTGGCGGGGTGGGAATTGTGTCTCGCTTGGTACTGACCCCGCTGGCAAGCCGGCTTCGGCATGAGTCCGATCTGCTGCTGATATTGTACCCTGTCGCCGGATTGTCGCTGCTGTGCGCGTTTAGTGCGACACAAGCGTGGCAATGGCTGATTTATGTCGGTGTCGTTGGTATCGGCAGCACTTTGGTTGCTACGAATGCTGTCGCGATGGCGATGGTGATTCAATATCCGGTTTTTGGTGAAATCCCCACTGCTTCAGGGCGTGTTTCCGCGGCATTTTTTGGCGGCCTGGCCAGTGGGTCTCTATTATTCCAGACGGCAGCAAGTCTGACTGAATACTTTCACGCAGGGATTGGGTTGTTGCTGCTTTGCATGGTGATTTGTTGTTGGTCAGCCGTGAGTTTGCGGATCGCGACCCTGCGTCACTGACAGGGAGCCTGTTGTCAATGTTGTGAGCGGTAGTCGATGGGCGTCAAGCCTTCCTGTTGCCTGAATGCCTGAGTGAAATGGCTGGCACTGCTAAAGCCGCATAAATGGGCAATCTCCGTTATACTGTGCGCATGATCTCGCAAGTACGATTTGGCTAATGCTATCCGATAGCTTCTGAGCCAGCTAAATACAGTTTTACCATATGTTTTTTTGAAACTTCTGTTTAGCCGGGTATGGCTCATTCCAACCTTCCGGGCAAGATCATCAAGCGTCGGCGGGTTGGTCATTTCGGAGATTAAAATCTTCCGGGCACGCTCAATAGGATCCCTTTTTGAAATCGGTGCATTGTCAGGGTGGAAGGGTTGAGCGAGGGGAATCAGCCAATGAGCAATCAGCGCCAGGGCTCTTCCTTCGGCTTTCATGCGATCAAACGGATGTAGCAGGGGGTTGTTGAGCAGTGGGGCAATCCAGCGCGCGTTATCCTGTTGTATGGCGACTTTCGCATACTCCATGGTGAAGATGGGGTTTAATGAACGGTCTTGCTCAGAAAAAGTACGTTGAAGTCGGTCTGTTGGTATTTTCAGCACAGCCATCTCATGGCAGGTGTTGGCACTGGTATAGCGATATAGGGCGCTGCCTTTCACGTTAAATAACCAAATCTCACCTGCTTTAATTGTATTCAATGCGTCTTTACAAAAACCCAGGCGGCTTTCTCCCATCAGGCCAAACACCAGGAGAGTTGTCTCAGTTGGGTAGTCAATTTCGGACAGCAGCGGGACATCACTTTGGTACGTGCTTTTAGTAAAGCAGATATTTTCAGCAAGTTGAAAACACTGAAAATGATTTCTCCCTTTTAGGTCAGGAAATTGCAGATTATACCAACACATCGAGTCTGCGCCGCCAGAGGCATGCAATTGCGGCGTTATCTGCTTCACCGCGACAGGGTTCTTGGTGTCCGGCTGGTTCGCCCTGAAGGTTTGTTCCATCTGTAACCACCCGTCTAGTTACATTAAGTGATATTTATTCTCACTTAAGACTATATATAAACGGACACTTCTATTCAATTCTTAGGTATGGTAGCTGCGAAGATCGGTGGATTGAGGCGTTTTTCATGGATCCTGGACGGGCAGAGTGGTAACGCCGGTACCTTTAATATTTCAACCTTCAAGAAAAGTCCGTATAATCCACGCCCTATCTAGAATCCAGTCAGGAAATCTACAGTCGACCCAATCGACAGTGTGAGAAGTCGCAATGAATCAGAAAGATACAAGAAAAGATACACTTGAATTCAACAAGCTGCAGAAACGCCTGCGGAGAAATGTTGGCAATGCCATCATTGACTACAACATGATTGAAGAAAATGATGTGGTCATGGCCTGTATCAGTGGCGGTAAAGATTCATTTGCGATGTTAGATATCCTATTGAATCTGCAAAAAGCAGCGCCGATTAAGTTTGATGTTGTTGCGGTCAACCTGGATCAGAAACAGCCGGGCTTCCCTGAGCACATTTTGCCAGAGTACTTTGAGAGCCTGGATATTCCGTACTACATCGTTGATAAAGATACTTACTCGGTGGTGAAAGAGAAAGTGCCGGAAGGGAAAACGACTTGCGGCCTGTGTTCACGACTGCGTCGCGGCACCCTGTATTCTTTTGCCGAAAAGATCGGGGCGACCAAAATTGCGCTGGGTCACCACCTGGATGATATTGTTGAAACGCTGTTTTTGAATATGTTCCACGGCTCGCGAATGAAAGCGATGCCGCCAAAACTGCGCTCTGATGATGGTCGAAACGTGGTGATTCGCCCACTGACGTACTGCCGCGAAACAGATCTGATCAAATATGCCGAGCATAAAGCGTTTCCGATTATCCCTTGTAATCTGTGCGGCTCCCAAGAGAACCTGCAACGCCAGGCGATTAAAGCCATGCTTGTTGAGTGGGATAAGAAAACGCCGGGTCGTGTCGAGAGTATCTTCAAATCGATTCAAAATGTCAGCCCGAGCCAGCTGGCGGACAAAACGTTATTCGATTTTGTCAATCTTCCGCTGGAGCGTGAGGGAGAGCGGGAAGAATACGCGTTTAACGAAGCGGTGGTCTCTTCAACCAATATCGACGAATCCATGTTCATTGATGTGACCAACCTGTAATTTAGCTGCTCGGGAAGGCTGTCCTGCCTTCCTGATAGCCCGTCTCTATGGCGGCGCTGCAATTGTTGATAGGCGCGCCGCTATCTTTACGCTCTCTTCTCCTTAGCCGACGTCTTTCTCCATCTGAACCACTTTATTGTGCAACTGGGTTGCTATTTACTCAGGTTTGGTATTGTATAACCTTTCAGGTGAACCCATTCCCCTACAACCCGTGATTCACGGATCAGCACAATGTTTTACCAATCGTAGTAAATATCTGGTCATCCTAGCTTGTTAAAATACTCGAAAACTGCGTTAGAATTTTTGATTGTAGAATAACTACTTATCGAAAAATTCTGCCTTTTTCTGAAGCATTTTTCCGGCGCAAACTTTGATCACTTACTCACTGTGATTGGTATTAAGGAGAACAGGATGGAAAGGAAAAAAGTTGGAATACTGATTTTTGATGATGTGGAGGTACTCGATTATTGCGGGCCTTATGAAGTCTTTTCGACTACGCGGCTGGTGGAGGAAAATCGACGCGAATCACAGTCACCGTTCGAAGTAATTTTGATTGCAGAGCATCAAGCTCCCATTGTGACGAGTGGCGGGATGCGAGTGCTACCGGATTACAGCCTGGAAGATTGCCCACAACTGGATATCCTGGTTGTCCCAGGAGGTTGGGGAACCCGGCCATTGCTGGATAACCCAAAGCTGCTCGGTTGGCTTCAGAACACTACACCGACGCTGGAGCTGCTGACTTCAGTGTGTACCGGAGCCTTGGTTTTGGGGCAGGCCGGACTGCTTGAGGGCAAACAGGTCACGACCCACTGGCGATCACTAGATTGGATGCAGGAATTGTTTCCGCAAACAACCGTGTTGAAAACCCAGCATGTGGTCGAAGACGGCAAACTGCTGACCTCAGCCGGTATTTCGGCAGGAATTGATATGGCGCTGACGGTTGTATCGCGATACTGTGGCGAGCCAGTTGCCCGGGCGACAGCAAAACATATGGAATATCCCTTCCCGGACAGCAACGAACGCCGGATTGAGATTTAAAGTCGCTCTGAAAGCACAGACTTGCCAAATCGTAAAACAGCCTCCAAATGGAGGCTGCTTGTGTTCAATGTTTAAGATATTTTATCTTGTTCCGGATGCGGGCTGAGCGGGCTGACATAGCCTTCCGGCTTCAGGGCCAGCAAGTCACAATTCAAGCGGTCGATGGTATGCTCGGCGGTATTTCCGATAAATACGGCAGACAAACCGGTGCGGCCTGTGGTGCCGAGGATCACCAGTTCGGCATCTAACTCTTTCGCTACATTGGGGATCACATCTTCAGGTAAGCCTTCAACCACATGGGTCTGCTCTTCCGGTAAACCATGCTTATGGCGCAGGGCTTTCATCGAGGTCAGATGATGGCCCCGGACGGCATCTGAATAGGATGCGGGATCAAATTCAGGTAACTCGATGGTGATATTGACCGGCGTTGACGGATAGGCGTTCACCAAATGGACTTCCGCACCGACGGTTTCAGCCATTGAGAGCGCTTCCGTTACGATGGCATCATTGAGTTTATCGTGGGTTTCACTGTCAGCGGCCAGGTTTACACTGGCAATAATTTTACCGTTTTCCGGCCAGCTATGCTCTTTCACCATCAATACAGGGCAGGGGCATTTGCGAAGTAAGTGCCAGTCGGTCGGGGTAAAAATCACCGAACCTATTTTATCGTGATCGTGTGTTGCCTTAATCAGTAAGTCGTGCTCTTTACTGAACACTTCCGCAATAATGGCCTCATAAGGTCGATTGTGCCAAACTACGCTCAGCTCAATGTGAAAGCCTTCATCAAGGTAGGGCTGGATAATGTCTTTTAACCACTCTTCCCGCTGCATCACCACGCCACGGCGCATTGCCTGGCGCTCATCGGCAGACAACATCGAGGTCATTTCGTATGAAAAGTCATAGATGGCAAGAAACAAGGTGATGGTGACATCCTGCGAGCATTTCGCAAGGTCAACAGCACGAGATAAGGCGGGTTGGTGATCCTGCTCCGGATCGGCCACCACAAGAATATTACTGTACTTGGTCATTATTGCCCCCTTACACAACCGTGTTGGCATCAATACCAGTCTCAGATCCCTGTCTAGGAATACTATCTAGTTGCCCTGAATACCCTTGAAAGCAAATAGATAAATCAGATTGGCTCAATTAACTGTAACGTATCGCAGCGGTTATGGGGAGCTTAGAAAAGAAAAAAAGTGATACGACGCATGCTCGTATCACTTTCTTATTCAACCGGAAATCAGCTTATCAGTCGATGCTGCCGACGCCTGCCAGACGAGACAGCTCATCGTGATCCAAAATGGTGATGTATTTGCCTTTTACACCCAACATGCCGGATTTCTGGAAGCGACCCAGTAGGCGACTAATGGTCTCAACGGTCAGACCCAGATAGTTACCGATGTCGCCACGCGTCATGGTCAGGCGGAATTCACGGGGTGAAAAACCTCGCTGAGAAAAACGCAGAGAAAGGTTATACAGGAACGCCGCCAGACGCTCTTCAGCATTCTTCTTCGACAGCAACAGGATCATTTCCTGATCGCCTTTAATCTCGTTACTCATCAGACGCATAATCTGCTTGCGCAGTTTCGGCATGCGACCGGATAAGTCATCGAGGATTTCGAACGGAATTTCACAAACCATGGATGTTTCCAGGGACTGGGCAAAACTCGGATGCATCATTTCATTGATGGCATCAAAGCCGACCAGGTCACCGGCCAGGTGGAATGCCGTGATTTGCTCATCACCCTGTTCAGTGATGGTGTAGCTCTTAATGGTACCAGAGCGGATCGCATAGAGCGACTTTAGCTCATCACCGGCTTTGAAAAGCTCTTGTCCTTTCTGGATCGGCTTTTTACGCTCGATGATCTGATCCAACTGATCAAGCTCAGATTCGTTCAGCGTGAATGGAATACATAACTGGCTGATACTACAGTCCTGGCAATGAATGGCGCATCCACCGGACTGGACACGTTTGGTTGGAAGTTTGTCCGAAATCATAAGCCTGTCTAACCGTTTTGATGTAGGTCAATATTTTAACACAATATGAATCTATGTGACGAGAAATATAAAACCCTACAAAATTTGTTTGATTGCGATATAACCAGTATGGACCCCATACATGAGGAGCAGCAAGGCACTGGCTCGCTTGAAATAGAGGTTCTTTAAAACCTGTTGTAATTGCTGAGCTAAAGAGCCGACAGCAATCATCGCCGGTAAGGTCCCGAGACCAAAAGCCAGCATCACGGCCGCACCGCTGGCAGCACTGCCGGAGACTGCTGCCCAGCTTAAGGTTGAATAGACCAGCCCGCAAGGTAGCCAGCCCCAGAGTATGCCAAAAGGCAACGCTGCGGCTGGTGACTTCAGCGGTAACAAGGACTTTGCCTGAGGTGAAATCAGCCGCCACAGGTGTTGACCGAGCCTTTCTAAGTGTGTGATCGCCTGCCACCACTGACCAATATACAGCGCGAGCAAAATCATCATTACCGCCGCCAGCAAACGCAGAGAAACCAATGCTGTGGCATGACCGCTGAGGGCGGCCATGCCGGCAAATGCGCTACCGATGATGGCGCCGGCAATTGCATAAGAGATCAGCCGACCAGCGTTATAACAAACCAGGTAGGGCCAACGTCGACCGTTGTGCTGACCGGGTATTCCAAGCGTGAGGGCAGCAGCGACACCACCACACATGCCCAGACAATGCCCGGCGCCCATCAGGCCAATCACAAAGGCTGCGATAAAATCACTGGAGATGACAGTTTCCATGAGGATTAATTGCGCTTCTGTGTAGGTTTACCCGTTTGCTCATTTTCAGCCTCGTCAAAGAGGATGTCATAGCCACGCCGCTCAAGATCTTCAAACTGCTCACTTTTCACTGCCCAAAGAAAAATACCGACAGCGATACAGACGAAAATGATCGCGATGGGGATCAACAGATAAAGACTAGCCATTTTCTTTCAACAACCTTAAAGAGTTAGAGACAACGATGATTGAGCTTGCTGACATTCCTACCACCGCAATATATGGGGCGACGAAACCGGCGACGGCCAGTGGTAAAATGACCAGGTTATAACCCAAAGCCCAGGCCAGGTTTTCCCGGATGATCTTCCGGGTTTTCAACGCAAGCTGTCGAGCACGCAAGATGCGTGATAGCTTATCGCCCAGCAATACCATATCTGCTGAGGACTTGGCAACATCTGTCCCGCTGCCCATGGCGACAGAAAGGTGAGCGCCGGCCAAAACTGGCGCATCGTTCACGCCGTCACCAATCATCAGGGCAACCTGATCCTGATTCAGGCTACGCAGGTAAGCAAGTTTTCCCTCCGGGGTTGCCCCGGCAACCAGGGTGTCAACGGCAAGCTTGTCGGCGACGGCTTGGGCGTTAGCTGAGTGATCCCCGGTTAACATAGTCACTTTGATCCCCGCCGACTGGAATTGTTCAACCAGCTCTTTGCTGTCTTCACGGATTGGGTCATCAAGCTTAAATGCAGCAATCGGTTGGGCATTGCAGGTCAGCCAGACCTGGAAGCGGTTGTCACACTGCATCAGCAGGTGTTCTTTTTCCGGATGCAGCTCCAGCGCAAAGGTGGCCTGGCCGATACGCCATTCGTCATTACCCGTGAAGCCTTTCAGGCCTGAACCGATGACATTCTCAACATTATCAAAGCTCAGGTGCTCGGAGCGGTAGTCGCGAAATGCTTTGGCAATCGGGTGGTTGGCAAACCGTTCGAGTTCCGCGGCATAAGCAAGCGCGTCTTGCTGGGAGAGATTGCTCAGTAACTTGGTGTCGACCAGGCGAATGTTCCCTTCGGTGAGCGTCCCGGTTTTGTCGATCACCAGCTGGTTCACTTTGCAAAGCGTCTCGAGTACATGACCGCGACGCAGGAGGATTCCCAGCCGGCCTAAGCTGGATGTTGAGCACGTCAGAGCGGTTGGCGTTGCCAGAGATAACGCACAAGGGCAGGTGGCCACCAGAACGGAAAGTGTGATCCATAGAGCATCTTCCGGACGTTCCTGTACCCAGAACAGCCAGGTGCCGGCAGAGATAATTAAAATGGCAGCGACGAAATAACGGGCGACAATATCGGCAATTTCGGCCACTTTCGGCTTGGAAGACTGTGCCTCATCTTGTAGACGTACAATGTTGGAGATTAAAGAGTTTTGCCGATCCTGCGTTACTTTCAGGGTAATGTTACCATCGCCGTTAATGGTCCCGGCAAAGACCTGCTCTCCGACTGTACGCGGGACCGGCATCGGCTCACCGGTGAGCATGGATTCGTCAATGGCGCTTTCCCCTTGCAGGATTTCGCCATCTGCCGGGAGGTTTTCACCCGGCAATACCATGATCACATTACCGACTTTCAGCGTCTTAGCGGCCACTTGGCTGCCGTCTTCCAGGGTTGCCATGGCTGGCACCAGCTTCAATAGGTTGGCACTGGCCGCTGCAGCCTGACGGCGGGCGCGCATTTCAAGGAAACGGCCCAGCAGCAGAAAGAAGGTAAACATGGAGATGGATTCAAAAAAGACTTCGCCTTTTTCCATCACTGTGGCGTACAGACTGGCCACGAAAGCAAACAGAAGAGCGATTGAAACCGGAACATCCATCCCCAGCGTCCGGGCTTTGAGATTACGCCAGGCATTGAGGTAAAACGGCAGGGCAGAGTAGAGCAGTACCGGAGTAGCAAAGATCAGGCTGACCCAGCGCAGGTAACTTTTGAATTCGGCATCCAGATCGCCAAATATTTCGAAATACAAAGCCACGGCTAGCATCATCACCTGCATGGTAGCAATTCCGGCTATCCCCAGACGGTAGAGGTAGCCTTTCATGGTGCGGTGATATTGCTGTTCTTGGGCGTCAGCTTCGAAAGGCGCGGCTTTATAGCCGAGTTGATGAATGATACCGAGTAAATGACTCAACTTGGCTTGCGCCGGATCCCAGGTTAGCAGGGCGCGATGGGTGGTGGTGTTCACACGAATGGCAAGGACGCCGGGCTCACGGTTGAGCTGTTTTTCAATCAGCCAGGCACAGGCAGCGCAGGAGACGCCGTCGAGCGAAAGGGAGACTTCCTTGCTGTGCTCAACATTACGGACAAACTCCTGTTGTACTTCTTCATGATCATACAGCAACAGGGACTGAAGCTGCTGAGGAACCAGATCGGCCTTCTCAGCTGGTGCCGTGCGGTACTCGTAATAGGAAGTCAGGCCGCTGTCGACAATGGTCTGTGCAACAGCTTCACAGCCCGGACAGCACATATCGCGCAATTCACCCAGGATGTTTACTTGCTGATGGTAACCCGCTGGGACCGGGTCACCACAGTGGTAACAGTCTTTGCTCATCCCTTGTCCTGCCCGTACAGCGAGATTGGGTCAGATGAAGGCAAGGTCACTCGTCCTTGGAGCATCCAGTCGCCATCAAATGGTTCCAACTCAACAAACCAAGGGCCTTGCAATGCTTCAGGTGCGTTGAAACGATAAGTGCCTTTCATATCGGCGCTGACCATTTGGGTAAAGTCTTTGTTGGCTAAAGTCCGGTGTGTGAAGGTCACCCGGAGGTTGGGGTAGCTTTTCAGCTCACCTTTAGTGAAGTTTACAACCACATCTGTTTCAGCGACTTGAACAGACGCTTTGAGTTTTAGCGCGTCGGCGACGCGTAACCGGGAAAGGTCAAGGTTAATCGCTTTGCCTTTCTTGTAATAATCTTCTGCGACGAGATCGACCTGGTTTTGAGAAAAGATGTAAACAGCAGTCAGGCTGTAGATAATGGAAATGGCAGGAATGGAGAAAACGAACCAAGGCCAGAAATGCTTATACCATGGTTTACGCATAGTGATTACCTTTGACGCTTTGATGAAAAGAGCCCCTGAATGTAACAGGGGCTATGTGTTAAGTCTCAGTTTTAATTACTAATTTATTAGATAATATGTAACTGATTTTTTAAACCATCCGATTATTTGCTGGCTTCGTTGCTCAGGCTCCAGACGTAGGCAGAGATCAGCTGAACTTTCTCTTCACCCAGAACATCTTTCCATGCAGGCATCACACCTTGACGACCGTGTGTGATCGTCGCTTCAACCGCACGGCGAGAGCCACCATATAGCCAGGTTTGATCCGTCAGGTCAGGCGCACCGAAGGCCGGGTTACCTTTACCATCTGTACCATGACATGCGGCACAAACAACGAAGCGTTGCTGACCGGCTGCGGCCTCTTTAGCGTTCACGCTACGACCGGACAAGCCCAGAACATACGTTGTGACGTCGCGAACACCGTCTTCGCCCAGCGTGTCGATCCAGGCCGGCATGACACCGTGACGGCCTTGCATAATGGTCGTCTTGATCGTTTCCGCTTCACCACCGTATAGCCAGGCGTCGTCGGTCAGATTCGGGTAACCTAGCTGACCACGTGCATCAGAACCATGACATTGCGCACAGTTTTGAATGAACAGACGCTGACCCACCTTGATGGCGTCAGAATCGCCGGCAATTTCAGTGATTGGGCGCAGTGCATTACCAGATGCGTCGTAGGCCAGTGTTTTGAACGTTTCGCCGAAGGTCGCTTTTGCGTCATCCAGCTCGCGTGCGTACTGATCCAAACGTTGCTCTTTCTGTGCATTGGCGATCGCTAGTTTTGACTCTTCGACGCTACGCACAGTCTGGTTCGAACTTTGCCAGCCTAAAAAGCCTTTAAAGTTACCCAGGCCAGGGAACAGCGCCAGGTAAACCAAGCCAAAGATGATGGTGCCCCAGAACATGTAGGACCACCACTTCGGCAGTGGGTTGTTGATTTCACGAATACCATCGTATTCGTGACCCATATCCTCACCTTCTTCGACACCCATTTTGTCCTTCA